>DATJPX010000035.1:0-3806 GCA_035506155.1 Anaerolineales bacterium
TTTGAAATCATGAAAATTCACCTCGTCTTGAGTTGGAACCCTCCCGAAGACAAAAGGTTCGTGATCTGATGTTACAGAATTGTCAGGTCGCCCGCCTATCATCCGGCTAATAAAAGCCTATCAAACCGTAAAAAAAGCCCCGGCGAATGCCGGGGCCCGCTCACGAAACAGTTCCACCGCGTTCCCGCAAGAGTTCGGCAATGGCGTCCTTGTGCTGCTCCTCAGCGACGGCCAGGGCGGTCTTCTGCTCATAGTTTTTCCACTCCAGATCGGGATGGGTGTTCTCGAGCAGCCAGCGGACCAGGTCGGCGTCGCCCCGGCTGATGGCATTGTGCAGGGCAAACTCGCTGCCATCCTTCGCACCCAGCGAGAGCAACAGGCTGGTCAGCTCGATGTTGCCGCTGAATCCGGCGAACGCCAGCAGCGGCAGGCCGTGAGCGCCGCGGGCGTTGATCAGGCCAGGATCCTGGTCCAGGAAGCCCATCACGGCGGCATGACGGTTGAGCATCACCGCTGTACAGATGTCCAGTGGGGCGCCCTTCTCGAGCAGGTATTCGGCGATCGGCCGGTTGCCGGTCTGGGCGGCTGCCATCAGGGCAGTCTCGCGATCCGATTCGCTCCAGGGATGGGCGGCATTCAATAAAGCCGGCTGCTCTTCCAGCATGGATTTGACCTTCTCCAGGTCGAAATGCCCGGCGATCACGAAATCTCGGATTTGTTCGGGGGTGGGATTCGACATATCTACCTCCAAATGGACAGATGAAGACCGGGCGGAGTCAGCCTCCGCCCGGGGTTGTCATTTGACCAGGTTGCGCAGCACCGTCTGCAGGATGCCGCCATTGCGGAAGTAATTGACCTCCACCGGCGTATTGAGCAGGGCCTCCGCCTTGAACTCGACGACCTTCCCGTCGGCTTTCTTCGCCCGGACCGTCACCAGGCTGCGCGGGTCCATGCCATCCTTCAATCCGGTGAGATCGAAGACTTCCGAACCATCCAGGCCCAGGGATTCGGCGTTCTGGCCGTCCACGAAGCGCAGCGGCAGGACGCCCATCCCAACCAGGTTGGAGCGGTGGATGCGCTCGAAGGATTCGGCGATGACCGCCCGGACGCCCAGGAGCAAGGCGCCCTTGGCCGCCCAGTCGCGGCTCGAGCCGGTGCCGTATTCCTTGCCGGCCAGGACGATGGTCGGGACGCCCTCGGCCTGGTAGCGCGTGGCGGCAGCGTAGATGGTGGTCGGTTCGTCCTTGCCGGCGCCGAAGTGGCGGGTAAACCAGCCTTCCTTTCCGTTCGCCAACAGGTTCTTCAGGCGGATGTTGGCGAAGGTGCCGCGGGTCATGACCAGGTCGTTGCCGCGCCGCGAGCCATAGGAGTTGAAATCGCGGGGCGGGACGCCGCGTTCCTGCAGGAATTGCCCGGCAGGGCTGTCGGCGGCGATGTTCCCGGCCGGGGAGATGTGGTCGGTGGTGATCGAATCGCCCAGCAGGGCCAGCACGCGGGCCCCCTTGATCTCGGCGATCGACGGCACGTCGAGGGTCAGACTCTGGAAAAAGGGCGGATGGTGAATGTAGGTGGACGCCTCGTCCCATTCGAACAGGTCGCCGCCGCTGACCTGGATGTCCTGCCACATCTGCGAGCCTTCGAAGACGCTGGCATAGCGGTCCTCGAACATGCCCCGGTCCAGGCTGGAGGAGACCAGCTCGGAGATCTCCTGAACGGTCGGCCAGATATCCTTGAGGTAGACCGGGCCATCCTTGCCCGTGCCCAGCGGCTGGCTGGTCAGGTCGATGTCGACCGTGCCGGCCAGGGCATAAGCCACCACCAGCGGCGGCGAGGCCAGGAAGTTGGCCTTGACCAGCGGGTGGACGCGGCCCTCGAAGTTGCGGTTGCCGGAAATGACCGCTGCGGCCACCAGGTCGGATCCGCTGACCGCCTTGGCGACCTCGCCCGGGAGCGGTCCGCTGTTACCGATGCAGGTGGTGCAGCCGTAGCCGACCACGTTGAAGCCCAGTTTGGCCAGCGGATCGATCAGTTCGGCTTTCCTGAGATATTCGGTGACGACCCGTGAGCCGGGTGCCAGGCTGGTCTTGACATAGGGTTTGACGCTCAGGCCTTTTTCGAGGGCCTTGCGGGCCAGCAGGCCGGCCGCAACCATCACGGACGGGTTGGAGGTATTCGTGCAGGAGGTGATCGCCGCGATGACGACCGCTCCGTGCCCGATCTCATAGGAGCTTCCGTTGGTGCCGACCTTGCCGGTGCGGGTGCGATCGGCGGGCTTCAATTCATAGCCGCGCTCCTTGACCGGGGCGACCAGGGCCTTCTCGAAGGTGGATTTCATATCGTTAAGGGCAACGCGGTCCTGCGGGCGCTTGGGTCCTGCCAACGACGGGACGACCGAGGCCAGGTCGAGCTCGAGGGTGTCGGTGAATTCGGGATCGGGCATCCCGGTTTCCCGGAACAGGCCCTGGGCCCGACAATAGGCTTCGACCCGCTCGACGACTTCGTCCGGGCGACCAGACAGGCGCAGGTAGCGCAGCGTTTCGGCATCCACCGGGAAATAACCCATCGTGGCGCCGTACTCGGGCGACATATTGGAGACCAGGGCGCGGTCCGGCAGCGACATGCTGTCCAGGCCGGGGCCGAAGAATTCGACGAATTTGTCCACCACGCCTTTTTTGCGCAGCATCTGGGTGACAGTCAGGACCAGGTCGGTGGCGGTCACGCCTTCCTTGAGCCTGCCGTGCAGCTTGAAACCGATCACATCCGGCAGGAGCATGTCCATGGGCTGGCCGAGCATGACGGCCTCGGCTTCGATGCCGCCCACGCCCCAGCCAACCACGCCCAGGCCGTTGATCATCGTCGTGTGCGAGTCGGTCCCGACGACCGTGTCGGGGAAGGCCAGCAGCTCGCCGTCCACTTTCTTGACCGAGACGACCTCGGCCAGGTATTCCAGGTTGATTTGATGGATGATGCCGGTCATCGGGGGGACGACCCGGAAATTCGAGAAGACCTTCTGGCCCCACTTGAGGAACTCGTAGCGTTCACGGTTGCGCTGGAACTCGACCTCGGCGTTGCGCTGGAGGGCATCCGCGTTGGCGAAAAAATCCACCTGGACGGAGTGATCGATGACCAGGTCCACGGGGACGAGCGGGTTGATCGATTTGGGATTCCCGCCCAGGCGGGCGATGGCGGTCCGCATGGCCGCCAGGTCGACCACGGCCGGCAGGCCGGAGAAGTCCTGCATGACCACCCGGGCCGGCAGGAACGGGATTCCGGGGCGCGCTCCGGTCGGCTTCCAGGCGGCGATGTTCTTCACGTCCGCCTGGGTGATCTCGACTTCATTGCACTGCCGCAGGGCAGCCTCGAGCATCACGCGAATGGAAAACGGCAGTTTGCCCAGGCTGGCCAGGCCGGCTCGCTCGAGCGCATCCAACCGATAGTACGCGTATTGTTTTTTACCGATCTTGAGAAGATCACGGGACTTGAAATGATCGTGAATCATACTGGCTCCTTTGACGATATTTCTTCGCGCCCAGCCCTGCCCTTCCCATCAGACGGAAGGGAGGCATTCGGGAGGAAAATCCACCGGGACTAAAAAGCACCGGGAAGGATCCCGGATGCCCTCAAGCCCCTGCATTCCTGCTCTCGAAGTGCGGGGCGCGTTCGTGCGCTTAGATCAATTCCAGCTTGAGCTGGTCGACCAGCCTCTGCCGCTCGGCATCCGGAAGGAAGGACGCCTTCGCTGCAGCCAGGATCCGCTCCTTGAGCCTGGACTGGGTCATATCCAATTCTTCGCAAACCCGGGAATA
>DATJPX010000036.1:0-7271 GCA_035506155.1 Anaerolineales bacterium
GCTCAAATTCGAGTGGGGCATCGACTTCGGCGCCCCGCACGAGAGCGCCCTGACCAACCTCTACGAGAAGCCTGTCTTCGTCTACGGCTACCCGACCCAGGTCAAGGCCTTCTACATGGAACCCTGGCCGGGCCGGCCGGAGGTCTGCAAGAGCGTCGACCTGCTCGCCCCGGAAGGCTATGGCGAGATCATCGGCGGCTCGGAGCGCATGTCCAGCCATGAGCTGCTGCTCGAGCGCATCCACCAGCACGGCCTGCCCGAGTCCGCCTACCAGTGGTACCTGGACCTGCGCAAGTACGGCAGCGTTCCACACTCCGGTTTTGGCATGGGCGTCGAGCGGACAGTCGCCTGGTTGTGCGGGATCGAGCACATCCGGGAGGCTATCCCGTTCCCGAGGACGATCAAACGGGTGTATCCATGATTTCAGTAGGGGCGACCGGCCGGTCGCCCCTACGTGTTTAATCTTTCCCTACTCATGCCCCTGAGTATGTGGTATAAGGACATTGCCCTGCCGTGCACGCGATGCTGCATCTCCGCTCTGAGCCAACACCCATTAAAGGGGAACCGATCTCGCGACAATGATGCGATAGGCCTCGGCCAAGGCTGAATTGTCAGGAGGTTACCCAGACCTGCAATAGCAGGTTCAGAACTTTGCAGCAAACGGCATGTGCGGGGTATTTATACAAAAAACAGCGACTTTCGAGTCGCTGTTTTCATTTTCAAGGGATCAAAATTATTTGATCAGGAACGGATTGAAATTCGTCTCCCGATCATAATAATCCTCCCGCTCGACTTTCTTCAACCCGGTCACGACCGCATAAGTCACCGGGGTCATCAATGCTTCGACGGCGCATTTGAATATGTAGTTGGTCAGCGACAGCGTCAGGAACAGGCTCCATGGGAAAACCTTGAAGAGCGAAGCGATGGTCACGAAGACGACCGTGTCGACCAGCTCGCCGGCGATTGTGCTGCCAATGGTGCGCGTCCAAAGCCAGCGGCCGCGAGTGAGGATCTTCATTTTTGCCAGGACGAACGAATTGGTGAATTCACCGGACCAGTACCCGGCTAGGCTTGCCAGGACGATCCCTCCGCTCGACATGCCTCCCAGGATGGCCAGATAGGCGGCATCCCCGGCGTATTTTTCCCACTGGGATTCCCCAGGCATGACCTTGACGACGGCAAAAATAACCGCACTGAGCGCCAGGCATGCGAAGCCGGCCCAGATGACCCGCCGCGAATTTTTGTAGCCGTAGACTTCGGTCAGGATGTCGCCGAAGATGTAACTCACCGGGAAAAGGATCGTGCCGGCGTCGAAGGCCATCCGGACCCCGAATATGCTGAAGCCCCAGTCCACAATCTTGGCCGAGGAGGCGATATTGCTGACCACCAGCACTGTCACGAAGACGGCCATGATCAGGTCGAAGTAGCGGTATTGCCGTTCGGTGTTCAACTTTCCACTCCTTTGTTTTGATTTGGCGGGAACTCCGACCGCCGCAGGGTTGTTCAACCGGGCCTGCAACCGGCACAATCCCTTCCCCGAAAATCAAGCCATGCTGGTCTTCATTTCCATCATGCGGCAGAAAGCGCACAGACCGGCCGATGAGGTGGGCTGCCCGCAGTTGGGGCAGGGATGAAGCTCGGCCTGGATCTGCTCCCGCTCGGTGAACAGGCCGGATTTGCGGGCTTCCAGGAAAGAGAGGTAGAAGGACAACTTTGCCCCGGGGCGGTCGCTCTCGAGTTTGTTGAGCAACTCTTTATAGTAGATCGAGGTAGTGCCGACCGAGAAGGGGCATTCCTCGTAAATGTATTCGATCCCGCGCAGCAGAGCGTAGCCCAGCATGTCGCGCTCGTAGAACCGGCACAACGGCTTGACCTTGCGCGCCAGACCGGGGGCTTCGGACAAGACTGGTCCCTGGCGAAGCAGGTACTCTCCCGACCAAGTGAGGGTATTCCCGAAAAGGGTGGCTGCCTCATCGTCCAGGTTATGGCCGGTCGCCAGGACGTCATATCCCAGGTCGCGGGCGATCCGGTTCATCTCGTGGCGCTTGACCAGACCGCAGACCGAACAAGGTTTTTCCCGGCCGCGATGGGAAGCGCGGGCGATCTGGGGGATGGTATCCCCATATTCCTTCTGGACGTCGACAATGTGCAGTTTCAGGCCGTTCTCGGCGGCAAATTTTTCGGTCAGCCGCTGGGACTCATCCGAGTAGCCGATCGCCTCGTCGATGCCCAGGCAGATATACAGGCCGTCTGCCTGGTAGCCAAGGCGGTGGAGGATATCCCAGAGGGAGAGCGAATCCTTTCCGCCCGAGACCGCCACCAGAATCCTGTCCTGGTGGGTGAACATGGCGTACTTTTCGATCATGCGGTCCGTCTGGGCGGGAAGCCACTCCAGGTAATGTTCCTTGCAGAGCGCCAGTTTGTGCTGGCGCATGTTGATGGCGGCCTTTTGGCCGCAGGTCCGGCATTTCATTCATCCTCCCGATATGGCGGTGATAATCTTGATGACTTCGCCGTCCTTGAGGATTTCGTCCGCTTCGATCAGCTCGCCATCACGGGTGGCGATCACGCCTTCGTGCAGGATGTTGTTCTTCTTAAGCGCGTCCAGCAGGGTCATGCCAGGGCGCACTTCATATTCTTGTTTACGGAGAATCAGCTTGACCATAAGCCTCCTGGCAAAGTAATTCACCAAAGTAAGTCCGAATTATACTCCCCAACAAAAAAATCGCGGGATGCATTCCGCGATCCCGCGATCTCGATCAGGCAAATTTCAGGTATTCCTGGGGCGGCGGGTTGCAGCCGGTATATTGACCGCGGTACCACTCCGGCATCAACGCTGCCATCTGGTACATGATCTCGTCGGCCATCGCCTGACGGATCTCGGAGGTCACCTTCTCGCCATGTGGATCCATGGTAAAGGGCTTCCCCACCCGGATGTGAAAATCCGTCCGGCGCAGGCGCTTGAGGTTGTGGCCGTAGCGCTCCCCGCCCCAATGGACGACCGGCAGGATCGGCGCGCCGGATTTCAATGCCAGCAGGACGATCCCGGGCTGGCCGGGCTGGAGGATCCCGGTGTAGGAGCGAGTCCCCTCGGGGGCGACCGCCAGGATGTTCCCAGCCGCCAGGGAAGCTAGGCAGCGGCGAAGTGCTTCCATGTCTGCTTCGCCGCGGCGAATCGGGATGGCCTCATACAAGTTGAAGAGCCAGCCCATGAATTTGTTGTTCCAGGTCTCGACTTTCGCCAATCCGATCATCCGGCGCGGGTAGAGCTGCGAGAGCAGCAGCGGGACTTCCAGCGAATTGATGTGATTGGTAGCCAGGATCAACGGTCCGCGCGCCGGCACCCGGCCGAGGTCCATGGCGTCGATCCGGCAGGAAAGGTTTGTCCCGGTCCAGATCACGCCGGAGACGAATGTCTGGAGCGCATTCATGCCGCTGGCTTCTGGGTAATGAACTCGATCTGGGCCGGCAGGAGCTCGATCTCGAGTTCCTTGCCTTCGAAGCAGACCGTTTCGCCGTCACAGTGGACCGGCATGGTCCCGCTGATAGCCGTCGCCACGACCTTGCGGCAGCGGTCCAGCTTGACTTCCGGCTGGGTCGCCTGGGTGCCTTTCATGAAATAGGGGATCAATCCGAAAATGCGCAGCTGGCTTGCTGACCGGGCCAGGCACATGTCGAACCAGCCGTCGCCGGGATCGCCTTTAGGGGCGAAGAAAAAGCCGCCGCCCATCCGCCGTCCGTTCATGATCGAGATCATCAGGGAAGGTTGGGTGAGCTCCTTGCCTTCGTAGACCAGGCGCACGGTCGGAGCCTTATAGTAAACGAAAATGGTTTCGATGGCGGCGATCAGGTAAAGCAGCAGGCCGCGCGTCCAACGGATCTTGGCGGCCACGAAACCGGTGGCGGCGTCGAAACCGATCCCTACCCCGTTGCCGAAGTAGCGTCCGTCCGGGTAATCCCCGCCCCTGACGACGCCCACATCCATCTTGCGGCGGTAGTTCTCGGCCAGGATCTTGCAGCCGATCTCGACGCCGCCCGGGATGTTCATCCCGAAGGCAAAATCATTCCCCGTGCCAACGGCGATCTGTCCCATGGCCGTTTTGGTAAAACCGGCCTTGCGGGCGCGCATCAGCCCGTTCAATACTTCGTTGGCAGTTCCATCCCCGCTGGCGATGATGACCGCCTCGTAGCCGTCCCGGGCGCCTTTTTCGGCCAGGTCGGCAGCATGCCAGGGACGTTCTGTCATGACGATGTCGTACTCGATCTTGTATTTCTTGAGCTCGGCTTCCATCAGCGGCAAGGACCGGCCGGCAAACCCCCGACCTGAGGTTGGGTTGACGATCAACAAATAGCGGGCCATAACTGTCTCCTCCGGGTAGATAAGTGTATTTTACTTGAGAACTTCACGAAAAGGACCAATTTACCCCGGCGGATTCCAAAGGGCCATTCGAGCCGGGGGGTATCGTCTTCAAAGCCCTTCCTCTCTCTACAACCCAGCGAAGAGGACAACGTTTCTGTTACAATTACCCCGTCTTATGCTGATTTTCCTGCCCGTCTTCCTGATGTTCGCCACGGCCCTGGTCCTGGCTCTCCTGCGGATCACCCGCTCCCGCTTCAAGTATCCCTGGATGCTGGCCGCCACCGGGGCTATCGTCTCCCTGTTGAGCGTGTTCCTGTGGCTGATCCATTTTCCCCAGACGATCACCCTGCCGCCCTGGCAGCCGGTCACATTGTTCCTCTCCGCCCCCACCTGGCTGGCGGATGGGACCTCCTGGCCTTATGCCCTGGCCCTGGCGGCCCTGGCAGCGGCCGTCATCTGGACCTCGGTGGTGCGTTCCGAAAACGGGCCCGAGACCTGGGCCGGAACGCTGGTCCTGGCCGCCCTGGGCATCCTGGCGGTCGCCGCGGACAATCCACTGACCCTGGTGCTCACCTGGTCGGTCATCGACCTGGTCGAGCTGGTGATCATGCTGCGCTCCACGGAAGGCGAGGCCCAGAACGAAGGCGTGGCGATCGCCTTTGCCGCCCGCCTGGCCGGGACCGGACTGGTGATCTGGGCCGACCTGATCGGCACCGCCCGGGGCATCCCGCTCGATTTTCGCTCCACCCCTTCCTATCTGGGAATTTTCCTGTTGATCGCGGCAGGCCTCCGGCTGGGCGTCTTGCCGCTCCACCTGCCCTATCGTAAGGAAAACGTCGTCCGGCGTGGTTTCGGAAGCACCCTGCGCCTGGTCTCCGCTGCAGCCAGCCTGTCGCTGCTCGCTCACATCCCCGCCTCGGGATTGAAGTCGCCGCTAACTCCTTACCTGCTCGTCCTGGCGGCCGTTACCGCCCTGTATTCCGGCTGGATGTGGTTGAGGGCCTCCGACGAGGTCCTCGGCCGGCCGTTCTGGGTGCTGGGCCTCGCCTCCCTGGCCGTGGCCGACAGCCTGCGCGGGAATCCCGCCGGAAGCATCGGCTGGGGCGTGGCCCTGATCCTGACCGGCGGCCTGTTATTTCTGTTCTCCGCCCGCCGCAGGAGCATCCTCTGGCTGCCCTTCCTGGGTACCTGGGCGCTCTCCTCCCTGCCCTTTTCCCCGACGGCGAGCGCCTGGCAGGCCGGGAATAATCTTTCCTGGCTTTACATCATTCCTCTCCTGCCTGCCCAGGCGCTGCTCATCAGCGGCTACCTGCGCCATACCCTCCACCCCGGCGAGACCAGCCTCGAGTCGCAGGAGAAATGGGTCAAGGCGATCTATCCGATCGGCTTGCTGATCCTTGTCGGGATGGCAGGTTTGCTCGGTTTCATGGGCTGGGATGGAGCACGTACCATCGGGGTCTGGTGGCTGGCCGTCGTGGTGATCCTCCTGGTGGTCGTATTCATGATCCTGGCCGTGCGGTTCCTCACCCGGCTTCCTCCAGGGAGCACCCCATCCCAATGGACGAGGCTCTTTGGCATCCAATGGCTTTATGGATTCTTGAACTCCATTTATGTCTTCTTCCTCAGGCTGCTTGAAGTGCTGACCGGCTCCCTCGAAGGGGATGGCGGTTTGCTCTGGTCGTTCGTCCTCCTGGTGCTCATCCTTTCGATATTATCTACGTTGGGTAAATAAGCATGGCGACCGTCCTGAACTGGATCGTTCTTCTCCTTGTCATGGTCACTGCCACAGGCCTTCTGCTCAGCCGTGACTGGCGCTGGAGTCTCGGCCTGTTGGCGGTTCAGTACATCGGCATCTTCTGGATGATCCAGACGCGCTGGCCCGCTTCGATGGCCGCAACCAAACTCGTCTGCGGCTGGATGGCTTGCGCGATCCTCGGGATCGCCCAACTCAATACGATCCGGACGGAGTCATCGGAAGACAGCTGGCTGCAAGGCCGTTTGTTCCAGGTCTTTGCCGCCGGGATGGTCCTGGCGGTGACCTTTGCCCTTTCCCTGCGGCTGGACACCTGGCTGGGAATGAGCCTGCCGGTTGCATGGGGCAGCCTGCTCGTGATCGGTCTCGGATTGCTCCATCTCGGGATCACGGCCGAGCCGTTCCAGGTGATTCTGGGCCTGCTGACCGTCATGGCCGGATTCGAGGTCATCTACGCGGCCGTGGAAAGTTCCATCCTGGTGGCGGCCCTGCTGGTGGCTGTCAACCTTGGGCTGGCAATGGCTGGCGCGTACTTCCTGACCAACACGCGGGAGGAGAAGGCATGAGCGCTCCCATGCTGTGGATCTTCCTGCCGATTGCCCTGTCGGCCCTGATGCTCCTGCCCCGCGACGAGCGGGTCGGCAGGCTGGTAATCTGCCTGTTCACGTTTTTCCTGACGATCGCCGCCTGGCTCTTGCCGATCGACACTGCCCTTACCATCGGCGGCACATCCTTCAAACTGGCGTCCTCCTTCACCATCCTGGGACGCAACCTGACGCTCACCTCCGCCGACCGGGCGCCGCTGGCGCTGATCTACGGCTCGGCCTTCTTCTGGTTCGTCCCGGCGGCCCTGGTGAAGATCCCCGGGCGGTTGATCCCCCTCGGGCTGGCGCTGACGGCCCTGCTCGTGGCGAGCCTGGCCGTCGAACCTTTCCTTTATGCCGCTTTGTTGATCGAGGTGGCCGTCCTGCTTTCCATCCCGCTCCTGACTTCCCACGGACAAAAACCCGGCCGCGGCTTGATCCGTTTCCTGATCTTCCAAACCCTGGCGATGCCGTTCATTTTGTTCTCCGGCTGGCTGCTGGCCGGCATCGAAGCCAACCCGGGCAACCTGGTCCTCGTCCAACAGGCAGCCTTGCTGCTTGGCCTGGGATTCGC
>DATJPX010000037.1:0-15340 GCA_035506155.1 Anaerolineales bacterium
GGCCGCGATTACAGTGATTATTTCATGAGCGGAAAAGTGAAATGACAGGTATCAACCGGTTTGGAGGCGCCTTAGGATGCGGCAACATTCACTCTTTACGGTTTTTTTGGTATACTAATGTCGGTTTCGTAAATCGTCACTTTTTATCATTTAGTGACGATTTACGAAATTAGAACCAGAGAGTGAAATATGATAGAGAGTGAAACGAAGTCACACGATCGTGAACTAATAAATACCTTTTCCGGTCACCGGTCTGTCCAAAAGGCCAATTTGAGGAGCTTTTACTTTCAGCGTTCTCAGCCGGCAACGGAACAGGCCTTTCGACGATTCCTATACGGGCTGGAGAAGAGACAAATCGTCACCCCCATCGGTGCCGGGATATATGCATTTCTTTATGAGTCATCCCAGCCGGCCTCGAAGAAAAAACACTTTTTACCCGATTGGTCACAGGAATTTATAGCGCTGAACCAAGCGATCCAGGAAGCATTCCCATATATCCAGTACCTGGGTTGGGAAACCAGGGTCTTGCATGAGTTCATGCTCCACCAGCCAGGTCAGAATCTATTCATTATCGAAACAGAAAAAGATGTATGCGAATCCGCATTCAACCTTCTCAGTCAGAAATACCCGGGCCGGACATTTTTTGATCCAGACCGGGTGATGATGAAAAGATATGTACTGCATCAACCGGACAGCATCTTAATCTCGCGTTTAATTACCCAAGCGCCCAAGAGAACAGCCCAAGGGATATCTTTCCCAAAGTTGGAAAAAATACTGGTGGACATCTTTGTTGATGAAGAAAAATATTTCTTCTTTCAGGGCGATGAGCTGGTGCATATTTTTGAAAACGCATTTGCTTCTTATTGGATCAGCGAAAGAACACTGTTCCGCTACGGCGGCCGGCGCAAGGCAAGCAAAAGACTTCGGCAATTTATCAACACACAGACACAGGTTAAACTCTCATTGACCATGGAGAATGCCGAATGATATCCGCTCAATCCCGAACACCAGAATGGATCATGGGAATCCGCGAAGGTTCCCAAGGGAAAGACCCGATCTTGATCGAAAAGATGATCATGGCGCTTACGCTGGTCGAAGAGCTCCGGTTGAGCGGTCTGGATTTCATCTTCAAAGGCGGGACATCTCTGATCCTGTTGTTGGGGGCACCACGGCGTTTTTCGATTGACATTGATGTTGTCGTGGCTGAAAAGCAAGACTTGGAAGAGCGCTTTCAATCCGTGGTGAAAAAAGGCGTATTTCATCGCAATGAGGAAAGCAGGCGCACGGGCGAATTACCCAAACAGCATTACAAATTCTTCTTCAATTCCGTGATCGAGACCAAAGAGAGCCATATTCTGCTGGATATCCTTTTTGATAAAAACCCGTACCCTCGCCTTCAGAAAATCGGTGTTCAGTCACCGCTCCTGTTTGTCGAAGGAAAAATCACTCGGGTCGTTTGCCCGACCGTGGAAGGTTTACTTGGAGACAAGTTGACGGCCTTTGCGCCGCACACCACCGGGATCTTGTATGGCACAAATAAAGAATTGGAGATCGCCAAGCAATTGTTCGATATTGGAATCCTGTTCGATGCAGCATCGGATTTAAGATTGGTGGGCCAGACCTTTGGGAATGTGGCCTCCACCCAATTGAACTATCGCAAGCTAAGAAAACTCACGCCGGCTGATGTTTTGCGCGATACTTTTGACACAGCCTGCATCATCGGGATGCGCGGATCATCCTCCAGCGACGAATTTGCCGAGCTGTTGGAAGGTTTCAAGAAGCTGGCAGCTTTTATATATTCTGGATTTTTCTCTCTGGATATTGCTATCCTGTGCGCAGCAAAAGCCGCCTACCTGGTCGCTTTACTGCTGAGGCAAGAGGGAGCCATCGGCCGATTTGAGCCAGGACAGGATCTCTCATCTTGGAATATATCAAATCCAGATTACAACAAATTGAACAAGGTCAAGAAGTCTAGCCCAGAAGCATTCTTCTACTATTTTCAAGCGCTTGAATTGCTGGGTCTGGGCAGCAAGTGAGGTTTGCACGTCCGTGACGGTGTCGGATTCAGAGAGATGTGTTCATTTCCTGATATTGAATACGCAGTGATCGCTCAGGCGAACTACGACGACTTAATACTTCCGGAAAATTGGCGGCCAAACAGGATCACTCAAGCGACAATGGAAAACGCGGGTCCGCATAAACAGCACTTTATTCGAAACCAGCAATTTGACCTATCCCATGATGATATCTGGACAAAACATTCCGTATGACAACCCTTGTAATTGGTGATATTCATGGCTGTTATGATGAACTTCAGGCATTACTTGATAAAGCCGGCCTTGGAAGCGATGATGACATATTGGCAGTCGGGGACATTGTCGATCGTGGTCCAGAAACACCGCAAGTACTGGACTTCTTTCGAAACAAACCCAACGTCAGGTCGTTGATGGGCAACCACGAACGAAAGCATGTCCGCGCCGGTCGGGGGGAAATCCAACTCTCTGTTTCACAGCGTATCAGCCAAGTTCAGCTAGGCGAAGCGTATCCTGAGGCGGTCAAGTGGATGGGTGGTCTGCTAATCTTTCTCAATCTCCCGGATGCCATCATCATTCACGGTTATATTGAACCGGGGCTTCCTCTCCAAGAACAGAATCCGTCCGTTCTTTGTGGCACGATGGGGGGCGAGAGGATCCTGCGGGATCATTATGATCGTCCCTGGTATGAGCTGTATACTGGCGACCGGCCAGTGATCGTGGGACATAAAAACTACACCGACTCTGACCAGCCATTCATTTACCGGGATAAAGTTTTCGGGTTGGACACCAGTTGCGTGATGGGCAAATCCTTGACCGGACTTCTGCTGCCTTCGTTCCGGATCTTTTCTGTCCCCAGCCGTGGTAACCTGTGGGAACGGGTCCGCCAGGATTACAGAGTCGCAAAGAGACCTGGGGCGATCCGCGCTATCGTGCCATGGTCCGAGCAAGATAACGCCGCCCTTAATGAATTAGTTGAAAGGGTGGAAGCTTCAAGTGATGCCATCCTTTCAAAACTACGCCTTTCACCCAGGTACAACCAACTCAACCCACGCCAACAGGCCAGGATGTATGCAGACATAGTTGGAGACGGTCCAGCGGCCGTTCTGCTGCAAATGGCGCGCTTGGGAAAATTGAATGTCGAATCCGCCCAGAAAGTCGTACGAAATACAGCGCTGATCAGCGACTTCACTCGCCAAGTGGATGTTTTACGAACCGGAAAATGAAAGCACAAAATGCCTGTATTCAAAGGTGTGACACGATGAGAATTTCGAATACAGTGAATTAATTTATGCGTTGATTACGATCTACACATCTGATCGCACGAAGTAGGTGGGGCAACCATGCGGAGATGCTTAGCAGTGGTACAAACAACGATTTAATAAACGCGATTTGTATTTATGGATACCGCTATTAAAAAGCACCAACAATCCAGCCCAATGGACAATCTTGGGCTGGATACTCAACGGCGGAGGCGGCCGAAATCAAGAGGGAATGTAGCTAATCTTCCCAACATTAATATTCCAAAGAGCGACAGCATGTAAACAGAAGAGAGAGGATCGCAATCTATTCATATTAAAACTCTCCCTTGAATGCCTTATCCAGAGTGGGCGGCATTCCCTTTGGGGATGATATCAGCGCGCGCAACACCATTGCGCTCTTGTCCTACAGGTTACCTGATGTGGCTTTCACATCCCTACTGATGATCTATTCGATTGCAGGCTTTCGAATTCATCAAGGCACGCCGGCCGACTCCACTTCCTGATATTCATCCACTTCCATGGTTCCTTGCTCGACAGCCACGATGAACGTGAAGCCCGGTTTCGCCCAACCCGGGTCGAGCGTATGGTTGAGGTCGAAAATCACCCGATCGGGCCGGTCCCGCTCCCAAAGTTGGGCGGTGAAAGTTCCGTCCGGTTGGATGCGCAGGGAGTAAAAATACCAGGTCCCGGGCTGAAAGCGATCGACCGGGAACGCCTGCCGGGTGGCATGGTCGCTGCCGTAGCCGCTGTCAATATCCAACGTCAGGCCCGGCAGGCAGCAATCCAGGTTGATCCCGCGATAATAACCTCCGCCGTCCGTGCTTTCGTAGAGTTCATAGTGAAATCCGAAGTAAGTATTCTTCTCGGCTTTGAATAAAAAGACGGACACGTCCCCGACCCGCGGCGAGAAGATGGAGCGCTCGGCCACGTGCCCATCCGCCCAGGGGTCGCCGGTTTTGGAGAACGAGTCGCTCAGGATCATCAATCCATCCCGGATCTGCATGTCGCCAGCGGAATCCACGCTAAAACCAAGCGTCGCAAGGTCGTTGAAGTGTTCGCTGTGGACGACGCGCCCGGCTTGTGCACTTGGCAGGGAAAAGGGAGTCGGTGGCATTGTCGTCGCGGACGGGACCAGGGTGGCCGTGGGCGGGAATGCCGTGAGAGTCATTACCGGCTTTTCCGGCAGGAGGGCCGGTATTGGGACGGAGGCACGACAGGCCAGGGCCGTCACAAACAGGATTTCGAGCAGGACCATCCGGAGGCTGGATTTGCACAGATACGTCATGGTGTCACTTCGATGATGTGTATCAATTCACAATTCCTTTGATGGGGATGTCAGCCATCGATCCTACATAATATCATGCCTATCCAGTAGACACCTTATCCAAAACAGACGGCTCTCTGCGGAGCCAATGTCAGCGCGGATTGCGAAGCATCCCATAGGGACAATTCCTAGCCCGCCGCTGTCTGTAGACTGCCTGCGATGGCTTCTGAGCTGATAGGCTATCATGTTTTAGTACTTACACAGCTAAGTTTTTACCCACAATGATCCGTCCTGATCTACGACTGCCTGATGAAATAGACCACTTCCGCTGCAAATAATCACCTCAGAAGGATTAGTGAGGGCGATACAGCAAAATTTCCTTTTATCTTTTTGAATGTTAGTTGAGAGTAACCTTTTGTTATTGGTTTTCTGCCATTCTTCCATTTCACTGAAAAGGTCTTTCATAGATTTGCTTTCAAAGTAAATTAAGTTGTGTTTATTATCGTCTGACATCGGTTCCTCCATATTATTTTGGTAAGAAGCGGATCAATTTCTATTCTCCAAATCCAATGCCAAAACATCCAGCCTGACCCTGCGCTCGTTCCGACTTTGTATTGTTTTAAATCCTCTTTTCAAATATAAGCCCTGGGCGTGAGTTGTTTCGAGTACGATTTTCGAGCAACGTTCCTGCCTGGCGATCTGGATCAGATGATCCAACACCGCCAATCCATACCCTTTGCCGCGCTGCGCAGTGCGGACGGCCATCCCAGTAATGCACAAGATTTTTCCGTCAGGCTGATGAGTGTCGAGCGGATTTTCATCCAGCCCCGGCTCCCGCTCCGTCCGCCATTTTTCGGAACATCCATAGGCGACAATCATGTTGTCTTCTAGTAGAACGACAAAGCCTGACGGAAATGCCTGAAAGCGTAAGGCGAAGGTGTCCGGGCTTTCTACCGTGCCATATGGCGAAAACGCCTCGGAATCGAGATCTGCGACCTCAGGCAAATCGGTTTCTTGGACCTGGCGGATTTCGTACACCCTATAACTCTCCCTTAAACACCTTATCCAGATTGGACGACATTAGCGCAGATTGCGATGTATCCCGTAGGAACAATTCCTTTTGCATTAATAAGTCTACCGTTTCCATGTGCCGTCACCACAGAAAAATCGATTCCCAATTTATGGCGCAGCGATGACTAGGTTATCAGCTGGTACATCCGCCTGCCGCGGCACAGGCTGCATCACAAAGGTGATATTCCCCTTCACCGCAGGCTTCGGTGCAGACCCAGACTCCATTGCGTTTGTGAATCACCCGACAGGCTCCCGGAGATACTCGGTTTTGCGGTCCGGTCCAGACCTCTGCCAAGGCGACCGCAACCCCCAAAAAGACAAACGGAGAGATCAGACAGGCAGCGATGAACAGCTTCCGAAATGAGAACAAGCGCCTATGTTCCATGCAATTCCTCCCTGTTGATACAATAAACTATCCGCGACCCCTGGGGCTATCAAGCTTTGAAGTTCAGAATAGTAGATCGCGTTCCTCCCCACCATGGTTCCCCTCTTGATCTGGTCAATTCTATTCTATGACTAATTGATTCCCTTTTCAAGAGGCTCTTCTGGCAGTTTCAGGGCGTTCATAAAGTCGCAGGAACAGGTTCAGAGCCTCAGCCGGATAAGCGCTGGAGTAACGCCTGGCAGCCGGGATGGTACGACTTCTTTTCGTAAAGCGATTCTTTTGAGCAGGAGTGGAGCAGATAGGGTCTCACTCCATTTCCCTTCAAAAACCGCCTCCAGCAGCACGATCCCTTCGTTCGGCAGATAGGTTGCCTACAGATAGGTCCCATTTTGGTGACCAGACACAAAGTTTAGCCATAGAAGGTCATTATTTACAGCTCTAAAAAACGACTTTAGAACACTGCAACAGTTGGGATTCCACATATCATTCCTCAAGTAAAAATCTGGTATACTTTCTTCATCGGTGTTAGCAGGTTCGCAAAAATTGTTGACCGAAACTCAATAAGAATTCCAATGCGTTAGGCCAACCATGGCAGGATATTGATCGGAGAAGCAAATTGTCACGCGGTCCTTTTACGCCATTGGTTGAGAGCTCAAGCCTCTCCGCGCTCACAGAACCTTACCCATCAGCATGCCGAACGGCATGCTGATGTTTCGTTTCCGGACTTGACCTGGAATTGGTGGAAAATATGAACCGATTTGCAAAATTCTCCTGGATTGTACTGGCCTGGACCGAGCTGGATATCCTCTGGGGGGCTTTCGTCCGCGCCAGCGGTTCCGGGGCCGGCTGCGGCAACCACTGGCCGACCTGCAATGGGGATATCCTCCCCACCCCGCAGCACCTCGAGACCTTCATCGAATTCACCCACCGCACCCTGAGCGGCGTGGCGCTGCTCCTGGTCCTGGCCTTATTGATCTGGGGCTGGCGCAGCCATCCCAAGGGGCACCCCGTCCGGATCGGCGCTACCGGTTCGGCCGTCTTCATCCTCCTCGAAGCGGCCCTGGGTGCAGGCCTGGTGCTGCTCGACCTGGTGGCCGCCAATAACTCGGCCTTACGGGCGGCGGCCGTGGCCGTGCACCTGCTGAACACCTTTTTCCTCCTGGCCTTCCTGGCGCTGACCGCCTGGTGGGCTTCCGGCGGGAACGCCTTGACGCTCAAGCAGCAGGGTGCCCTGCCGCTGCTGTTCGGCCTCGGGCTGGCCGGGGTGGCGCTGCTTGGAATGACCGGGGCGATCACCGCCCTGGGCGACACCCTGTTCCCGGCCAGGACGCTGGCGCAGGGATTGGCCCAGGACGCCGACTTGAACGCCAGTTTCCTGGTCCGGCTGAGGGTCATCCACCCGATCCTGGCAAGCCTGGTGGGTTTGTATCTATTGGGCCTGGCTCAGCACCTCCACAGGAAAACGAAGCCGGCCGCGAGCCGGCGGTTGAGCCTGCTCGTGGGTGGGCTGGTCCTCTCGCAACTGACCGCCGGGATCCTGAATCTCCTGCTCCTAGCGCCCATCTGGATGCAGATCGTCCACCTCCTCCTGGCCGACTCGGTCTGGGTCAGCCTGGTCCTGCTTTCGGCTTCGAGCCTGGCTTCCGGGCGGCAAACACGGGGGGCGAAAGCCGCACAGGCGAAGCAGTAGCGCAAAACAGCCGCGCCTCACAGAGGGTGAAGGCGGGATTCACGTCGACCCGGCCAAGTTGACTCGCCCTGGCAAGCCGATTATGATTATTTCAGCATGGCCACACCCCTCCTGCACAGCAAATTAATGCCGCCGCGCCCCCGCGGCCCGCTGGTCGCGCGCCCGGGTTTGTTCAGGCGATTGGACGACGGCCTGGATAAGAAACTGACCCTGGTCGACGCGCCGACCGGATTCGGGAAAACGACCCTGGTGGGGATGTGGCTGGCGAAACGCAGCCTCGCCTCGGCCTGGGTCTCCCTGGATGGGAACGACAACGACCCGGTCCGGTTCTGGACCTACGTGATCACGGCTCTGCGGGCGCTGGATGCCGAGATCGGCAGGACGGCGCTTTCGGCGTTGAGCGCGGCCCAGCCCCCCTCCATCCTGACCATCCTTACCCCGCTTCTCAACGACCTGGCCGGTCTCCCGGGTCCGTGCGTGCTGGTGCTGGAGGACTATCACGCCATCACGGCAGCCGAGATCCATTCTGCGCTGGCCTTCCTGGTCCAGCATCTCCCCGAGCCCCTGCACCTGGTCATCCTTTCCCGCAGCGAACCCGACCTGCCGCTGGGGATTCTGCGCGCCCGCGCCGAGTTGGTCGAGATTAGCGCGGCCGAGCTGCGCTTCGACCGGGCGGAGACGGAAACCTTCCTGCGGGAAGTGCGCAAGGCTGAGCTGCCGCCCGCGGCGCTGGACAGGCTGCAGGAGCAGACTGAAGGCTGGGCGGCCGGACTGCGCCTGGCTGTGCTCCTGCTTCAGGACAAAGACGGGGAAGCCGCCGAGCAGGCGCTGGCAGGTTTTTCGGGCAGCCACCGCTTCGTCACCGAGTATCTGACCGGCGAGGCCTTCGCCAGCCAGCCGGAGGACATTCAATCGTTCCTGCTGCAGACCTGCTTCCTGAGCCGCCTGACCGGGGCGCTGTGCGACGCGGTCACCCAGGCGAACGACGGCCGGTCCACCATGGAAATGCTCGCCCGGGAAGGCTTGTTCCTGGTTCGGTTGGAGCATGGACCCGGCCTCGACTGGTACCGGTACACCCCGCTGTTTGCCGAATCCATCCAGGCGCTCGCCCGCCAGCGCCTGGGCGAGGCGGGCGTCCGGGCGATCTTCGAGAGGGCCAGCAACTGGTACGCCGGCCAGCAGCTCTACGCCGAGGCGATCGAAACAGCGCTGGCTGCCGGCCTGTACGGACGCGCCATCGGGTTGGTCGAAATCTACGTGGAGATCTACAGCCTGAACGAGATGCGCACGCTGATGCGCTGGCTGGCCTCCATCCCGGAGGCCCTGACGCTGGAACACCCGGCCGTGTGTTTGATGTACGCCCAGGTGATCCTGTTTTCGTCCGACCGTTTCGCCAAGGCCACGGCGAGGCGCATCGAACCCTACCTGCAGGCGGCCGAGGCGGCCTGGCAGGCCGCCGGCGACGAGGGCGGACTGGGAGCCGTCCTGGCGCTGCGGGGGATGACGCTCCTCTGGCAGGGAGATTTCCGGCGCGCCCAGGAATGCGTCCACGCAGCGCTGAAAAAACTTCCCGAGAGCGAAGTGTTCTGGCGCGGCATCAGCCTGCTGAACGCCGCATCCGGCGAACTATACGCCGGGCGCATGCTGAACGCACAGGACCAGCTCCTGGAGGCGCGCGCCCTGCTGGGCGCGTCGCAAAACGTCCATGGCATGCTGGCGGCCAGCGGGATGCTGTCTGAAATCTTCTTCGCCCAAGGCGACCTGGAGCCATCCATCCAGCTGGGGCGGCAGATCCTCGCCGAGGCGGTCGGGGACGAATCGATGCTCGACGATCAGGGCACGGCCCGCTTGAACCTGGCGCAAGCGGCCTACGAACAAAACGACCTGGAGACCGCCGCCCACTACGCCGCCGAGGCGCTCGAGCTCGGCAAACAGCGCGCCAACGAGCTGCTCCAGGCCCAGGCGGCGGCCCGGCTGGAACTGGTCCGTTCGGCGCAAGGCCGGCCGGCCGAGGGCGCGTTGAAGGCCCTGGAAGCGCAATTGCACAGTCCGCTGGCAATCGAGGAGCTGCGCGAGGCCGAGGCGCTGCTGGCCGTCCGGGCCGGCGGAACGCCGGGGGCATGGCTGGAATCGGATCCACAGGGGTTGCCCGGACAAAAAGAAAAACGCACGTTCATCCTGGCCCGCCAGCGCATCGCTGCAGGCCAACCCGGAGAGGCATCTGCGCTGCTGGCGCCCTCCATACCCGAAGCCGCCGCGAACGGGCGAATCCACAGCCAGGTCGAGGCGCTCTGCCTCGAAGCGCTGGCCCAACACGCCGCCGGGAACGACCCCGGGGCCCTGCAGGCGTTGAAACAGGCGGTGACGATCGGGCACGAAAAAGGCTTCCGCCGCCTGTTCCTGGATGAAGGCACCCCGCTGGCCCTCCTGCTGCGGCAGCTCCACCCGACCCTGAACCAGGCCGGTCCCCGCCTGTACGTCACGGCCCTGCTGCACCTCTTTCCGCCCGCCCCCAACTCCGCCTCCCAAGGCGAGCCGGGAACCCCGGCTCCCATCGAACCGCTCAGCCAGCAGGAGGTCCGGGTGCTCAAGCTGCTGGTGGCGGGACTATCGAACGGCGAGATCGCCGGCGAGCTGGTCGTCTCGGCCAATACGGTCAAGACGCACATCAAAAACGTCTACCGCAAGCTGAACGTCAATAGCCGCGACGAAGCCCGGCAGGTGGCCAAGGAGCTCAGACTTCTCTGAGCCTTCCCACGCCTGGCAGCCTCATCCGTCCCGGCGTACGCCAAGCGGATATCACCCTCCGGATCACCCTTTCCGGGTGAGCCGCCTCCTTATTAGCGGTACTAGAATGGCTGCACTTCAACAGGAACGAGGAATTCCGATATGACCCAACGCAGTATTCCTTCAGGGGCGACCCCCAAAGTCTTGATCAAGGCCGGCACAGACGTTACCGTCAAAGGGGTGGACGGCGACATGGTTACCGCCGAGACTGAAAGCAGATGGGGTTTGAAGGTCGAAAAGCACAGCGAGGCCGAGTTCGCCCGGGCACGCGCCGCGATCGGCGAGGTGGTCCTTTTCGACTGGCATTTCAAGCGGCCCAATTTCCAGTCCGGCGATACACCCGAAGAGATCATCGAGGTCCAGTTCGGGGGCAGCGGCGAAGTGCTGGTGCCGTTCGGGTCCCACATCAAAGTCTATGCCGGGAAAAGCATCAATGTGAGCGGCATCCAGGGACAGGTGGACGCATTCTCCGGGCTCAGCCTTAACGTTCAGGGTGTACGCTGCCTGGGAAACGCCTCCGCCGGCTGGTCGATGAACGTCGAAAGCCAAACCATCCTGGGTCAGGATGCCATCTACACCGCCGGCTCGGACCTGCGCTTCCAGGTGGCCGGTCTGACCAGCCTGCGCCTGCGGGTCAAAGACATCGGTGGGTACTGGGAGGCCCGGATCGGTGCAGGCGAGCGCTCGGTCTACCTCAAATCAGGCGGGGACGTCACCTTCGTGACCGATCAAAAGGTCGAGCCGCAGCCGCCGGGCTATATTTTAGGCAAGATCGAAAAGCCGGCCGCCTGACCTGCCCCGGAAATTCGCCGAAAACGCCTCGTCCACACGGGGCGTTTTCGATTCAATCACCCGTCGAATCACCCCGTGCGGGTGAAGCGGCCTCACCCCGGTCGCCGGTATGATGGTCGAAACTTCGAACAAGGAGAACCGACATGCAAAACATCCTGCTGCTTTGGCTCAACCCGCTCGACCTGGGAATTTTCTTCCTCTGCCTGTGCGCCGGGGTCTGGGTCCTGGCGCACAGCGCCCCCGCATCCAAAGACAGGTGACATCAAAAGGACTACCGGTATGAACAGGCATATTTCCAAATCCGGGGCCCCGGCCCTCTGGCTGATCTTCCTCATCATGCTGATGGACATCATCGGCCTATCGATCCTGGGGCCGGTCGCCCCGTACATCGTCAAGCGCTACAGCAACAACGCCTTGATGCTCACCATGCTGACGGTCATCTATGCCGGATCGATGTTCTTCGCCGCGCCTGCCCTGGGCAAGATCAGCGACCGGGTGGGCCGCCGCCCGGTGCTGCTCGTCAGCGTCTTCGGGTCGGCCGTCGGTTATTTCGTCTTCGGGATCGGCGGGGCGTTATGGGTGCTGTTCCTTTCCCGCCTGATCGACGGCGTCACCGGCGGGAACCTGTCGACCGCGGCCGCTTACATTGCTGATGTCTCCAGACCCGAGCAGCGCGCCAAGAATTTCACCCTGATAGGTCTCGCTTACGGGCTGGGCTTCATCCTCGGCCCGGCCCTGGGCGGCGCGCTGGGGCAGATCAGCGTGGACGCGCCTCTGTTTGCCGCGGGCATCGTCTCGCTGGTCAGTGTGGGAATGATCTACTTCCTGCTGCCAGAATCGCTGCCAGCCGAAAAACGCGCAACCGCCCGGCTGCGCCTGCGGGATTTCAATCCCTTCGCCTCGATCCGTGACATGGCCCGCAAGCCGGGCATCGGCCTGATCCTGCTCGTCTCGGCCCTGTTCAACTTCAGCTTCGACGGCATCAACAGCACCACGGGCATATTCATCGTCCGCAAGTTCGCCGCCCGGCCCTGGGCGCTCGGCCTGCTGTTCGTCCTGGCAGGCATCGCCACCGCCGTCATGCAGGGCACGCTCGTCCGCACGCTGGTCCCGAAGTACGGCGAAAAGCGCATGGCGATCGTCGCCCTGTCGGGGGAGGGACTCGGGGCGCTGCTGCTCTCCTTCGCCCCGGCCTTCTGGATGCTCTACCCGATCGCCTTCCTGCAGAGCGCGGTGGTCAGCTTCATCTTCACCACCTTGAGCACCCTGGCTGCCAACCGGGTCACGGAGCGCGAACAGGGACAGTTGGCTGGGGTCAGCGCGGCGGTAAGCGGGCTGGTGGCGGCCCTGGGGCCGCTGTGGGCCGGATCCGTCTACGACTTCGTCATGCCCGGCGCGCCGTTCTGGATGGGCGCCATCCTGCTGGGGATCGCCTGCCTGCTGGTGGCACAAATCCGGGCCAAACCGGCCCGGGAAGACGCCATCCAGGTCGCCTCGGCGGCGGATTGACCGTGACCATTATTCCAAAGCGTGAAAATAGAAAAGGAGTTTCTTATGACAACTGCAAAAGCGTACAAAGGCATCGCCATGGAGGGCCCGGTCGCCACCTGGTATGCCAAAATCACCCTCAAGGATATCCACCGCCACAAACTGATGGCCGCCCAACTGGCTGGGAAGATCCCCGCCGGCGGACGGGTGCTCGAGATTGCCCCAGGCCCGGGCTATTTCTGCATCGAACTGGCCAGGCTGGGCGACTTCCGGATCACCGGGCTGGACATCAGCCGGTCGTTCGTCCGCATTGCATCTGAAAATGCCGCCGCGGCCGGGGTGAAAGCGGATTTCCGGGAGGGCGACGCGGCCCACCTGCCGTTCGAAGCAGGCGCATTCGACTTCGTCTTCTGCCAGGCCGCATTCAAGAATTTCACCCAACCCGTCCGGGCAATCGCCGAGATCCATCGCGTCCTGCGTCCCGGCGGGGTGGGCCTGATCTCCGACCTCCGCCACGACGCCTCCCGGGCCGACCTCGACCAGGAAGTCAAGGGCATGCATCTGGGACGTCTCGATGAGGCCTGGACCCGGGCGGCTTTCCGGGGCATGCTGCTGAAGAATGCCTACACCCTGGAACAGATGCGCTCCATGGTCGCCCAGACGCCCTTCAAGACGTGCCGGATCGAGACGAGCGGGATCGGCTTCCAGGTCTGGCTGGAAAAATAAAGCTCCCGTCGATTCGTCGGATTACGCTCCCTGGCTCCAGGGGGCGTAATTGTTTAACCGCCCGGCCGAAAGCCCGGGTCTATAATACGTTTATATTCAGTTTACATGATTGGTTTATCCTTGGAGCCAAGGCCAAAATCCCATCGAGCGGCAGCGGCGCGATGGAAGCATGATCGAATGGTGAGCCAGAATGAGCAAGATCCTGATCGTCGACGATGACCCCAACATTCGCGAACTCTCCAGCGTTTTTCTGAAGGACGCCGGCCACGAGATCTACCTGGCCGGCGACGGGACGGAGGCGCTGGCCATGCTGGATACGCTCAAAGTGGACCTGTTCGTCATCGACATCATGATGCCAAAAATGGACGGATGGGAGCTGTGCCAGGAACTGCGCCGGGCCTACGACCTGCCCATCCTGATGCTGACGGCCCGGGGTGAAACCAGCCAGAAGCTCAAAGGCTTCCAGCTCGGCACGGATGATTACCTGGTCAAACCCTTCGAGCCGCTGGAAATGGTGGCCCGGGTGGCTGCCTTGTTGAAACGCTACCGGATCACGGTTTCCCAGACCGTCCAGGTGGGGGAGTTGATCCTGGACCACAAAACGTTCGAGATAACAGACGCCGGACAAAAGCTGACCCTGCCGCTCAAGGAATTCGAACTGCTCTTCAAGCTGGCCAGCTACCCGGGCCGGACCTTCTCGCGCGAGCAGTTGATCGAGGACATCTGGGGCTACGATTTCCACGGGAACGACCGCACGCTGGATGTGCACATCAACCGGCTGCGGGAACGCTTCCCCGAGGCCGCCCATTCCTTCAAGATCACGACCATCCGCGGTCTGGGGTACCGCCTGGAGCTGCAACCATGAGAGGAAAGAACCAAAGACTTTTCGGCGCCCTGTGGATCCTGTTCGTGCTGGTCCTGGTCGCCGCTTTGTTCACGGTGGCCTTTTACCTGACGGCCGCGCTCTACCGGGCCTTGCATTGGAATCCACCGCCGCTGCTGGTCCAGATCATCAACTCCTTCCTGGGCCTGACCCTGACCGGCCTAATCATCCGTGTCTTTTCGGGCGTGTTCAGGGCTCAGCAGGAGAATGCTTTTTCCCCGATCATCCAGGCCATGGAAAGGATGTCACGGGGGGATTTCAATATTCGGCTGGATGATCGCCGCGAAGACAGCTTGTTGAGCGGATTGGTCGCCAGCGTCAATAAGATGGCTGCGGAGCTGGGCCAGGTGGAGAACATGCGCCAGGAATTCGTGTCCAACGTATCCCACGAGATCCAGTCGCCGTTGACCTCCATCCGGGGATTCGCCCAGGCGTTGGAAAGCGACCGGCTGAGCGACCAGGAGCGGCTGCATTACCTGGAGATCATCGAAATGGAGAGCGTGCGCCTGTCGCGGCTGGCGGACGATCTGCTGAAGCTCGCCTCGCTGGATGCGGATCAGGTCAAGTTCGAGCCAAAGCCTTACCGGCTGGACAAACAGATCCGCAGCCTCGTCCTGACCTGCGAGCCGCAGTGGACGGAGAAGGATATCAAGCTGGACGTGGCGCTTAAAGAAGTTACCATCCAGGCCGACGAGGGCCTGTTGAGCCAGGTCTGGCTCAACCTGCTTCACAACGCCATCAAATTCACCCCCGCGGGGGGATCGATCAAGCTGACCCTGCGCCTGCGCGGCGAGAAGGTCGAATTCAGCATTGCCGACAGCGGCATCGGGATCAAACCCGAGGACCAGTTGCACATCTTCGAGCGGTTCTACAAGGCCGACAAATCCCGGACGCGCTCGAAAGAGGGCAGCGGCCTGGGGCTTTCGATCGTCAAGAAGATCGTCGACCTGCACAAAGGC
>DATJPX010000038.1:0-22677 GCA_035506155.1 Anaerolineales bacterium
ACTTGATAGCGTAATTCCAGCCCGGTATTCAGGGCTGCCGACAGGTTGATTCTCCCGGCAGCCGACCCCGGCACTGGATCTACTTTTCCCACAATCCGCTGCACGATCTGGGCCGGAGTCCAATCGGGGTAGCGCGACATCAGCAAAGCGGCTTCCGCGGTGACCACTGCCGTGGACATCGAAGTCCCGTTCCCATAGGCGTACCCGTTGTATGGAAAAGAGCTGTAGATATGCACACCGGGCGCAAAGATATCGGTGTCGCCGGATTGTCCACCCGAGAAAGAAGCGATGTTGTCGTTTTGATCCGTCGCACCGACCCCGAGGACGGCAAGTCGGTCGGGATAAGCTGCCGGATAGTTCGGCCCAGGGCCGGTCCCTGCGGCAGCCACAACGATCACCCCGTGAGAGGCGGCATAACTCAGGGCGTCAGACAGCGAGGGCGTCAGGCGCGGGGCGCTCATGCTCATGTTGATGATTTTGGCGCCATGGTCGACTGCAAAACGAATCCCTGCCGAGACCTCCCAGTAGGTGCCCAGCCCATCCGAATTGAGCACTCGAATGGGCATGATCTGGACACCCGGTGCACCCGTCACGATAATCCCGGAGACATGGGTTCCATGACCGACGTCCTGGCCACTGCCGGTATCGTAAATATTATTGGTCATGCCCACGAAATCATACCCGGCGGTGATGTTGCTTTTTAACAATGGGTGGTCGGGCGCCAGACCGGTATCCAGGACGGCAACGATGATCCCCTGTCCAGTGGATTCGGATTGGGCGTCGGCGAGCCCGATTTTCGTCCACGCCCACTGATCGGAGGTCGATGGAGCCGTCGGGGTAAGATTGCCGTGCGCGTCGAACATGATGACCCCGGCCTGCGGCGTCATGTGCGCGTCGAACATGATCACACTGCCATCCGGCGCATTATCGACGTAGTAATTCGGTTCCGCATAATAGAGATCCGGATCGGCGTTTAAAGCAGGCAGTAATTGGCTGGCAGTTTGACCGTTGAGGAGTTGTAAAAAATACAAGTTGGTCTCAGGGATCGTGCCGAGCAGGCTGGCATTATAGCGGGCAAGTATCGTATTGATCGCCACTCCTGCCTTGAGTTTTACGGCCACCTGATCGGACGGCGGGTCGGGCAGCAGAGTCGGGCTGGCGTGAACGGCGTGTACGATGCCGAAGGAAGAGACGGCAAGCACCAGGGTAACCAATAATCCAAGGAACAGCCTGGATCGAACGAGGAATGACCTTTGCATAACTACCTCCTGTCGGGGTACGACCGTCCGAGTGTCAAGCCAACTGTCTACTTTTCATTGCCGACCATTACCAGCGGCGCCCAATAATAAGGGTGTTCATATTGATTCATCAGACTGAGTTGGGCTGCTCGAAGCGCCTGGGCTTTGGGGCTTCCGGCCAGCCACTGGGAATAAAACTCGGTCACCAGAAAGGTCATCGATTCATCGTCGACCATCCACAAACTGACGAGGAGCGAACTCGCGCCGGCGTAGAGGAATCCTCTCACCATCCCCACCATATCGTCGCCGCCGGCGTCATGGCCCAGGCCTGTCTCGCAGGCGCTCAATGTGACCAGCGAGGCTTTCAACGTGAGATCGTAAATATCCTGTACGGCAAACCATCCATCCGCGAGACGAATCGAGGAGAGCAGGGGCGCCTCCGGACGAAACAGTCCATGCGCGGCGATATGAAAAATGCCGCTGTCCGATGCAGATCGACGGACCTGTTCAAAGGTTGCCTGTCCGCTCAGAAGGACTTCCGCTCCTTTGAGCAATTTGCTAAGCGAATGGATTTCCTCGGCGACGTGGGAAGCGCGCTCGTCTGGCATGCCCACCAACAATGGCTTTCCCGCGATTGGAGCATTCGTTCCAGCCGAAGGCTTGTCCCAACAATACTTCAATACCGCCGCGCTGGGTGCATAAGAAACTGCGTGGGTCTCGATAAGGTAGCGATCGCCAGTTCGCAGCGCATGGAATGGCAGGGCATGAAGCGGGCCATGTGGAATAACGATGACCGCATTCACTCCCGGTAACTCTTCCTGGAATGGCTCGATCAATTTTTGCCCCAATTGCGCCAGGATATCCTGGGTTCCATTCAAAAGGGCGCCGCGATGGCGCTGGTAATATTCCGGGCCAAATTGGAATTTGGAATACTGGAATGCCAGGTTTTCCATCATGGGCAGCAATTCGGCCAGCGATGCGATCGCCGGGTAGGCCAGGACCTTCTCCCGGGTAACGAAAAAAATTGTGACCCGGCCGCGGGCGATAAAATACTCGACCAGGGCAGTCCCCTCTGGCAGGCTGGACTGGATATCCGCTGAAGATAACGGGGCTACTTTCATCAACGAGAGGGCCTCAGGGTGACGGGCTTCCAGGTCGCGCCACAGGGATGTGGCTTCCTGTTCGCGCTCCTGGATCTTGCTCCAGGTTTCCGGTCCGGCAGCCGGCACACCCGATTCTCCCGGAGCGGCGCCGTGGGTCAGACGGGTATAGAGCCAGTTGAGCTCTTCCCTTAGTTGTTGCAGGCGTTCGGCCCGCAGGCTGTCCATTTCATCCCGGATGTGCGATCGAGGGTGAACTCCGGCAGCCAGGAGATCCACGAGGGCGCGCGACTTGGCTTGTTCCGCCCAGCGAAAAGCGATGGAAGGATCGCGATCTACATTCAGGCAGACCAATGCTTCGTAAGGGGCGAGCTTGTTTGCTACGAAAGCGGTGCGTTGTTCTTCCACGGTGATGGTCGCGGTCATTTGCTCGATCTGCCCGACGGCTGTTTGGTAGTGGACGATTGCCTGCCTGGATCGTCCCTTCCCTTCGAAAACGCGCCCCAGGCACGTCTCGAGGCGTTGTTCCAACCAGGGAGCCCGGAGCCCTTCCAGGGCATCCCGGGCGGCCTGCAATTCTTTCAAGGTTCGATTCCATTGCCGATCTTCAACCCATAAATTGGCAACGATCATATGGGCGTAGGCTTGCTTGGTCTTCATTCCAAGTTTTTCGTAGGCCTGAGCGGCTTTGCTTGCCAGAGTCCTGGCTTGCTTTCTCTGACCCTCCAAGCCTAATACTTCAGCACGCTGGAGGTCAGTATTCGCCAACCAGACTTCATTGCCCTGGGAGAGGAACAAATCACGCGCATCATTCAGGATTTCGGCTGCATGCTCCCGTTGGCCCACTCGGGCGAGTGCGATGGCCTGGTTGGTCAACGCCCAAGCCAACTCGAAAGTCACTCCCAGGTCTCTAAAAGCACGTTCGGCCCGGACTGCCAGGCGCAGGGCTTCTTCGGGAAGGTTTAAGTCGAGATACAGGTCGCTCTCTTCCAGATCGGTTTGAGCAATGTTGACTTGGTTGGATAAATTCGTAAAGACGTCCCGGGCTCTCTCGAACAAGCGAAAAGCCTCGGTGTAATTTCCCCGGGCAGACTGGAGGAAGGCCAGGTCGTGATCCAGGGATGCCGCCGCGATCCGTAAACCCGCGGCCTCGAAAATCGGTCTGGCCTCCTCGTGGAGTTGCCCGGCGCCTCGATAATCGTCCAGGAAGGTCAAAACATTGGCCTGGTTGACTTGATTCATGGCGGCATACAGCTTGTCGCCGACGGTTTGGAAAGCCTGAGCGGCTTGCTGGTAATAGATCAGGGCCTGTTGGTACTGCCCCTGTCGATAGTGGAGGTTGCCCAAATTCATCTCGATCTTTGCTCGAGAAAGCACATCCCCGTGTTCGATAAAAGTGCCCCGCGCCGATTCCGCCAACGCTTGGGCACGCTCAAATTTTCCCATCTTCATCAACGTGGCAATTTGGCCGATGCAAGTGCGGGCTGCCTCTACGGGTTTGCCGGCAGTCGAAAAAAGCTCCTCAGCTCGTTCGTAGCAGCGGATAGCAGTATCCAGTTCGCCAAGGAACTCATGGGCGTTTGCCTGGATCCATAATGCAATGGCGCGGGCCTCGTCTTTGAGTAAAATCCCCGCCATTTCTTCAGCAGCCAGACCGATATCGAGAGCGCGATGGGCATCGTCGCGCTCCAGGTGGTCGGCTTGTTTTTTCAGGCTGTAGACGGTATCGAGATTAATAAACTCAAAATGCGTGTCCAACAGGACACGCCGGGATTGAGGATCGGGGGCGCGCAGCAACTCATCGAGAAATTCTTCGCTATTCATTGCCAGACTTCATATTTCTTTGATTAGCTCTAAGCTTCGGATTTCGACCTCCTGAGTATCGAATTCAAGAACCAGATCATATCGCCCCGATTGTATATTTTGAAAACCGAATTGTCCTAAATCGTCCGTCCCCTTTCCATCCACGAGCATCCCGGTTTCATTGTTTTTTATGCTGACAAAGGCCGGAATGAACTTATCCGGCCTGGTGGAATCCAGAACCTGTCCGATCAGATTGTGCAGGCCTTTTGCCGGGGTGATTTGCAAGTCGATATCTATTTGCTGGGCGGAATAAAGGACTCGGCGGGTTTGCGCCGATCCCCGGACCATCGAAGCAGACATATCCAGGCGGCTGTCGAATAATAAGTTCGCGATGATTTGAATCCCGGCCGGCTTCGATTCTTTCAGATGTCGCCGGTAAAGACCAAGGGCTTTTTCCAAAACCTCGGCTTGCGGAGCGGCGCTTTCATCTCCCTGGACGGAGTGAAGGAGCTTCTGAATTCTGGCAATGAGCCGTTCGCAATCATTACATGAAAGCGAAAGATGGTTTTCTACTTCCCTGCGTGCTTCGGGGGATAGCGTTTCTTCGACAAATCCTAGCAAAGTATCGAAAGACGGGTGCGCCATAACTGATTTACTTTCCGGTGTTTGATATTTACCTAATAGAGAAGGAAAAGGTCGAAAAAATACAGTCGGGCAAGATCGATCAGTTTACATTTCTGAAAAGCCCATTTCTTCCAGTATCTTCAGCATCTTTTCAAGACACCGCGCCCGATTAGGGCCGATACTTCCTTCCGGGATGGACAATTTTCGGGCTACTTCTGTGTAAGCGGGTCTCGGCTCTGTATAGAAAAGCAAAGTGAGCAATTGCTGACATGGGGATCCGAGCAGCCTCAATGCGGCCTGAATAATGCTCTGGCGTTCCAGGTCCAATAAATTTTCTTCGGACGGACCTTTTTGGATGGCCTGCTCGTTCACGGATGCCGTTTCTTGCGCAAGGGTGAGCTGACGCTGATGCCTGTTCATCCGCCAGCACTCACGGCGAGTAGTGATCGCCAGCCAGGCGCCCAGCCGTTGGCGATTTCTCAGTGAGTGCAAATTTTCAAGAAGAAGGAGACTTACGTTTTGAAAGACGTCGTTTGCATCGTGCTCAGTCAGCCCGTATCTCAAGGGAATGCTATAAACGAGGCGCTGGTAACGAGTAAGAAGGACTTCCCAAGCCTGGTTTTTACCGTTCAAACAAGCTTCGATGAGCTCCGGATCTGGCAATGATGTAAACGGGTTGGTAACCATACCGTTTTCAGTATACAAACTTGATCATGGCATGTCAATAAGAACTGGATATAAAGTATCGAGCGTCAAAGACGGGCCACCTGCTGGAATTAATCAAACTTCGGCGAAGCTTTTCAATGTTTCGGCAATATCAGTATATGTCAGCGGTGTTGGCGAACAAACCCAGCTTGCAATTGATTATAGCTGTATTGGGTATTGGATGGCCGAAAAATATTCAGGTATTTTGGGGTTGATTTATTCATTTGCTATTCATCTTGGCAAGGTATATTCAGCGCTTGTTGTCAAATTCAACAAGGAAAAGGTGCTCAACATGAAATCCGCGACGAAATCAAGCAAGCCTGCCATCCTGGTTGTAACCGGCCTCATCCTTGTCATTCTGGCGGTTGCCTGCGCCGGCCAGCCGCAGGTGACCAACCTTACGCTTCCGACTTCCCAACAGCCCGCCCAACCCACCAATACGTCCCAGCCGACCGATACCACGGCCATCCAGGCCGTCGCTTCGGATACGCCGGCAGCGGGTGCAACCGCCACGACCACAGACGCGGCGGCGACCGCCACCGATGTCCCCAGTCCGACCCCGGCCAGTTCGGGGGTGAGCTTTTCGAGGGACGTCCTGCCGATCTTTCAGGCGAACTGCATCGGTTGCCACGGAGCCGACCGCCAGGCGGCCGGCCTGGATCTGAGCAATTATGCCTCCATCATGAATACATCCCCGGCGATCGTCCCGAACGACCCCAATAACAGCGCGGTCCTTCAGGCGGTCATCCAGGGGCTCATGCCGCGGGGAGGCCAGCCTCTTTCGCAGCAGGAGATCCAGACCATCACGGATTGGATCAACGCCGGCGCTCCCAACAATTAGCCGGTTCAAGTCGGAAAAGGAACTCCTCACTCAATTAAGGGTGAGGAGTTTTTTATCGATCGAAATGGCCGGGAAAAACTGTCAGGGTCGTTGGTTTTCGACCAGCGCCTTGACCCAGTACCCGCTATCCTTGACGACGCGTTCCTGGGTCGAAAAATTCACATGGACCAAGCCGAAACGGGCGGAGTACCCCAGGCTCCATTCGAAATTGTCGGTCAGCGACCAGATGAAATAGCCCTTGAGATTGGCCCCATCCCGGGCAGCGTGAGCGGCTTCACCCATGTAGCCTTCCAGGAAAGCCACCCGGAGCGGGTCGTGGACCTTCCCGTTTTCGACCGTGTCGGTGAAGGAAGCCCCGTTCTCGGTGATGTACATTGGCGGATTTCCGTACTCGTTCTTCAGACGCATCAGCAGGTCATAGAACGCCGGCGGGTAGACTTCCCGGCCGGAGCTGGTGTACTGCCTCCCATTGACGATGGCCTCCTTGCCGTGGACCTCGACCTCGTCCACCCAGGTGCCCAGGAAGGGAACGTACCACGCCGAGCGGGCGAACTCGCGGCTGTAGTAGTTGACCCCGAGGAAGTCCATCGGGCGGGAGATGATCTTCATATCCTCCGGACCGATCCTGGGGTGGGCCAGGCGGGCCTGACGCCAGAGCGGGTCGGGGTAGCGGCCCTTGAAGATGCCGTCCAGGTAGAAGTCGTTGAAGAATTGGTCGGCGACGTGGGCGGCGTGCACGTCCCGCGGGCGGGAGGTGGCCGGGAAGATCGGCGTCAGGCTGAGGACCAGCCCGACCCGGGAGTCGGGCGAGATGGAGTGGATCCGCTCGAGAGCCAGGCCGTGGCCGAGCAGCTCATGGTGGGCGACCCGGAAATAGGTCCAGGGGTTGTGCCGGCCGGGGGCATGGCTGCCGAGCAGGTGGCCGAATGCGGCGTGTTCCCACGGTTCGTTGAGCGTCATCCAATTTTTGGCCCGATCCCCAAGGGCCTTGACGACGGCTCCGGCGTAGTCGGCAAAATAGCTGGCGCAGTCCCGGCCGGCGAATCCACCGCAAAGGTCCTCGAGCGCCTGCGGCATATCCCAGTGATAGAGAGTGATGAAGGGCGCGATCCCCCGGGCAAGCAGCGTATCGACCAGCCGGCGGTAATAATCCAGGCCTTTTTGGTTGACCGGCCCGCGGCCTTCCGGCATCACCCGTGACCAGGCCACCGAAAAGCGATAGGCATTCAAGCCAAGTTCGGCCATCCTCTGGACGTCGCCCTCGGGATGAAGATAGGTGTCGCAGGCGGTCACGGCCGTATCGCCGCCTTTGATCCTGCCGGGTGCGCTGGTAAAGGTGTCCCAGATGGATGGACCCTTGCCGTCTGCAGCCGGGCTGCCTTCGATCTGGAAAGCCGCGCTGGCGGTGCCGAACAAAAATCCTTTGGGGAATTGGGGATAAGGCATGGAATGTCTCCGGCTGAATGGGTTGGTCATAAACTAGACACTGTAAAGATTTTAGAGGAATTTCGATAGAATGTCAATGGCTCAGACCGGATAGGAGAAATGTACCCCCCGGCGATTAATTGTCGCCTTATTTTTCCGGCCTACAATTCCAGAGTTGTTTGCATCTCCGTGCAACTCACTTAATGGTATCTCGAAAGGTATGAACCATGGCCACACAATCCATTGCCTCCAAGCTGGCGTCCATCCCTGGCACCCCGCCCGGGCCGAAAGGGCTCCCGCTGATCGGGGTGGCGTCGGACGTTCTCAAGGATCCGCTGGGCTTCTTTATGGGGACCTTCGAAGAGTACGGCGACGTCGCCCGTTTCCATGTGGGGAACAAGCAATTCATCATGCTCAATCACCCGGATCACGTCCAGTACGTCCTTCAGGGGAACCACACCAACTATCACAAGGGACCCAATTACAAGAACCTGCGACCATTCCTGGGGAACGGTCTGGTGACGAGCGAGAGTCCATTCTGGTTGCGCCAGCGACGACTGATCCAGCCAGCCTTTCACCGCAAGCGACTCGGCAATTTCGCCCTGGTGATGGCCGAGTCCGCCCAGGAAATGCTCGACCGCTGGCAACCTTACAGCCAGAATGGCCAGGCGTTCAATATCGCCGACGAATTCATGCGCGTTACCCTGCAAGTCGTCAGCCGGGCGATGTTCAGCACGGGAACCGACGGATTCGCCGACGTGATCGGGCAGAACCTGCCGGTCGTTTTGGAACGCACCAATGAGCGTTTCTGGGAGATTTTCGACACCTCCGGCCTGCCAACTGCGGCCAACCGGCGGTATTGGCAGGCCATCCAGGCGTTGGACTCCGTCGTCTACCGGGTGATCGATGAGCGCCGCAAGAATCCGGAGAAACCGGATGATCTATTGACGATGCTGCTCGAAGCGATCGACGAAGAATCCGGCGAGCAGATGACCGACCAACAACTGCGGGACGAGGTCATGACGATCTTCCTGGCCGGTCATGAGACCACTGCCAACGCTCTTTCCTGGACCTATACCCTGCTTGCCGGGCACCCGGAAATCGCCGGAAAGCTCCGGACGGAGGTCGATGTAGTCCTGCAGGGGCGCAGGCCGGTATTCGAGGACCTGCCCAACCTGAAGTACACCCGCATGGTGATCGACGAGGTGCTGCGGCTCTATCCAAGCGTCTGGGCGATCGCCCGCACTCCCATCCAGCCGGATGAAGTCGGCGGGTATCGCCTGGACCCCGGCGTCAATGTGGCGATCACCCCGTACATTACCCACCGCCACCCGGCTTTTTGGGACAACCCGGAAGAATTCGACCCCGAGCGTTTCTCCCCGGAGCGTTCGGCCGGGCGGCATCCCTTCGCTTATTTTCCTTTCGGCGGAGGCCCGCGGCTGTGCATTGGCAACAATTTTGCCCTGACCGAAGCCACCCTGATCCTGGCGATGATCACCCAGCGCTACGAGCTGGAACTCCTACCGGACCAAAAGATCGTCATGCAGCCGGTGGTCACGCTGCGGCCGCGCGACGGCATCCGGATGCGGGTCCACCCACGCAAATAACCATAAAACAAAACCGGGCCGGAGAGCTCATCTCCGGCCCGGTTTATTCGATCGAAGGAACTCTTATTTGGAAGGGGTGTAAGGCAACGCGGCCCGCTCGAATTTCTTGACCGGCAATACGTCCACCAATTCGTACTCACGGCTGCCGAGGCCGTACTTCTCGGCGTATTCGGTCGTCATGTAGGGATCCTTGAGCGGACCATGCAACTGTCGGAAGGGATGGCCTTCCCGGGTGTGGACTTCCAGGGCCAGCGGCAGGGCTTCCTCGATCAGCTTGCATTGACCGGTCATGTCCAGCATGGCCTGCTCGACCGCCACGATGTCATCCGAGCCGAAGACGCCCACATCCGGCAGGATGGGCATGGTGGTGAACCCGAAGCAGTCGCACAGGGGGGTCATGAAAGTGGCCAGGCTGAGGTGGACGGCTTTGCCGGGTTCGAAGGTCGAGAGGGTTTCGCTGGTGGAGATGGCGCACGCCTCCACGAAGCTGTGGAAGTTGACCTTATCGATCTTCAGGCTTCCGGGAGGAGCCACCTGCAGGCAACGGCCGCACTGGTTGCATTGCTCCATGTGGAGGTGCATGGTGCCGGGGGCCTTCTTGTCCTCCACGACCGCTTCGAAGGGGCAGGAAGCGGCGATCTTGGGGATGGCCGTGGCCGGGTCCGGGCAGTGCTCGGGGAACCAGTATTGGTCGAAATGCATCGCGTCGTGCATCTGGCCGCGCGTCTCCCCAGCCATGCAGCCGAGGGCCAGGTTCTTCACGCAGGCCCCGAACCCGTTGGAGGGATGGCCCTTGACGTGAGCGAAATTGACCAGGAAGGTGGCGTCCTGGATCATCCCGGCGACCTTCCAGGATTTGATGTTCTTGAAAGGACGTTCGTGCTCGTAGTAATATTTTTCATCCGGGCCGGCCGCCGGGTAGACCGGGCAGCCCAGGGTTTCGGAGGAATATCCCCGGAATTCGGCGCCGGCCACATCCCAGTTGACGTCGGCCACGAAGGGGTGCCCGCCGCCGTCCTTGATCGCCTGGACCACCTTGCGGACGAAGACCGGGTGGATGGTCGAGTAGCCGATATTATTGGCGGTATGCATCTTGATGACCACGCGTTCGTCCTTCACCCTTTCGCGCAGGCGAAGTTGCTCGAGGATCAAGTCGAGCTTGGCGGGCAGGGTTTCCTTGGCGTCAAGAAGGGTCTGATGAGCGGAACCGAAGTAGACTTTGCTGGGCATGATTTCATTTTCCTTTAGAAGAGATGGGGAAATTATACCGGATATCTCCCCGGCATTATTCTTACAGTTTGGTAATATCTTTCAAAAAAAGGACTGTCGATAAGACAGTCCTTTGCATAGGGAAGGGAATGACGGGCTAACCGACCGGGGTCTGTTCCGCCGGATTGGGACCGGCGCCGCGCACGTTGACCATTTTCTTGAGAATGTCGAACCAGAAGGGCGCGCCCTGGGCAGTGGCAAGCCCGGTGATCAGGAAACCGAGCACCTTGACCAGCCAGCTGGCCGGATCCAGTGGCACGTCGTTCAACTGTTTGCAGGAGGGACCGCCCTGCGCATTTTGGCCGGGGATGCCCCAGATCTGGTTGGACCTGAAGGGGATCAATGCGCATTGCCTGCCGCCGGTATCGACGATCTCGGACGTCCAGCCGAAGGGGATATTAAGCACCTGCAGCTGGGTTTGCAGGTTGGAGATGGCCTGGCTGGTGGTCGGGGATGCCGGTGGGGTGGGCAGGTTCTGGTTCTGGTTGGCGTAGGACTGGGCTTCCGCCACGATGGACTGGCGCAGGGTCGGTTCCCGCCACAGGCTGGCGGCCACGTGAATGGAGTCGACGTTCAGGATGAAGGCCAGGATCGTGCCGATGATAAATGCAGTCACCTGGGTCTTGCGTTTGTAGACCCCCTGGAGGCGGTCCATGGAGTCGTTGAACCAGGTCTCGATATGAACGCGCGCCTGGGCGAGAGACAGGGCGCCCTGGAGTTCCATCGCGTTCAGGAAGCCGGCGATCGCTTCCGCCGAGTCCTTTAGTTTGGGATCCTGTTTCATTGCCTTGAGGCCCAGGTGGACTTTGCTCATCGGGACCTTGTTATCCGCGACCGGGCTTTCGGTGTTCTGCCCGCTCAGCGAGGACTGGTAGAACGAATCCACCTTCGGCAGCAGTCCATCGAGCGCCGGCTGGACCTCGGGATAGCGCTCGCCGAAGATCTGGATCTGGGATTTCAGGCTGTCCAGGCTGGTTTGCGACGTGACCGCCGCCTGGGCGGTATCCTGGATGGATTTCCAATCCTCCGCCGCCACTTTCCGCTGTTCCGGTCCCTTCAGGACCTCATCCAGTTTCGTGTTGACTGCATCCGTGACCTGGGCGACCGGTGAGGTTTCGACGCCGGCCTTCGTGATGATATCGAACAATGCCAGGGAGAATTTATTGGCGGGCATGTAAGATGGGAGCCGAGGGGATTTGCCTTGTTTGGGCGTCGTCCCTGAAAGGCCGGTCACCACCGGATGGGAGTACACCTGCTTGACCAGTTCCTGGCTGACCACCAGCTGTTGGACGGCCTTTTGCATGGCCTTGGGCCGCCATTGGAGCAGGTTGGCAAGCCACTCTTGGAGACTCATGGCGGCAATGCTCATGACCAGCCACATGAATACCAGGCCGACGCCGACTTCGAGAATTTCCTGCAGATACATGCTATCCTCCTTCTGAGCTCAAACACCGATACACCCAGTATAAAGAATATTTGTTTTCCGTACAAGGCCCTTAATGACCAATCTCAAGGGCTGGTCCCGGCCTGCTGGTTGTGCGCCTGGTGGATGAGGAGGATACCGGCCAGCACCAGAATACCGCCGGCGATTTGCCAGGCGGCCGGGACTTCGCCCAGGATCGGGATGGCCAGGATGGTCGTCAGGACGGGCTGGCCGATCATCGTCGGGGAGACGATAGAAGCCGGCAGGTGGCCCAGGGCGTATGACATGGCCAGGTAGCCGAGAGTCTGGGAGATGATCGCCGAGGCCAGGAAGACCAACCAGGATTGCAGCGGGTAGCCGGTGAGCGGGTAATGCATCACCAGGTTGACCGCCAACAGCCCGAGGGCGGTGGTGCAGGCCGACAGCCAGACGTAGGTAAGCGGGTCGAGATATTCACGGCCGCGCTGCGTGGCGAGGAAATAGCCGGCGTAAAAGACGCTCGAGCTGATTGCCAGGATATCCCCGAGGCCGAAAACCGGATGAAGGAAAAAATCGCTCCCCATCACCAGCACTGCGCCGCCCAGGGTCAGGACCAGGCCAAGCCAGAACCGGCCGCGAAGTCTTTCGCGCAGCACCAACCAGGCGAACAGCGCCACCCAGAGCGGCGCGGCGTTTCCGAGCAGGGTGGCATTCCCGGCGATGGTCATGTTGACCGCCAGCGACCAGAAGGTAAAGTCGATGGCCGAGAAAGTCCCACCGATCAACGGGAAGATCAGCCCGCGCCGGCTGACCATCGCCTGGCGTTTCGCCAATCGGTAAACCGCAAAGGGGGTCAGGATCACGGCGGCGAAGGCCAGCCGGTAGAAGCTGGATACCGGTCCCGGCGCGTTGGCCAGCCGGACGAAGATCGCAGAAAACCCCAGGCAGACGATCACGGCGCCCAGGGCGAGGTATGGCAGGATGTTCAGACGGGTTTTCATGGATCAGGCAAGGATGGCAGGCAGGTCGAGGATCTCATGCAAGGTGCCGACGGTGGCGTCCGGCTTGACGGTCTGGGGTTCCGGGGCGCGGTCCGGGTCGTTGGCTGCGTCCTGGATCCTGCGGATGATCCAGATGCTGTAGATTCCCATCCGGCTGGCCCCCAGGATGTCTGCAGCCGGCGTGTCGCCAACCATGGCGGCCTGCTCGGGCGGGACATTGAAATGGTCCAGGGCGATCCGGAAAATACGCCCGTCGGGTTTACGGATCCCACATCCGGCCGAGGTGACGATCGCGTCGAAAAACGGACGCAATTCCCAGCGGTCGAGCAACTGCTGGACGTTGTCATCGTCCGAGGTATTGGAGATCATGCCGAGCCGGAAACCGGCGGCCCGCAAGGCTGTCAACGTAGGGATCGTATCGTCTTCCAGGTACCAGTTTTTCTGGGTGACTGCATACAGGGCGTCCAGGGCCTCCCGAACAAGAGAAGGGGGAACCTTCGCAGCGCTGTGCGATTCCAACCCATTCTGCAGGAGCGAGAAGGTGGTCTTTTCGATCATCCCGGCGCCGCGTTCGTCATAATAAGCATCCAGGAAGCTGTCGAACTTCCCGGCGATCCAGCGAAGGTCGAACGGGATGCCCGCCTGGCGGAATACGGCCGCCATCGCCTGGTCAGCCCGTTTATAGAAGGGCTCCCAGGGATCCTTGGTGTAGATCAAGGTCGAACCGAAGTCGAAAAAGATTACTTGGATGCGAGGCATATGGGCTGAATTATAGCCGCCAAATCAGACCGGCAGATATTGGTTTGATTGCAATTTTCCCAAATGCCGCCAGAACGGCAAAGAAAAAGGGATAGGCTGTTCTTCCTATCCCTTTCGAAATGCTGTTTTCCGAGTCAATCCCTGGCGTTCGGGATGATCAACCAGCAGAGCAGGTAAAGAGCCAACCCGGGTACGCCGCCCGGGATCAGAGCGATCAGGAAGGCCAGCCGAAACCAGAAGGCCCGGATACCGAAGAATTCCGCCAATCCGCCGCACACACCGGCGATCATCCGGTTGTGGCGGGAGCGGCGCAGCGGCTCGTGATGGGGAGTCGATGTCATAGGGAAAGCTCCATTCCAGAAGGTTTATCTATACATACGCCGGTCCGGAGAATGCGTTTCATCGGAGGGAACGAAAAACCGGGTGTGCTGACTGGAGCCTCACCCGGTTCGACTCGGAAATTGCCTGGCCTATCCGCCTTTGAGGTAGATGCCGGTTGGATCGAGGTCTTCCCGGAGGATTTTGAGTTCCTTCTGTGTGACCGCTTCGGTGATGCGCAGCGGCCTGGCAACTCGCAGCGGCCAGCCTGTATTTTCGATCGCCTGCTGCTCGGTTTTCCCTGGATGAAGGGCAGTCAGCACCAGCTCGCCGGTCCCGTTCGGCTCGAGGATGCCGAGGTCGGTCACGACTGCCACCGGCCCCTTGCCAGTCAGACCGGCTTTTTCGCGCCCGCCCTGGCCGTCCAGGTAGCCGGCGGAGGTCAGGAAGTCCACCTTCTCGGGGAAACGGCGTTTCTGGTGGGGGGTCATGATGTAACAGCGATTGGCCCAGGCGGCAATCTCCTGCGCCCCGCCGGAGCCTGGCAGGCGGACCTTGGGGTGCGCATAGTCACCGCCGATGACTGTGGCGTTGATATTGCCGTAGCGATCGATCTGGGCGCCGCCCAGGAATCCGACGTCCACGTTGCCACGCTGCAGGTAGTTGGTGAAGATATCGTACATGCTGACGACCGACAGGGCGCCGCTGACCAGGGTCGGGTCGCCGATCGAGAGCGGCAGCCGGGCCGGTTCGGCCCCGATGACGCCGGCTTCGTAGATCATGACCAGGTCGGGAGCGTGGGTCCGCTTGGCGAGATTGCAGGCCAGGTTGGGCTGGCCGACGCCGACGAAGACCACATCGCCGTTCCGCAAGAGCCGGGCGGCATTGATGATCATCAGTTCGGAGGATGAGTATTCAAGTTCGGGCATGAGCATTCCTTGTCCTCAGTATTCCCCGTAATTCACCACGGCGCTCGGCCTGGGTTTGACCTCCAGGCGCTTGTGTACTTCGGGTCCCAATTTCCGCCAGTATTCTTCCCGGGTCCTTACGCCAAAGACCCATTTGTCCAGATACGCTTTCACCTCATCCGGGGACTCACTGATCTTGTCCCACTTGAGATAGAACTCGTTGTCACGATCGTAAAAACCCTGGGCGTAGGACGGATGGGCCGCGTAAGGAACGTGGCAGACGGCGCTGACGATGAAACCGGGGATGATCGTCCGGTTGGGATCGGAGCGGATGACTGCCTCGTCGACGATCTCCTCGGCGGTCAGGATGAGACGTTTGGCCGCAAAGGCAACTTCTTTCTGCTCCCCGACGATGCCCCACAGGTGGGCGTTGCCCTCGTTGTCGGCGCGCTGGACGTGGACGATCGCCACGTCGGGGTTGAGGGCCGGGACGGTGATGACCTCCCCTCCAGAGTACGGATCGGTCACCCGGCGAATGAGCGGGTTGGCGCGTTCAAGGTCCGTGGCGGCAGTCTGTTTCATTGGCATGAACGGCAAGCCGGCCGCCCCGGCTTGCAGGCGGGAGATCATCCCGAAGTGGGAATACTCCTCCCACTCCAGCTCCCCCTTCTCGATAGCCGAGCGGACGATCCGCAGGGAGCCGACGCCCGGGTTCCCCATGTAGGAGAAGATCACTTTGCGGGCGCAGCCGGCTGCCACCATCTGGTCGTAGATCAGGTCGGGGGTGGCGCGCGCCAGCACCAGGTTGCGCTTGCGCTGGCGGATGATCTCGTGCCCGGCCGCAAAGGGAATCAGGTGGGTGAACCCGGCCGCGTAGACGGTGTCCCCATCCTGGACGTATTGGGAGATGGCTTCTGAGAGCGGAACGATTTTAGGCATAGATTGGCAGGCTTATTTCTTCGGATTTTTATTCTTTTGTTCGTCCCGGCGTTCACGACTGCGCTGGCTCATCTTGCGGATCGAGCCGAAACGGCCGGAATCCTGCGATTCCTTGCGCGGCCGGGCCACGTAGGCCAGGGCGAGCGAGACCACGGCTGCCAGCAGGAAGAGCGCGTTCGCAGACCGGCTCATGGCGGATCCCACGAACAGGATCAGCAAAACTAGGCCGACCAGCAGGAAGAAGGGACCAAGACGGGAATGAGGTTCCATAATAAGTTCGCAGGGGCGGAGAGGCATCCCCGCCCCTGTCTGAATCGTTACTTGATGAGAGTGCGGATCTGTTCGTGCATGTAAAGCTGGACGTAGTAACGGCCGCCGGAGTTCTTGCCGCTGGCGCCCGAGCCCTTCCACCCGCCAAAGGGCTGGAAGCCCGGCCAGGCGCCCGTGGTGGCGCCCTGCGGGCGGTTGGCGTAGGTCACACCGGCTTCGATCTTGTCGAAGAACCAGTCCACTTCCTCCTGGCTGCCGTAGAAGCCGGCCGTCAGGCCGTAGTTGACGTCGTTGCCGTGCTGCATGGCCTCGTCCAAGTTCTGGACTTTGGCGATGGTGGTGATGGGCAGGAACATCTCGTACTTCCACAGGCGGTGTTCGAGAGGCAGGTCGGTGACGAACGTCGGTTCGCAGAAGTAACCCTTGTCGAACGCGCCGCCGGTCTTGACCTTGCCGCCGGTCAGGAACTTGCCGCCGGCCTGGTTGATCTCTTCGGTGAAGTTCTTGAAATCGTTATAGGAGCCCTGGTTGATCACCGGGCCGAGGAAATTGGCCCGGTCGGTCGGATCGCCGATGGTCAGCTTTTCAGCCGCCTCTTTGAGCTTCCCGACCAGCTCATCGTAGACCGGGGCTTCGATGAAAACCCGCGAGGCTGCCGAGCATTTCTGTCCCTGCAGGCCGAAGGCCGAGCGGACGATCCCGGCGGTGGCCCGTTCCAGGTCGGCATGCCGCGAGACGATGGCCGGATTCTTGCCGCCCAGCTCCAGGATGATCGGGCGGACATATTTGCCATGGGCGTAATCCTGGAACATCTTCATGCCAACGTCGAAGGAGCCGGTGAAGGTGACGCCGTCCACCTCGGGGCTGTCGACCAGCGCCTGGCCGATGGTTCGTCCGGGACCGGTGACGAAGTTGCAGACGCCTTCGGGTAGGCCGGCATCCCGGAAGCATTCCGCCAGGAAACGGACGATCCAGGCCGTGTCGGTGGCGGGCTTGATGACCAGGGTGTTCCCGGCGGCCAGTGCGGCGCCGGCAGGGCCGCCCGTCAGGGCGAAGGGGAAGTTGAACGGGCTGACCACCAGCCAGACGCCGTAGGGACGCAGGACGGAGATATTGGTGGCATCGTAGCCCACCAGCGGGTCCTTGCCCATTTCGACGACAAAGCCCTTATTTTCCTCCATCTGGGAGCAGGCATAGCGGACCAGGTCGGCGGTCTCGGCAATGTCGCCGAGGGATTCCATCCGGTTCTTGCCGACTTCCAGGGACATGACTGCGCCCATTTCGAACATGCGCTCGTCGAGCAGGTCGGCGGCCTTGCGGAGCAGCTTGATGCGTTCCTGCCAAGGAGTGTGGCTCCAGCCGGGGAAGGCCTTGCGGGCAGCCGCCAGGGCCTGTTTGGCGTGTTCTGCTGTCCCCTTCTGCATGCGGGCCAGCACCCAGTCAGTGTTGATGGGGGAGCGATCCTCGAACTTTTCGTCGGCGAAGACATCCCTGTTGTTGATGATCATCCCGTATTCTTGACCGAGATTGGCCTTGACCTTGGCCAGAGCCGCGTCGTACTTGGTGTGCAGCTCTTCGGGCGGATTGAACATGGTTGCGTAGGTCAATTTGAAGTTTGCCATTCGGGACCTCCTGAATTGGTTTGGGAACCTGGCCACGAGTTTGTCAGCCCGGCCAGATGGGACAACTTGTCGGACAAATATAGTATAGCGTAGAGGCGGGAGAACGTCAAAACAAAACGTCGTCGATTCGGCGTGACAAGCATCCCGAAATTGACCGGCGCACGGATGGGACTATAATTATCGATCGGAGATGGATATGACTACCAAACGAATTCTGTCGATCGACCAGTTCCGCGGTTTTGCCATCCTGACCATGGTGCTGGCCAATTACATGGGCGGCGTCAAGCTGATCCCGGCCTGGCTGAAACACGCCCCGGACGTGGGCCTGACCGTCATCGACCTGATCGCGCCCTTCTTTATCTTTGCCATCGGCCTGACCTTCGGCCTTTCCTTCCATCGACGGCTGGAGCGGGACGGGGCCCTCAAAACCTATACGTATTTCCTGACCCGTTATCTCGCGATCATCGGTCTGGGCGCGATCATCTCGGCCGGGGAGACAGCCATCGGGGAAAATACCACCGGCGTGGACTGGGGCGTGCTCCAGGCCATTGGCATGGCCGGGCTGGCGGCCCTGGTCGTCATCCGCCTGCCGTCGCTCTACCGCTGGCTGATCGGAGCGGGCATCCTGGTGGTCTACCAGACCGTCCTGGATCGTTTCCTGCTCGACTTCACGATCCGCTCGCCGCACGGCGGCCTGTACGGGTCGCTGGATTGGGCGGCGATGCTGATCCTCGGAACCGCCCTGGCAGATTTGTTCCATTCCGAAGGCCGGGGCCGGAAGGCATTTCCGTGGGTTTCCGGATTGATCCTGGCCCTGGGCGTGGCCCTGGCGTTCGTTTCGCCCGTCAGCAAACACCGCGTCTCGGCAGCCTACGTCCTGATCACCCTGGGGGTCAGCGCGCTGCTCTTCCTGGCTTTCCACCTGGCCGAGCGATTCGACTGGCAGGGACGCTTCCTGGTCGTCTGGGGCAAGAACCCGCTGACATTGTATTTCCTTCATTACCTTCTTATCGGGCTGGTCTTTGTCCCGGGTATTCCGGCCATCTACCAGGATGCGCCGCTCTGGTTGGTGTTGATCGAAATGGTCGCCCTGGTGGGAGGAATCTCGGCGGTCGCCTACTGGATGGACCGCAAGAACGTCGTCATCTCGCTGTGATCGGCGTGGATGCTTGGCCATTTCAAAGGATTTTGGATATAGGGTGAGTATGCTTGCGTCGATGAGGAAGATTTTCACCCGGTGGGGAAATGTCCCATTGATCCTGTTGCTGTTGGCCGGGGTCACGCTTGGGGCGCGCCAGTCTTCGCTGACCCTGGCAACCGTCGACCCGAACAACCTGAACGAGTTGTCGCTGGCCGGATATCATCGCCTGCTTGTCCTGGCGCCTCACTGCGACGACGAGACCCTCGGGACGGGCGGGCTGATCCAGGCCGCCGAGCGGGCAGGCATTCAGGTGCGGGTGGTCATTGCGACCAACGGCGACGGATATTTCTTTGCCACTGCCCAGAATTTCCGCAAGGTCTACCCCCACCGGCAGGACTACATCCGCATGGGGGAAATGCGCCAGCGCGAGTCGTTGGCGGCCCTGGCCGTCCTGGGGGTGCAGCCTGGGCAAGTCTCCTTCCTCAGCTACCCGGATCGGGGCTCCCCGTCCATGTGGTACGACAATTGGTCCCCGGATCACCCTTACCGTTCCCCATACAGCAGTTATTCGAAAAGCCCTTACCCGTTGACCTATGATCCGAAATCGGTCTACGCCGGGGCGGATTACCTGGCTGACCTGGAGACGATCATCACGGATTTTCGTCCGGACCTGATCGTGTACCCGCATCCGGAGGATGTCCATCCCGACCACTGGGGTTTGAGCGTTTTCACGCGCCTGGCGATCACACTCATCCATCACAACGACCCGACCTACCGCCCCACGGAATACACCTACCTGGTTCATCGGCCGGATTTCCCGGTCATCCGGGGCTACCAGCCCCAGGAGAGCCTGACGCCGCCCCCGGCATTGTTCAAGATCAACCCCGACTGGTATCGACTGGACCTGACCTCACAGGAAGTAGGCTTAAAAGACAAGGCTGTGACAAAGTATCGCAGCCAGCTTCCCTTGCTGCGCAAATTGATGGAGAGCTTCATCCGCCAGAACGAATTGTTTGCCCCCGTTGCGGATGCAGTCCTGCCGGATCTAACCCAGGGCAGCCCCTCCGACCCTTCCACCTGGATCGATGGGACCGGAAGCGCCATCCGGCCGATCCAATTGGATCCGGTGGACGACATCTTAACCCACAATGCCATCCCGGCCACTGACCTGGTGGGGGTCTACGTCGCCCGGGAGGCCTCCGGGAACCTGCTGGCCTGTTCCGAGGTCCGGGAGGAGACAGTGGCGGAGATCACGTATGCCATCCGATTGAAAGCGCTGACGGATAAAGGCATCGTCGCCTATTCCGCCGAGACAGGCGAACCGCAGGCCGGCTGGCACCTGGCGAAACGGTCCGGGGTATATGCTTGCATTTCGGTCAGCCTGTCCGAACTGGGCGACCCTTGGGCGATTTTCGTTGGCGCCGCGACGGAGGGCCTGGATCGGATCACCCTCGACCAATCCGCCTGGCAGATGGTCGTCATTGGAGGAGAATAACCATGCCTGATTTACTCGTCCGACCCTACCAGCCAGCCGACCGGCCGGCGTTTTTTCGTATCGGGGCAGACACCGCCTTCTTCGGCGCCCCGATCGAAGCGTATATGGAAGATCGCAACATTTTCCTGGATGCCTTCTATGCGTATTACACCGATCTCGAACCGGAGCACGCCTGGGTCGCCTGTGCGGACGGGCAGGTGGTCGGTTTCCTGGCCGGTTGCGTGGATTCGGCCTCGCAGTCGGCAAAATACCGGCGCGGCATCCTGCCGATGCTCGTCGGGAAATTATTCCGGGGGAAATATCATTTTGGGAAGAAGGCCCGCCGGTACGTCGCCGGTATGCTGCTCGGCTCCATGCGGGGGGAATTCCTGCATGCCGACTGGAAGGAATATCCCGCCCACCTGCACATCAACGTCGACCAGGCCTGGCGAGGCCACAAGCTCGGCCAGCGTTTGATGGACGCCTACCTCGGGCAGTTGCGCAGCCTGGAGGTCCGCGGCGTCTACCTGGAGACCACCAGCCTGAACGAAGTCGCCTGCCGCCTATACGAGAAGGTCGGCTTCAAGTTACTGGATGCCTGCCCTGATCGGTTCTGGGCGAAGTGGTTCGGGCACCCGGTCGAGAACCGTTGTTACGGCATGAAGCTGATCGCCTGAATCTGCCTGCCTGGTCCCGGCGCCTATTCCCCCTCAAGATTCGAATACCTGGATTTTTTCGTCGCGAATCGAATGAAAGCGATCGTGTCATACAGGCCGTGGCAGATGACGACCGCCCACAGGTTATATCCGCTGATCACAAACAGGATGCCGAACAGGATCGAAAGCTGGGTAATGATCACCACGGCTCGTGGACCCTGGTAGAAGTGCATCAGCCCGGCGCCTATCGCGGCGATACAGATGGCAAGGGCAGCCGCGACCGGCACGGGCAGCCACCCGGCGAGCAGCGAATCGACCGACATCAGCACGATCCCCCTGGCGATCAGCTCTTCCAGGATGCCTCCGAGCAGCCAGGCTGCCAAGATGCCGGCGATGAGCTTGGTCACGGATTGCTGGATCGCGCCGAATGCTTCGAGGGTTGGCGGTTTGGCGAACCAGCGCGTCGCCAGGCGGTCAGCCAGGGGGCTGTACGCGAGCATCAATCCCAGCCATACCAGCGTCAATACGAGCATCAGCAGCCACGAATGGACCGGCCCCATCCCCAGCTGCATCAGGGTCACTTTGCCCAGGGCTAAGGCCGCGATCGTGAAGAGTGCAAGGGCGACAAGCCCGATCATCAAGGCGAGGGTCGAGCGGCGAAACCGGACGACGACGATCACGAGCCAGATCACCGTCAGGAGCAGCGCGATAAATTGGAAGGTTGTCATGGTTTTTTCTTCATGGTCCGTACTCGGTATCTTACGATCCTGCCGATCAAATCCAGAGGCATGGGCCAATCCAGCGGAAATCTGAGCGATCCCTTCGCGCCTTGATAAACAGCCAGATCGTCTTTGAATTCTTCGATACCCGTCGGCGCAGGATAAAACCCGATATGCTTTTTAAATGCGGCAAAAAACACCAGGTTGCCGTTCAAGGTAAACGTCGGCATACGGTACTTGATGGTTTCCTGCGCATCGGGCGCGGCTTTCCGAATCGTCGACCTGATCTGTTCGAGGACATCCTGAACTTCTTGGGGGAAGCCGGCAATATATTCGTCGATCGTTTCCGCTGCTCTTTGCTCCGTTTTCATTCGCTTGGCCTTTAAATGATTTTCACCTGTTATTCAAGGAATTCCCTGACGGGTTCATCGTCCCATACTTGCGCCTCGATATATCGTTCCGGCCCGAGCCTGCCTTCGCTGTTCCACTCCTGGGGCAACCCATACTTCCGGATGATCCCAGGCAATTCGTCCATTCGATACACTTGGCCACGATAAGGCTTCCCGTCCTGGTAACGCATCGCCGGGAAGGAATCCCCATAAGTGAAACTGATCGCCCCTGGCTCGACCCGGTCGAGTGGGATTGCTACCTGCCTGCCGTCCCGATACCAGGACTTTACCCAATCACAACTGCCGAGGATGAAATAGTGAGGCCGAAGACATCTCGGTTGCCCGCCTTTGTCGATGAGCAGATGGCGAATTTTCCCCTCGAGCGCCCTGCGGATTTCCAGGTAGTCCGGGTTCCTCCTGCTGGCGAACACGACGCCTTCCTGACGGATCCTCCCCAGAACGGATTC
>DATJPX010000039.1:0-24938 GCA_035506155.1 Anaerolineales bacterium
AACATGGCGATCGCCGGGCAGACGGTTCTTTCCCCTGATGGGCTCCTCAAAAAGCTGAAGGCCCTCGAAACCAGTTTGGGGCGGGTCCCATCCGTGCGCTACGGCCCGCGCCGGATCGACCTGGATATCCTCTTCTACGACGACCTGGTCCTGGATGAGCCCGGGCTGGTCATTCCTCATCCCGGGCTGCCCGAGCGCGCCTTCGTTCTCGTCCCCCTGGCGGACCTGGCGGCGGATTTCGTGCACCCGGTCCTGGGCAAAACCATCCGCCAACTGCTGGCCGGGGTGGACACGATGGGCGTGGCGCGCTACGGCTGAAGCCGGGGAGAAAGGCGCGACCGGCCGGATCAGGCTGGCGGTGATGGGTTTCCAGGAGAGGCCCGGTTTGTTGACAAAACGGGTCCCTTTTTCGTTATAATCATGCTAAATCCGTGTTCCTTCTCAGGAGAATTTCGATGACCGAACCCAAACCGCTTTACTGGCAGCCTGCACCCGGCATCGGCTACAGCGTCATCCGCCGTCCGGATGGAGGCATGGCACTGACCTTTACCGACCTTTCCGACGCGACCATCCAGCACTGGCACGATTTTGCGCTGGAGCACCTGCTCGGCATGGACCGGCTGACCCGCAACCTGTACGACCTGCGCCAGGTCAAGGATATCCCCGAGAAAGCCATCCACACGGCGATCGAGGTCAACTCCGACCCGGCGGCGCGCAACATTCGCGTGGCGGTGGTGGTCAACAGCGAAAAGGTCGCCAACGCCGTCCGCGACCTGTACTACCAGTCCTCCCCGGAAACTTCCGCGGCGATCAAGATCTTCACGGATATCAACGCGGCCGAAGCCTGGCTGAGCCGGCCGCTCGACCAGATGGTCTAAGGGCGCAGCCAGGCTGCAACCTTTGCCGGAAGCGATGATGTCCTCCCTGACGATCGGCAAGCACACCCTGGCGTGGGGCCAACGGACCTACGTCATGGGGATCCTGAACCTCACCCCGGACAGCTTTTCCGGGGACGGCTTGCTGGCTGCATCCACGGAAGGGAACGGGAACGCCGTCGAGCAGGCGCGCCGCTTCCTGGCGGCGGGGGCGGATATCCTGGACATCGGCGGCGAATCCACCCGCCCCGGCTCCCAGCCGGTGGAAGCCGAAGAAGAGCTCCACCGGGTGCTACCCGCCATCCGGGCCATCGCGGCCGAATTCCCGCAGGCGCTCCTTTCGATCGACACCTGCAAAGCCGTCGTGGCGGAAGAAGCCCTGAAGGCCGGGGCATCGATCGTCAACGATGTCTGGGGGCTGCGCGCCGACCCCGACCTGGCGGCCGCGGCCGCCCGAGCCGGAGCTGCCGTGGTGCTGATGCACAACCGCTCCAAGCCGGCAAACGTCGAGGTGCGCGAGCGCCTCGGCAAAGCCTATGCCGGAGCGGAATACCGGGACTTGCTCGAGGACGTCAAGCGGGAATTGCTCGAATCGGTCGGGCTTGCCCGGGCCGCCGGCATCCCCGACGAACACATCATCCTGGACCCGGGCATCGGCTTCGGCAAGACCGTCGCGCAGAACCTCGAGCTGATCGACCGGCTGGACGAGGTCCGCGCCCTGGGCTTCCCGGTCCTGCTCGGGCCGTCGCGCAAATCCTTCATCGGCTACACCCTCGACCTGCCTCCCGACCAGCGCGTCGAAGGGACCGCCGCAGCCGTGGCCGTCGGCATCACCCGCGGGGCCGACCTCGTCCGCGTCCACGATGTGGAGCCCATGGTCCGGGTAGCGCGGATGACCGACGCCCTGGTGCGAAGGCAGGCCCCATGACCGAGTACGACAACGACCTCCTCCGGGAGGGCATCCTGCGTTTCAAGGCCGGGGAGACCGACAACGCCCGGGGGTATCTCGAGCGCGCCCTCGACAATGCCGACGACGACGAAACCCGCTGCGGAGCCAATTACTACCTGAGCAAATTGACTGACGATCCGGTCAGGAAACGCCAATATCTGGAAGACGTCCTGGCCATCGACATGACCCACGCCGGCGCCCGCCGCGACCTGGCCATCTTGGACGGGAAGATCAAGCCAGAGCAGATCGTCGATCCCGACGCCCTGCCTGCCCAGGCCGCCGGGACCGAAAGCCTCCGGGCCGACCGCTTCACCTGCCCAAAGTGCGGCGGCCGGATGGTCTACTCGCCGGACGGCTCCAGCCTCGTCTGCGAATCCTGCAAACAGAGGGAAGCACACTCCGGCGGAGCGGAAAGCGGCGAGAGGGACTTCTTCGCCGCCATGGCCACCGGCTTGAGCCAGCGCCGGCCGGTTTCGGTGACCACCTTCGCCTGCCAGGGTTGCGGCGCCAGCTTCATGCTGGCCCCAAACGAGATCTCCGCCACCTGCGCCTACTGCGGCTCCGTCCACGTGATCGCAACCGGCGAACGGCGCGAGCTGCTCGAGCCGGACGCCATCCTCCCGCTGGCATTCGACCGGAAAAAGGCCGTCGGGTATCTGGTGGAATGGGTGGAAAAGAACAAACTCCAGCCGGAGCAAAAGGTCCAGCCGCCCAACGGCCTGTACCTGCCGATCTGGGTCTTCGATATCCTCGGTACGGTCCCCTGGAAGGGCTATCGAGTCCTCTCTAAAAACGGGCAGCGGACGAACCTCCTCGGCCTGGATTTGAACGATGTCGCCAGGGAGCCCGTCTCCGGCGGATACCCGGTCCAGTTCGCCAACGTATGCGTCACGGGAATGCACAAGCTGTCCGAGCTGCTGGTGAAGGTGCTCCCGGAATACGATTTCGGGAACGTCCCGGCCTACGACGCCCGTTACCTGGCAGGCTGGCCGGCCGAGATGTACGACATCAGCATGGCGGACGCCTCCCTGGACGCCCGCAAGATTGCGGTGGACCAGGTCCGCCGGAACATCAAATCCGACCTGGCCCAGATCGAAGGACTGACCTTCTCGGCTTCCAATATCCAGGTGAGCGGATTCCGGCTCGTCCTGGTCCCAGTCTGGGTCACCCGCCTCACGGTCCAGGAAAAAACCGCCCTGGTGCTGATCAACGGCCTGACCGGATCGGTCCACAGCGAGCTGCCCGGGCACGGCCTGGCCGGTTGGCTGGGAGAATTGCTCGGCTCGTAACCCTTCTTCGCAAACCTTATGCCCTCGACCCTGACGATCGCCCGCCAGCGGCGCCATCGCCGCCAGCAAACCCGCAGCAGCGCCCGGCAGCGCTCCCAGCGGGCCTTTTTCGGTTTTGGGTTCATCGTCAGTGCCGTCCTGGTGGTCGCCAGCCTGGGGGTTGCCCTGGCCTATTCCAGCCTGGTGCGCGGCCTGCCGCCGGTGGCAGAATTGCCGGTGCTGCTCAACCCGCGCAACGGCCAACTGCTCCAGCCAACCCGCCTGTACGACCGCAGCGGCCAACACCTGCTCGCCAGCCTGTCGCCAACCGACGGGCCGCGGCTGTACGCACTCTTCGACCAATTTCCCCCGGGCCTGATCTACGCCACCGTCGCCGCCGCCCAGCCGGACTTCTGGACCTCGCCCGGCTACGTCCGCAGCGGCTGGCAGGATCCCCAGACCCATCCCACCCTGGCCCAGGACCTGGTCTTCAACCTTTTGCTGCGTGACCGGCCCGCCTCGCCCCTGCGCGCCATCCACGAACGGATGCTGGCCGCCCAGGTCACTTCCACCTACGGCCGGGACCAGGTGATGGAATGGTACCTGAACAGCGCCGACTACGGCCATTACGCCTACGGCGCGGAAGCGGGCGCCCAGCTCTACCTCGGCAAATCCGTCACCCAGATCGACCTGAGCGAGGCCGCCCTGCTGGCCGCCATCAGCCAGGCGCCCGCCCTTAACCCGATCGACGCGCCGAAGGCCGCCGAGCAGAACCGCTTGAAAGTCATCGACGCCATGCTCGCCCAGGGCATGATCACCCGGGACCAGGCCGCCGACATGGCCAGGGAGGTCCCCGCCACCCGGACCCAGCTGCCCGCCGAGCAGACTGGGATCGCGCCGGCCTTCGTAAACCTGGCCCTGGCCCAACTGGACGCCCATTTCGGCGCCGGCCGGCTAGAGCGCGGCGGGATGGTCATCCGCACCAGCCTGGACTACGACCTGCAGGTCCAGGCCGCCTGTACCCTCCAGGCCGAGCTGGCCCGCCTGACCGGCTCGACCGGTGCGCCGCCCGCCAACCCGGATGGCTCCACCTGCCAGGCCGCCAACCTCCTGCCGGCCCTGCAGCCCGGAGAAAGCTTGGCGGGGGCCTCCGCCAGCGCCCTGGTCCTCGACCCGCAGACCGGGCAGGTCCTGGCAGCCGTCGGCGACCTGCAGAACGGCGCCCAGGCGGCCGTCCTTTCCGCCCATCCCGCCGGGACTTCCATCAGCCCGTTCATCTATCTGACCGGTTTCTCGCGCGGCTTCAACCCGGCTTCGCTCGGCTGGGACATCCCCGGCAGCACGCCCGCCCTCGGCCAGGTCTATCACGGGCCCGTCCGGCTGCGCACCGCCCTGGCAAACGACTACATTCCGCCCGCCGCCCACCTGCTCGACCTGATGGGCCAGGACAGCGTCGAGAACGTCGCCGCCTCCTTCGGCCTGGACCTGCCGTCCGAGGCGCACTTGCTCCAGGACGACGTCAGTCTGTCGCCGCTCGACCTGGCCTCGGCCTACGCGATCTTCGCCGACAGCGGCGCCCAGGCCGGGCAGAACATCCAGGACGGCGGGCTCGATCCGGTGACCGTCCTGCAGGTCACCGGCATCGACCACTCGATCTGGGCCGACTGGACGACCGCCCAGACCCGCTCGGTCGTCAGCCCCCAGTTGGCTTACTTGATGAACCAGGTGCTGAGCGACGAGACCGCCCGCTGGCCATCCCTTGGGCACCCCAACCCGCTCGAGATCGGCCGCCCGGCCGGCGCCAAGCTTTCGCACAGCCTGGACCTCTCGGCCGCCTGGACGATCGGGTACACGCCCCAACGGGTGGCCGTCGTCTGGCTGGGGACTGGAAGCGGAGCTGTCACCCCGCGCTTCTCGGCGGACATCTGGCACGCCCTGATGCAGTACGCCCTGCGCAGCCTGCCGACCGTCCGCTGGGACACGCCTTCCGGGATCGTGACCGTCTCGGTCTGCGACCCGTCCGGCATGCTTCCGACCGCTGCCTGCCCGAACGTGGTCAGCGAGGTCTTCCTCGACGGCCGCCAGCCCGTCGAGGCGGACACGCTCTACCAGACCTTCCAGGTCAACGCCGAGACCGGCCTGCTGGCCACCGTCTTCACCCCGCCCGAGCTGGTCCAGGAGCGCACCTATATGGTCCTGCCAGCGGAGGCGCTCGCCTGGGCCAAATCCGCCGGGATCCCCGCGCCGCCCAGCGCCTACGACACCCTCCAGGAACCAGTGTCCTCCCCCGATGTGCACATCACCGTCCCCGAGCTCTTCTCGGACGGACGCAGCAAGATCCTGGTCAGCGGCAGCGCCGCCGGCGCGGACTTCGCTTCCTATCGATTGGAATACGGGCAGGGACTCTACCCCCAGGAATGGTACCTGGTTGGGCCTGACAGCAAGACGCCGGTCACCGAGGGTCCGCTCGGCGAGTGGGACACCTCCGGCCTGAACGGCCTGTACGCCTTGCGCCTGATGGTGGTGCGGGGCGACCAGCGCGTCGACCAGGCCGTAGTCCAGGTGACCCTCGACAACACCCCGCCGCAGGTGGCCGTGACCTATCCCCAGAACGGGCAGACGGTCCTGGCCGCCCAGGAGCCGCAGTTGGCCCTGCAGGCCCAGGCCAGCGACGCCTTCCTGGTCAGCGTGGATTTCTATATTGACGATCAGTTGGTGGGAAATTCGGCCAGCGCACCCTTCGGCGTGGTCTGGGACGCCAAAGCCGGGGCGCATACCCTGCGGGTCGTCGCCACCGACCGGGCCGGGAACACCGCCGAGGCGACGATCCAGTTCTCGGTCAAGTAGCCAGGGGGGATCTTATTTTTTCTTATTTTTCGCTTCCGCTCTTTCCAGATTCTCTTTGACCCGGAACGCCGCGATCCTGGCGATCAGCTCGTATGGGATCGGGCGATCGAGCGGGAACCGGACCGATCCCTTGGCCCCCTCGTAGACGGACAGTTCCTGCTTGAATTTCTCGATCCCCGAAGGCGTGGGATAGAAACCGATGTGGTGCTTGTAGCCGGCGAAGTGGACCAAATTCCCATACAGGGTAAAGGTGGGAATCTGATAATTGATGATCTCTTCGGCCTGCGGCGCGGCTTCCCGGATCGTCTTCCTGATCTTCTCCAAGATCTCTTGAACATCCTTCGGAAAACCGGCAATGTATTCGTCGATGTCCCGGGGGCCCTTTTTATTCGTATCCATATCACTTCCTCCGCTAAAACCGGTTCCCTACCGGGTAAGGGGCTGGATGCCGGCGATGACCAGACCGTCGGCGCGCAGCTGGGAGACTTTCTCGGGATTGTTGGTCATCAGGGTGATCGAGCGGACCCCGAGCTCGCGAAGGATCTCCCCCGCCCGGATGTAGCTGCGGGCGTCCGCCGGGTAGCCCAGCTTCACGTAGGCCTCGGCCTGCGACAGCCCCTCCGATTTCAATTTGCGGCTTTGCAGGAGGGCCATGTGGCCGTTGTTCTTCCCCTCCTGGTCCAGCCAGATGATGAGGCCGCTCCCGGCAGCCTGGATCTGCCTCTGGGCCATTTCCATCTGCTCGCGGCAGTCGCATTCGATGCTGTTGAAGACGTGCCCGGAAATGCACTGGGAATGGACCCGGCAGAGCACGTTCTCCCTGCCGGCCACCTCGCCCATGACGAGGGCGATCGTTTCTTTTTGTCCGTCGTAATACAAGATCTGGTGAAACGTACCGAATAAAGTTTGCAGGGGCCCTTCGGCCACTCGGATGATCATGGGAACCTCCTCGCGATTTCGGCAATTGTACCAATCCAGCCGGCCTTTGCCAGGGCCGGCATCGGGAGGCGCATGGGGTTCGGATCACCAAACCCACGGGATGAGTTTCTTCGTCCGCTTCTGGAATTCGACATACTCGGCTCCAAGAGATGCAGCGAGCGCCTTTTCTTCCACCCGGATCCGATAAAGCAAGGCGATGAGCGGGAACAGCACGGCCGCCAGCAGCGACAGCCAATTCTGCATGGCAAAACCGTAACCGAAACAGATCAGAAGCCAGCCGGCGTAGGAGGGGTGGCGAATCAGTCGATAAGGTCCGCTGCTGACCACTTTTTGATCGCGATCCGTTTCGATGGTGGTTCGGAAGGATGCGCCCAGCGTGAAAACCGCCCAATAGCGCAGGGCCATGCCAATCAGCATGATCGCCACCCCGGCGGCGAATCCTGCCGCCGTCCTGCCGCCCGGGAAAAAGAACTGCGCGACCCCGTTGAGACCCGCGGCCGCGGCAATGCCGACCGCAATGGCAAGGAAATTGAATATCCTGGTGCCCCTGTCATCGGCGGTCTTGCCCTTGCCGCGGGCCTTATCCCGGATGACGAGCCCGATCTCAAAGGCAATCCAGATCGTCGGGACCAAAACAAGGATCATGATGTAAAGGGTCATTCGGTATATCTCCAGGATAAAGGGATGAAGATCATATGGATCTTCCAACGGGTCGGCGATGGGCCTCGCGTGCGGCCGAAGGTCCGGGGTCGTGCAGGATGGCGGCTGAACGGGCCGTTTGGGACAAATTAATGCCCTAAAGTTAAGGGATTGCAGGCCAGAGGACGATCAGCTCACGCTGGTCGGATGTATTTCCGGAAAATTGCCACATCGGGAAAACGATCCGCGCGGGCGAATCTGCGGGGTAGGCGAAGGGCGAAGTGCCGAGGCTTAGATCGGAAGCGAAGTAAACAAGCTCAACATCGTCGATGGTCGCGGCGGCATAAGGGCGGTTTTCGCCTCCGCCCCAATTGACGCATGCCGAATCGAAATTCGCAATCCCTGCAACCGCATCGGCCTCGCCGGGGTCGAACACCATTGCCTGCCAGCATTGTCCAATGCCTTGTTTCTTCGGCATCTTCCCATTGACAAGCTGATCCCAGGCGACAGCAGCAGATTTGATATCGACAGATTCGCCAGGAACAACCTTGAGCGGCCGCCAGATTACCATCGAAATTTCTCCGGCCGAATCGAACGAGACAAGCAAACGCCCATTCAATGGATCATAATCATACAATGGATAACCCTCCAGCAAGGGCACGATGCGAATGGACTGGTCCTGCTCGCGGGATAAACGTGGGGGTTCCATGATATACGGAAAGTCGAGAAGGCCTCGGGCGTCCAGGAATGTCCTGGCGGTTTGAGCACGGACATCGGGCGGCAATGTTTTCTCCGGCGTACTACTCTGCGGCGTTTTGGATGCGTAAGAGATGACCAAGATGAGCGGGTCATCCGACCATAATCTCATATCGACCGCGTCGCCTGTAATGGACATCATTGATCCGCCGTCTTCGCCCACACTGGTCGAAACTGTGCCGGTGATCTGAAGCTTTTTCATCAGCGCAGCCAGGCGTTCCCCGCCCGGTAACGGGGCAGGATATGCCTGCCTGTACAGATGGACTTGGGCCGGCGAATCAGGCAGCGTGGTTGCCAGATTATATGCAGGCCAGGTCGATGACCCGGGATTTGGCGTGTCGGTCACCGGAATTCCTGCGGGGGTCTCGGTTGAAATTTCCGGGGTAAAGGTTGCTGCTGGAAGAGTAGCTTTGGCAGAATTTGCCGCTTGCGTCGGCTGCAATTTCTGGGCGCACGAGACCGTCAAAACCAATAAGAAGAAGAGCGCAACGCCGAAACTGGTTGAATATCGAATTCTTTGGCACATGGGATCTCCTCCTTGTCATGTCCGGGCGGATAAACAAAAGCGACCTGATTTCCGTTTATCGACCAGCAACTTGCCGACGGCCTCCAAGATGGACAGAACCCCCTACGGGAAAACCTGAAAATATTATGCGCCGTTCCAAATCGGTTGTCAACAGGTTTGGACTAACCCTCCGGGAATTCCCCCCGCCGGGCGTCAGACCGAAATTCCCCGCCCGGCCATTTTTGCCGCCGCCTCCAGCCAGCCGTGCGCCAGGCCGTGCCGGGAGGCGTAAGCCGCCCAGACGCTTTCCGCCCAGACCCGGGCGAACTCCCGGCGCGCCTCCGCCGTCCCGACCGCAGGCGCATCAGCGATGGTCAGCTTTCCCAGGAAAGGCAGGAGGGCAGGCTTTTCCAACAGCACGCTCCCGTTGAGCCATTTCTGGATGGCGGTGTAGAGGCGCGGCTCGCCACGGTATTCCAGGCCGCAACACAGCCGGGTCAGGTGGGCGGCGTAGGACTTGGCCGAGCGGCAGTAGCGCTCGAGGTGCTGCATGCAGTAGGCGTCGAAGGCCAGGTCTCGGACCGCGGCCAGCTCGGGGTGGGCCGGGCCGAAGGTTTCGTCGAAGAGGGCCTGGCAGCCCTCCCGCCCGTCCACGCCGGGAGCCCCGCAGTCGGGGCAGGAACCGGTCGCCAAGGAATTACTCCTGGGTCATCCAGCGCCTGACGGCCTCCCCCGGATGCCGGTAGGCCTGCATGAGCTCGAGCAACTCGTCCGGCCCGGCTGCGCAGAGCAGGGCCTGACGGTGTTCGGGGAAGAGGAACTTCTCCTCCACGGCCCGGTCGAGCATAGCCAGGAGCGGATCGTAGTAGCCGTCCACATTCAGGAGGCCGACCGGCTTGTTGTGCTCGCCGATCTGCGCCCAGGTGAGCGTCTCGAAGAGCTCGTCGAGGGTGCCATAGCCGCCCGGCAGGGCCAGGTAGCCGTCGGCCAGCTCGTACATGCGGGCCTTGCGCTGGTGGATGGTGGCGGTCACCTCCAGGCGGGTCAGGCCGGTGTGGGCCAGCTCGGGCGTGTTCATGCCCTGGGTGATGACGCCGAAGGCCTGCCCGCCGCCGGCCAGGACGGCGTCGGCCAGCGCTCCCATCAGCCCGGTCCGCCCGCCGCCGTAGACGAGCGCCAGGCCGCGGCGGGAGAGGGTCTCGCCCATCCGGCGGGCGGATTCGAAATACTTCCGGGAAGCCCGGTTGGCGGACCCGCAGTACACACAAATGGATTTCATGGCGACTCCCTGAACTGGATTGACGGGCCGGCAACCGCCGGGAGGCTTTCCCGTATAAGAATTAGCGCACGCAGCCTCCACCAAGTATATTCCAGACCCGCCGGACCCGCCAAGAGCGTGTTAGAGTTCCATTAGATTCACCGTGCAGCGCTTGACCTTCGTCTATGCGGGGTCTAAAATCCTGTTTACGCAGAAAGTGATGCGCCATGGAATACCAAGACTATTACAAAACCCTGGGAGTCTCGCGCGGCGCCAGCGCCGACGAGATCAAGAGCGCCTATCGCAAACTGGCCATGCAGTACCACCCGGACCGCAATCCGGGGGACAAGCAGGCCGAAGACCGCTTTAAGCAGATCAACGAAGCCTACCAGGTGCTCTCCGACCCGGAGAAACGCAGCCGCTACGACCAGTTGGGCAGCTCCTACTCCCAGTGGCAGCAGAACGGCCAGCCCGGCAATTTCAACTGGAACCAGTGGACCAGCCAGCCCGGCGTGCAGGAAGTCAACCTGGACGACTTGTTCGGGGAAGGCATGTTCTCGGACTTCTTCCGCTCGATCTTCGGGGGGATGGGCGCCCGCCAGCAGCAGGGCCGACGCGTCCGCACCACCCAGGCCGCCCCGGAAGTGGAGCAGCCCGTCACGATCAGCCTGAAGGAAGCCTATGCCGGGACCGCCCGCACGCTGCAGGTGGGCAACCACCGAGTCGAGGTGAAGATCCCCGCCGGCGTGCGCAACGGGACCCGGGTGCGGGTGCCTGCCATGGGGCCCATGCAGGCCGACGGCAGTCCTTCGGATCTTTACCTAGTCATCGATGTCGCCAGGGACACGCTCTTCGACCTGAAGGAAAAAGACCTGCACACCCAGGCCACGATCGACATTTTCAAGGCCATCCTTGGCGGGGAGGTGGAGATCAAGACCCTCTCCGGCAAGGTGCTCCTGACCATCCCGGCCGGCACCCAGCCCGACCAGGTCTTCCGCCTGACCGGACGAGGCATGCCGCAGTTGAAAGACCCCGAGACGAAGGGCGACCTGTACGTGCAGGTCAAAGTGCAGGTGCCGCGCAAGTTGAACGCCCGGCAGAAGACCCTCCTGGAAGAGGCCGCCCGACTCATGTAAAAGAGCAGGAGGATGTCGGCTCCCGCTGCACACCCAATCAAATTCATATTTATGGCCCGGAATGGAGTACGAATTATGAATAAAAAGCTCTTCTTATCGGTAGTGGCCGTCATCCTGATCGGCTCGATCCTGGCCTGCCAGGCCAGCAGCTTCCTTCCCACCGCCGTCGCGCCCACGCCCTTCCCCACAGCCACCGCATCGGCGTCCCAAACCAACCAGGCCGTGGACCTGGTTAGCCAGCAGGATAAGCTCATCGCCCTGTACCAGGCGGTCAACCCCGGCGTGGTGACCATCCAGACCACCACGGCGGTCGGTTCAGGCTGGGTCTACAGCACGGACGGATACATCGTCACCAACCAGCACGTCGTCGGCACGGCCACCCAGGTGGAGGTCGACTTCACCGGCGGCGCCAAGGTCTACGGCAACGTCATCGGCAGCGACCAGAACACCGACCTGGCCGTGATCAAGGTCAACGTTCCAGCCGACCAGTTGCATCCCCTCGGTCTGGGCGATTCCGACACCCTCAAGGTCGGCCAGATCGTGGTTGCCATCGGCGATCCCGAGCTCCTGACCGGTTCGATGACCAGCGGGATCGTCTCCGCCCTGGGCCGCAGCCAGCCATCCAACGTCCAGGCGGCCAGCGGCGGGTACTATTCCACCGGTGACATCATCCAGACGGATGCGCTGCTCAACCACGGCAACTCCGGCGGCCCGCTGCTCAACCTGGATGGACAGGTGGTCGGCGTCAACTGGGCCGTCCAGGTGGACAGCACCTCCGGCCTGCCTTCCGGGATCGGTTATGCCATTTCCATCAATACGGTCAAGCGGGTCGTGCCCCAGCTGATCCAGAACGGCAGCTTCGCCTTCCCCTACCTGGGCATCGAGACCCGAGACAACCTGCCCCTGAACGTGATCGACGCCCTCGGCCTGAAGAGCACGGTCGGCATCTACGTGAACGGCGTCACTCCCGGCGGCCCGGCGGACAAGGCCGGCATCCGCGGCGGGACGACGCCCGTGAACGTGTCGGGCTATACCGGCCTCTCCAGCGGCGGCGACCTGATCGTTGCCGTGGACGGCCAATCCGTGCAGCTGATGGACGACATGATGAAGTACCTCGTCCTGCACAAGTCCCCCGGCGACCAGATCGTCGTGACCGTCATGCGCGGCGACCAGAAAGTCGACCTGACCGTCACGCTGGGCAAGCGCCCCTAGGACGACCAAGACCGCTCGATAACGACGGAGACCACCAGACTTGGTGGTCTCCGATTTTTATCTCCTGGCCGGCTGCTGGCGGGATATCGTTTCGCCTCAGGCGAAACGCTCTTCCTTCCAGATGTCGGCTGTGTTGCTGTAGCCGGCCTGCTCCCAGAAGCCCATCCGGTCCTGGCCCATGAACTCCAGCCCGCGCAACCACTTGGCGCCCTTCCACAGGTAGGGGGATTTCAGGTCGCTTCGCCCGGGCAGGGCCCCCACCACGCCGCGCAGCGGGTATCCGTGGTCGGGGCTGATCGGCTCGCCGTTGAAGTGCGTGGCCAGGAGGAAATTCTCCTGGAGCACCACCTCGAGCGGCAGGTTGACGGTAAAACCGTATTCGGCGTGCTGCATGACGAACCGGGCCGAAGGCTTGATCTTGAGCAGTCCCTGTTCGACGAGGGTGCGCACCGAGACGCCTTCCCAGAGGGTATCGGCCTTGCTCCAGCGGGTCACGCAATGGATGTCCATCGTGACCTGTGTGCGCGGCAGGCGATTGAACTCCTCCCACGTCCAGCGGGTTTCCTTTTCCACCTCGCCCCAGGCGCGAAAATCCCAGCTGGCAGGGTTGAACGGCGGCACCGGTCCGTAATGCAGGACCGGGAACTTGAGGGTCAGGGCCTGGCCGGGCGGCAGGCGGCCAGCCTCGCGGATGCGCTGTTCCTCTTTGCGGCGATCGGGGCCTTCGATGTTGAACATATGCGACAACTCCTGTCGAAATTATAACACCGGGCCTTACGGTATAATCCCCTCGTGCCTCGCATCTGCATCATCCCCAAAGCCACCAACACCGGCGGCGTGACATCCTTCCAGGCCAAGCTGGCGGCTGGCCTGTCCGCCCACGGCCTCCAGGCCTGTTACAGCCTGGAGGACAAGCCTTACGACGCCGTCCTGCTGACCAGCACGACCCGCAACATGGCCGGCCTGCTGGGCGCCCGCCGCCGGGGCCTGCGCATCGTCCAGCGCCTGGACGGGATCAACTGGCTGCACCGCCGCCTGCCCACCGGTCCGCGCCACTTCCTGCGGGCCGAATACGGCAACCGCCTGCTGGCCCTGCTGCGCGCCCGGGTCGTGACCCAGGTCGTCTACCAGTCCGAATTCGTCCGCGGCTGGTGGGACAGGCAGTTCGGCGCGGAGCGCGTCCCCTCGACCGTCATCCATAACGGCGTGGACCTGTCGGTCTACACACCCGAAGGCCCCGAAGAACGACCCTCGGATTGCACCCGGCTGCTGCTGGTGGAAGGCAGCTTGCAGGGCGGCTACGAGTCCGGGCTGCAGACCGCCCTCGCCCTGGCCGAGGGATTGGCGGAGGACCATCCGCTCGAGCTGACGGTGGCCGGGCGCGTTTCCGTGGAAGTCCAGGAGGCCGCCCGGGCGAAGAGCCGCGTGCCGATCCGCTTTGCCGGGCTGGTGCCGCGCGAGCAGATCCCCGCCCTGGACCGCTCGGCCCACCTGCTCTTTTCGGCCGACCTGAACGCCGCCTGCCCGAACTCGGTCATCGAGGCCCTGGCCTGTGGCCTGCCGGTGGCGGCCTTCGCCACCGGGGCCCTGCCCGAGCTGGTGACCGGGGATGCCGGCCAGCTGGCGCCTTACGGCGGCGACCCCTGGAAACTGGAGGCGCCCGACCTGCCCGCCCTGGTCGCGGCCGCCGCCCGGATCGTCAGGGATCAGCCCCGCTTCCGCCACGCCGCCCGGGCACGGGCCGAGGAAGCTTTCGGCCTGGACCGCATGGTGGAGAACTATCTGGAAATATTGCTGGGATAAGAAATTTAACCACAAAGACACAAAGGCACGAACCTTGAAGGAGGAGGGTATGGTTAGGACTGGGAAACATATTACACTCCCGCCAGGAACAGAGGAAATAGCAAGAAAAATTGTCGATGCCGCCTTTATGATTCATAAAGCGCTTGGCCCAGGACTCCTTGAAAATGTTTACGAGGTTTGTTTTTGTCACGAACTCAAAAAACGGGGATTGAAAGTTCAACGACAGGTTGCAATTCCTATAAAATACGACGGCATCGTTTTTGATGAAGGCCTCAGATTGGATGTTTTAGTCGAAGAGAGAATCATCTGCGAATTAAAAGTGGTAGACTCTTTGAACGAAGTCCATCAGGCACAATTATTGTCGCAAATGAAATTAACCGGCAAACGACTGGGTTTCCTGATAAACTTCAACGTTGCTGTCATCAAATACGGAATCAAAAGGATGATTTTATAAAGTTAGCTATCCACAATTTGTCTTGACCCTCAAAGATCAATCTGTTCAAATACCTTTGCCGCCATTTGTGTCTTCGTGCCTTTGTGGTAAATCCGTCATGAAGCAATTCTTTCTCAATCTCGCAGCCCTGGCTGCCAAAATCCTGCCCGTTCCCGTCAAGCAGGCCATCTACAAGGTCAAGCCGCTGGCGCGGCTGATCCGTGGCAGCTTGAACCGGGCCGCCCCCTCCGGCCTGACCGAGGTCAAGGTGGCCGGCGGGGACCTGGCCGGATTCACCGTCCTGCTCGACATGCAAACCGAGAAGGATTACTGGCTGGGCACCTACGAGCCGGAGCTGCAGGCCGCCTTGCACGACCTGGTCCACCCGGGGGCGGTCATCTATGACGTGGGCGCTAACATCGGCTACGTTTCACTCCTGCTGGCCAGGGCCACCGGCGAGGCCGGGCAGGTGTTCGCCTTCGAAGCCCTGCCCGACAACGCCGAACGCTGGCGGAGAAATGTCGCCCTGAACGGACTTTCCGGCCGGATGAGCCTGGTCGCCGGGGCAGTGACCGGCGCTGCCGGCCCGGTGCGTTTCCTGGTCCACGCCTCCGGGGGGATGGGCAAGGCCGCCGGTTCGGCCGGGCGGGACGACCGCTACCAGGCCGAGATCGAGGTCCCCGGCCTCTCGCTGGACGAGTTCGTCTACGGGCAGGGCAACCCACCGCCGCAGGTCGTCAAGATGGACATCGAGGGCGGCGAGGTGATGGCCCTGCCGGGCATGCGCCGGGTGCTGGCGGAAGCCCGGCCGCTCATGTTGATGGAGCTGCACGGACCTGAATCCGCCCGGGCCGCCTGGGATGCTTTGGCCGCCGCATCTTACGAGACCTGCTGGATGCGGCCCGGTTACCCGGTGGTCCCATCCCTGGAAGCCATGGGCTGGAAAGCCTACATCATCGCAAGGCCAAAATGAACGCAAAACGATTGAACAGCGGCGACTTCCTCTGGCTAGCGCTGGTCCTTTTGATCGCCCTGACCATCGCCTTCCTCCTGCCCGTCACGCCCCAGGATTACTGGTGGTACCTGCGGGTGGGCCGCGATACGGTCGCCTCCGGGGCGATCCCGCGGGTGGACACCCTGACCTTTACCCAGGCCGGGTCGCCGGTGGTCTATCATTCCTGGGCGGCGGCCGTGCTGCTCTGGCTGGTCTACAAGCTGGGCGGTCTCCCGCTGACGGTGTTCCTGCGAGGCGTGCTGGTCGTCGCCACTTACACGATCCTGTGGGGAATTTCCCGCCGGCTGGGCGCCGGCCGGGTCGGAGCAAGCCTGGTGGCATTGGCGGCCGTCCTGACCAGCAGCAACAACTGGTCCATTCGTCCACAGCTGTTCGCCTATCCCCTCTTCGCCTTGGCGCTGCTCCTCCTATACCGCTGGCACCAGGGCGAGAGGAAGGTCGTCTGGTGGCTGCCCTTGATCAGCCTACTGTGGGTCAACCTGCACGGATCCTTCGTGATCCTGATCCTGCTGGCCGGGGCCGCCCTGGTCTTCGGCCGGGGGGACCGGCGCACCCTGGCCCTGGCGTTCGCCTGGTCCCTGGCAATGACCTTCGCCAACCCGCGCGGCTTCGGCTCATGGACGTATGTCTTCAGCTCCCTGACCGCCGCCTCCAGCCAGATATTCTCCGGCGAGTGGGGCCCGCCGGTCAACAGCGGCTGGCAGATGAACATCTTTTTCCTCTGGCTGCTGGCCTTTCCCCTGCTGGCCCACCTCTCGCCGCGCAAGCTCGACCGGCTGGAATGGACCTGGTTCCTGGGCTTCGGCTTCATGGCGCTTTGGGGTGAGCGGTACGTCGTCTGGCTCGTTTTCATCCTGCTCGTCCTGACCGCCTGCATGCTGGGCGATTGGGAACAGAAATTCCTGCGGGAGGGCCGGCCAGGCAATCCGGCTTTCAACCTGTTCCTGAACATCGTCTTCATCCTGCTCTCGCTGGTCTTCCTGCCCGGGCTGCGGGACGAATGGTGGAGCCAGTCCCCGCCCGCCACCGAAAACACGCCCATCGCCGCCACCGAGTGGCTGGGAGCCCACCCCGAACTGCCCGGTCCGCTGTGGAGCGAGATCGGCTTCTCCAGCTATCTCGAATTTGCCCTGCCCCAGCGTCCCACCTGGATCGACACCCGCTTCGAGGTCTTCCCGGTGGACCAGTGGCAGCAGTACAGCGATATCAACTACGCCAGGTACAACTGGGAAAGCCAGCTGGATGCCGCGGGAGTCAACCTGCTGATGATCTCGGTCCAGAACCAGCCGGACTTGCTTGCAGCCATCTATGCCTCCCAGGATTGGTGCGAGCTGTACAACGACCCGGTCGCCGTGATCTACCAGCGCGGTCCGTGCGGAGGCCAGTGATGGCGGAGGCCCGCTTTTCGGGGAAGCTGGCCATCCAGCAGCGCGTCCTGACGCCCTACCGGGCGGCCTTTTTCGACGCCCTGGCCGGCGCCTGCCAGGGCGGATTGAGCGTCTGCGCCGGGCTGCCCCGCCCGGGAGAATCGATCGCCACAACCGACCGGCTTCTGGTTGCACAATACCGGTTCGTCAACAACCGGCACCTGCTGGGCGGCCCGCTGTACTTCTGCAGCCAGGCCGGGCTGCCGGCTTGGCTGGAGGACTGGGACCCGGATGTGCTGATCGTGGAGGCCAATCCGCGCTACCTGGCGACCCCGGCAGCGGTGCGATGGATGAAGAGCCGGGGCCGGCCGGTCCTGGGCTGGGGGCTGGGGGCTCCACCCCTTTCCGGTCCCCTGGCCGGCCTGCGCCGCGCCCGGCGCCTGTCCTTCCTGAAACAATTCGACGCCCTGCTGACCTACAGCCAGCGCGGCGCAAGCGAATACGCTTCCCTGAGATTTCCCAACGGGCGGATCTTCGTCGCCCCCAACGCGGCCGCAGCCCGCCCGAGCGGGGCGCTTCCGGCCCGTCCGGCAGGGTTCGCCGGCCGGCCCAGCCTGCTCTTCGTGGGCCGCCTGCAGGCCCGCAAACGCCTGGACCTGCTCCTGCAGGCCTGCGCGGCCCTCCCGGAGACTCTCCGGCCGCGCCTGGTCGTCGTCGGCGAGGGACCCGAGCGGGCTGCACTCGAAGGGCTGGCAAAGACGATCTACCCGGCGGCCGAATTCCCGGGCGCCAAGCATGGAGCGGAACTGGCGCCTTACTTTTTGGCTGCTGACCTGTTCGTTCTGCCGGGAACCGGTGGGCTGGCAGTCCAGGAGGCCATGTCCTTCGGCCTGCCGGTGATCATGGGCCAGGGAGACGGGACGAACGATGACCTGGTCCGCCCCCCTTCGGGGACGATGCCGGGCAACGGCTGGCAGCTCCCGCCGGACGACCCGTCCGCCCTAAGGGAAACCCTGCAAACCGCCCTCTCGGATGTGACCCGCCTGCGCCGGATGGGCGCCGAATCCTACCGGATCGTGGCGGAGGAGATCAACCTGGAAAAGATGGTGGGGGTATTTATCGAAGCGATCGGGCAGGTATCGAAGGCCGGACGGATTCCCTTCTCAACATGATCCGGCCTGATCGGTTAGAGGCGAAATCATCGGTCGCTCTCTCGGGTCCTTCGACGGCTGTCAAGGTCATCCAACAGCTGCGACCAGACATCCCGCATGCCAAGCAAGCTGCCAGTCACCATACCGGCCCCCAAAAGGATCCCTGAAGCCGGATTGAAAATTAGACCAATCGCCACTGCCAGATATGCAGCATAATCCGGCCGGGGAGGAAAACTGAAGACACAGATGCGACTCGCATGGCTTCCCGAAAAGCAGATGGTCAGATCAGGCGCTGATTGCCTCTTACCAGGAGAGGCGATCCACGGGGCAATGATCGAATACATTCCGTAGACCATGAACGCCAAACCTGCCAGGAAGCTCGAGAACGCCAGCGTAATCATCAGCGGCGACTGCATACGTTCAATTGCCAGGCGATTCTGATCCTCGATGGAACGGACCCGGGCATCGACATCCTCCCAGGTCAGCCCGGTGGCCTGGCAGAGGTCCAGTACGATGTCGTCACGATCTTCGGCATGGCTTAGGCGTTTGACGATGGATGCCGTCAATTTGGGGGAAAAATCGGAGGCGCTCATATCCCTTCTTTAAAACATCGTCACTTTTCCGACCGGCTGCATTGCAAAAACCAGTTGCGCTGCTCACCGGATTCGCTCCGGCTGGTTTTCAATTCGAGCGATTCGACCCTCAAGCCCGCCGCCTCAACCCAGTCTCGCAGGATTTCCGCTGGACAAAAGCAGGTCACCACGGCGCGATAGCCCGGGACGGGGGCCTGCCCGGGCGATATTTGCCTGGCAAGGTTACGCCGCCAGTCCCCGACATCCAGAAAGTGCAGGAGCGCTTTCCCATCCGGGAGCAGCACCCGGGAAATTTCACGAAGGGATTCCTCCAGCTCACCCGGGCTGAGGTGAAAGAGGACGCTCATCCCCAGCACAAGCGCCACGGAAGCCGTCCGGAACGGGAGGCGAGCCGCCGTTCCCTGGATCGACCAGGCCGCCAGGCCATCCGTCAACGCCCGGTCCCGGGCCAGGCGCAAACCGCGGCCGACCGGGTCAAGTCCGACCACCCGGTAGCCGGCTTCGGCCAGCGGACGAAAGGCGCGCCCGGTGCCGCAGCCCACGTCCAGGGCCCAGCCCGGACGGTCGATTCGGAAGGCCGCGACCCATTCCGTCACGAGCAGGGAAGCCGGTGCCTGGGCCATGTCCTCCGCCCAGGCAGCCCAACTGGTCTCATCTCCGTCCAGTGTCCAGAGCGCATCCATCTGTCACGGATCCATCCCGAAGAGGAATACGGGAGAGGCGCCGGCGATCGCCGGTACCTTTTCCCACGCGCCAACTTTTCCAATCGTTTCCCACCCGAAATGTCCCTCAGCCGACCAGCTACATCGTCACATACCAGGCAGCCACATAGCCGACCGTCCCGTCCGGATCCTTGACGTTCAGCCATTGGTTCTGCTGCCCGACCTTGGCCTGGGCGACGGCGGCAGCATCCAAGACGGTCAGGGCGGTGCCGGGGGCCAGGGATTTCAGGATGTTCCCGGCCGTGTTGGGCAGGTCGCGCAAACGCAGCCCCGCCGAAGCCTGGCTGGAGACGACGACCGTCAGGGTGGAGCCCGAAGCGGTCCCGCCCGAGGGCACGGTTGCCGGGGCGGGAGCAGGGGCCGGAGCTGAAACCGGGGCGGGCTGAGGCGCCGTGCCCGTCTGGGCAGCCACGAACCAGGCCGCCACGTAGCCGGTGTTGCCGTTCCCATCCCTGACATTCAGCCACTGGTCCTGCTGGCCGATCTTGGCCTGAGCCGTGGCTGCCGCATCCAGGACAGCCAGGGCGGCGCCCGGCATCTCGAAGGTGATCGTATTCCCGTTCAAATTCGGCTGATCGCGCAGGCGGATGCCGGCGGTGGCATCACTGGAGACGTATACCGTCAGGCCAGAGGAAGCCGGCTGCGGAACCGGAGCAGGGGCTGGAGCAGGAACCGGGGCGGGGGCCGGCGCAGGAGTGGGGGCGGAACCGGACGACCCGATGATATACCAGGCCGCCACATATCCTGTATTCCCCTGCATATCCTGGACGTTCAGCCACTGGTCCTGGACGCCGATCTTCGCCCGCACCGCATCCGCCGGCTCGAGAACTTTCAGCCAGGATCCGGCGGCCTCCCGGGCGATCAGCGCGGCGCTCACGGCGGGGGCCGTGCGCAGGTTCAGCCCGGTGACCAGAGTGAGGTCCACCTGGACGAAGAGGCCGGGGCCGCTTGGCGGGGCAGAGGGCGTCGCCGGGCCTTGGGCCAGGTACCAGACCGCCGCGACGATGTAATCCTGAGGCTGGCGGCCGGACCCGTAGCGGCTCGCCAGGGTAACCGGGCCGCTGTCGGGGGGAACCGGCCAGGGATCCAGCATCAGGTAATCGTTGCCCTGTTTGGCATACAGGACGACCCAGTGATTCTGCAAGCCGGGCGCGGGCGAGCGATCGATCTCGACCACCACCGGCTGCCCGGCATTGATCGAGGCGTCGATGGAATCGAGCGCCGCCGGTGGATTATTCCATTGGATGATGTTCTGATAAAGGACTTTCGGGAAGGCCCGCGTCAGGCTGCCCCAGATCACCAGGCCGCCGATGAAGCCTCCTCCGGAGCCCATCGCCTTGAGCTTCTGGTTGATGGTGGAAGGAGTCTCGCTGAAGCCGTAGCCGTTGACAAGCATCGTCAGGGAGGTCAAGGCACAGCCGTCGGTACCGATCGTGATGGTGTTGTCGAAACCCAGATGCTCGTCCTTCCAGCGAGGGTCACGCTGGGAGAGATAATTGGGGGAAAATGACATACAGCGCCTCTTTTCTAATAAAATGACAACGATCTCCGCTAGCATGATTATAGCGCAATGCAGTTCAGTCGAATTGGTTGCGCAAGCGAGGAATGAACGGTAAGATAACGGGAGGGAGAAACCCCATGCGCACAAAGTTCCCTGTCACCGTCCACATGTTCTTCTTTCGCGGCGGGCAGATCCTGCTCAGCCGGCGCTACCAGACCGGCTACATGGATGGCCACTACTCCGTCCCGGCCGGGCACCTGGACGGGAACGAACCGGTCCGCCTGGCCGCCGTCCGGGAGGCGCGTGAAGAGATCGGGGTACAAATCGACCCGCAGGAGATCCATTTCGCCGGCGTCTTTCATCGCCGCGAAGGGGACGAGCGGGTAGACTTCTTCGTGCATGTGAAAAGCTGGAGCGGGGAACCGGCCAATGCCGAGCCGGAAAAATGCGACGAGCTGCGCTGGGTGGATGTCGATGCCCTGCCGGAAAATACCATTCCCTACATCCGCCGCGCCCTCGAAAATTTCCGGGCCGGGATCCCCTTCGAAGAGTTCGGCTGGGAAAAATAAGGCCGCGCCGGCTAGGGCTGCGGGGTGGGAGCGGGGGAAGTGTAGAGGACCTGTCCGAGATTCTCGTCCCACAGGCCGGTATAGGTCCGATCGGCCATTTCGGCAATGGAGGCCAGCGGAACCAAGCGTGCAGCCGCACCCTGGCTGGGATAGGCATACGCCCCGATCTGGGTCCAGTCGATGGGCTGGGTATTGGCCGGGTTGTCCGGGAAATCCAGCCCGGCGCCGGGCAGGAAATACTGGACGTAAGCCCGGTCGGGGTTGAGGCGCACCCACAATTTGCTCTCGAAGCGGAAGCCCTGGAAGGCCTGGTGGACGTGCGGCTTGTCCAGGGAGACCTGCAACTGGTCGTTCTGTCCGAAGACCAGCATGACTTTCAAAGTCCAGTTCGGCGTCAGGAACAGGAGGTTGGCAAATCGCCCCGTGCTCTGGCGGTACTGCCAAGCCTGGGCGGCTTCATCCGGTGTGGCCAGGTCGGACGGCCAATCGGCGGTGGTCAGGGCGCCGTTATCCAGCAAGGCCTTGGTCAGTGCGGCCGAATAATAGCGTTTGCCAAACATGATCGGCACCCGCCAGCCGAAGAGGAAGTCCCCCTGGCTGAACTGGCCATTACCGTCCAGGTCCAGGTAGGGCCGGCCGACGGCGCTGGAATGCTGGTCGGTATAAGTCGGATCCCAGCGCAGGTTGGTGAAGTTCAAGCTCAACGTATTCGGGCTGTAACTGGCAGGGTAGACATAGAAGGGATTGGCAACCGGCTGGTTGGTGTCGTCGTAATAGCCCAACTCCATGGCAGAGAGGGTATCCACGGTGGGATTCTCCCGCCCAATGTAGTAACTGACGTTGTCCTGCAGCTGGGTGCCGTTGATCGAGAACGCGTTCACGGCGACGATCCCGGCGTCCACGTTGGCGTACACGCCCACCTCATCGGTCAAAGGCGGGACAGTGGCCAGGCCAAAGATGCGCCGGCCTTCGACGTCCGTCTCCAGGCCGGAGGCAAAACGCAGGACGTCCGTCAGGATTTGCGTGGATTGCTCGCCGCCGTAATCGAAGGTCCCGGTGCTCTTGACGCCGGTGCGCGGGTCTTTTATCCCGGGCCAGAGGTAGCTGACCTGGATCAATCCCAGGGAGGTGGCATCCGGGTCGGTCATGAACCCGTCGACTTCCGAATAGATCGGGGAGACCACCACCACGATCCCCGCTCCGTCGGGGTAACGCGAGATTTGCGGGGAAGCGACCATCACGGCAATGTTGCCGACGTTCGCCACCTTGAGATAGGTGGTTTCGATGTGCCCGCTGAAGGTGGCGGAGGCGCAGTCCTGCGGGCAGGAGGCCGAGGTTTCTCCGCCCTCGCAGATGTTATCGCCGCAGCGCGAGCCCGGCGCCAGACCCGGGGTCCGCGTGGAAGCGGCCGAACCGCCCGGGGAGGTCTGGCAGGCCGAGAAAAGCACCAAAAAAGCCAGGATCAGCGTGGAGAAGCGTCTCATTTTTCCTCTGGGGGCCATTGTAGCACGAACTAAAACCTGACAGGTGTCATATGCAGGTCAGGCATTTTGGATATTGTCTTACAACTTGAAACACGGTATGATTATATTGCCATGCTCCGGAGCCTGTTAATATTTTTCCTGCTTGGCATGAAATCGTCAGCACAAGCCTGACAGGTGAATCGTACCTGCCAGGCTTTTTTGTTCGAATTCACCTTCAGTCAAGGAGAAAGAATGCAGACACCCTGGGAATATCGCTATGCCAACCGGACACGCAGGATGGGCAGTTCGGTCATCCGCGAACTGCTCAAGCTGACCGAACAACCCGACATCATCTCGTTCGGGGGCGGGCTGCCGGCGCCGGAAGTATTTCCAGTCAAGGAATTCCAACAGGCTTGCAATACCGTCCTCGAAACCGAGGCAGCCCAAGCCTTGCAATATAGCACGACAGAGGGCTATCGCCCCTTGCGCGAAATGATCGCCAAGCGGACCGGCCGCTATGCCGTTTCGGTGACGCCGGAAAACATCCTGATCACCTCCGGCTCCCAACAGGCGCTGGACTTCATCGGGCGGGTATTCATCAATCAGGGCGATTACGTGGTGGTTGAATCCCCCACCTATCTGGGCGCTTTGCAGGCCTGGAACGCCTACGGCGCCCAGTACATCTCGGTCCCGTCCGACGAGAACGGGATGATCACCGACGAGTTGGAAAAGGCGCTGCGGGTCGGTCCCAAGTTCATCTACGTGTTGCCGAACTTCCAGAACCCGAGCGGCAGCACCCTCAGCCTGGAGCGCCGTCAGCGCCTAGTCGAGTTGGCAGACCAGTACGGTGTGCCGATCGTCGAGGACGACCCCTACGGCCAGTTGCGCTTCGAGGGGGAACACCTGCCCTCGGTCGTTTCGCTCGACAGTAAATACCGCGGCGACGACGGCTGCTACACCGGCAACGTCATCTACCTGAGCACCTTCTCCAAGCTGCTTGCCCCGGGCATTCGCCTGGCCTGGGTGATCGCCCCGGAGCAGGTCATCCATAAGCTGGTCCAGTCGAAACAGGCCGCGGATTTGAATACGGCCGCTTTCAACCAGATGGTGGCTTATGAGGTCGGCAAGGAGGGTTTCCTGGACGAGCACGTCAAGGTGATCCGGACGATCTATAAAGAACGCCGGGATGTGATGATGGAGATGATGGACGAGATGTTCCCTCCCGAGGCGCGCTGGACTCATCCGCTCGGCGGGATGTTCCTGTGGGGCATCCTGCCCGAAAATATGGATGCAGCCGACGTTCTCAAGATCGCCATCCAGCGCAAGGTGGCCTTCGTGCCAGGCGAGTCCTTCCACCCCAACGGCGGCGGGAAGAACACCATGCGGATCAATTTCTCCTACTCCAATCCCGATACCATCCGGGAAGGCGTCACCCGGCTGGGTACGCTGCTGAAGGAGCTGGTGGCCCAGCAAAAGTAGGACACCCCTGGTCAATGACAAAAACGGGACGGGATGATTGGCATCCCGTCCCGCTATTTTATCCGCCGATCTCGCTCATCACCCGGTTGAGCGGGATATCGCCTTCCGCCAGTCCATGCCCCCAGGGCTTGTCCCAAATCCCGTCCAGGAGCATCTTGCGCAGTTCCTCCCGGGTGGCCCCTTCCCGCAGCGGCTTGAGCAGGTTGATCTCGTGCTCGCGCAGCAGGCAGGTGCGCAGCAGGCCGTCTGCCGTCAGCCGGGCGCGGGCGCACGAGGCGCAGAAAGGAACGCTCACCGAGGAGATGAAGCCGACCTCGCCCTGTGCACCGGGGATGTGGAACATGCGGGCTTCTCCATCCAGCTCGCCGCCGTTGGCCGTCTCCAGCGGACCGAAAACCTTTTCGATGCCCGCCTGGACCTCCGCGCCGGTAACGCGCTGGCCGACCTGCAGGTCGGTC
>DATJPX010000040.1:0-27729 GCA_035506155.1 Anaerolineales bacterium
ACCTCGCCTCTGCGGTCTTGTTGGGAGGCGCGATGCTGTACGTCGCTTGGCTGGTCTGGCGGAAAGGGACGAACAAACTCGCCTGGCGGTTGTACCGGGTGTCCAGTTATTACCTGGCCTTCCTGTTTGCGGCAATGGTGGTGGATAAGCTGATCAAATAATGGTTCGCCGCGGCTTCAGAGTTGTCGGACAACTCTGAATTGGGATAAAATAGATTTACCCCAGAAAAGGAGCATCCCATGCGCGCGGTGGATATCATTATCAAGAAACGTGAACGACAGGAACTCAGCACCGAGGAGATCGAGTCCTTCGTCGCGGGCTTCACAAAAGGCGAAATACCGGATTACCAGGTCTCGGCCTGGGCGATGGCGGTTTTGCTCAACGGCATGTCGGCTCGCGAAACCACCGACCTGACGCTGGCGATGGCTCACTCCGGAGAGATCCTCGACCTGTCGGGTATCGTCGATATTGCCATGGACAAGCATTCCTCCGGCGGGGTGGGGGATAAAACCACTTTGGTGGTCCTTCCAGTCGTGGTGGCTTGCGGGCTGCCGGTGGGAAAGATGTCGGGCCGCGGCCTGGGGTTCAGCGGTGGGACACTCGACAAGCTCGAATCCATCCCCGGTTACCGGGTCGACCTGAGCACCGATGAGTTCAAGCGCCAGCTCAAGAAGGACGGAATCGTCCTGACCGGGCAATCCCTGGACCTGGCGCCGGCCGACGGCAAGCTCTATGCCCTGCGGGATGTCACCGGGACCGTTCAATCCATCCCTCTCATTGCCTCATCGATCATGAGCAAGAAGATCGCTGCGGGCGCCCAGGCGATCGTCCTGGACGTCAAGGTCGGGCTGGGGGCTTTCATGGAAAACCTGCCGGAAGCCCGCCAGCTTTCCAGTCTGATGATCGATATCGGCAAGCTCGCCGGTCGCAAGGTTGTAACCTTGTTGTCCGATATGAATCAGCCGCTCGGGTCGGCTGTTGGCAACGCCCTGGAAGTGATCGAGGCGATCGAAACCCTCCAGGGTGGAGGCCCGGAGGATTTCCGCGAGCACTGCCTGCACGTCAGTGCCCACATGCTGGTCCTGGGTGGGCGCGCCCCGGACCTGCCATCCGGCCGGAAGATGGCCGAGGCAGTCATCGCATCCGGGAAGGCATTTGAAAAGTTCCACCTGCTGGTTGATGCGCAGGGCGGGGATGTCGAGTATCTCGATCACCTGGATAAATTTCCCAAAGCGAGGAATATCGAAGTCGTCGAAGCTGGGCGGAACGGGTGCCTTGCACAGGTCCATGCCCGTCTGATCGGCGAGGCGGCCGTTGCCCTTGGGGCCGGGCGGGCGAAAAAGGGCGATCCGGTGGACCACGCCGTGGGTTTCGTGATCCATCACAAGGTTGGGGACCGGGTACAGAGAGGCCAGCCCCTTTTTACGATCCATGCCAACGACCCGCAAAAACTTGCGGAGGCCCGCCAAAGCCTCCAGGACGCCTTCCTGTGGAGTGAAAAACCTGTCCCTGCGCTGCCGCTCTTCTACGACTAACTGTAAAATTGCACCTTTCAAAATTCTATGCGAAAATACGATTGCATAATCTAAAAGATTAGTGCATAATAGAGCCAGGAGCAAGGAATGGCCAAGGTATCTTTGCGCGTATATAACCATGAAATCGAAGGGATGATCGAGGGCGGACACCTTGATGAAGCTGTCGCGCATTGCCAGCATATCCTCAAGACCTTCCCGATGCACATCGAAACCTATCGGTTGCTCGGAAAAACCTTTCTCGAAGCCCGCCGTTATTCCGACGCAGCAGATATTTTTCAACGTGCCCTGATGGCGGTTCCGGATGATTTCGTGTCCCACGTGGGGATGAGTATCATTCGGGACGACGAAGGCAAGCTTGATGAAGCAATCTGGCACATGGAACGTGCCTTCGAGGTCCAGCCATCCAACCCGGCCATCCAGGGCGAACTGCGCCGGTTGTACGGCAGGCGGGACGGCGTCGAGCCGCCCAAGATCCGCCTGAGCCGGGACGCCCTGGCCAACATGTACGCGCAGGGTGAGTTATTCAGCCAGGCAATCTCGGAGATCCGCTCCGTTTTGGCGGAAGATCCCAACCGGCCCGACCTGCAGGTCATGCTGGCCCGCGCTTACTACCGCGCCGGACAGAAAGTGGAAGCTGCGGAAATGGCCTCCACGTTGCTCAAGAAATACCCCTATTGCATGGATGGATTGCGCGTTCTGGTGGACGTCTTGCCCGGGACCGGGCGGGGGGAGAATACCCAAATCTATCGCCAGCGCTTGCGCCTTCTGGATCCATACTCGTCATTTTCGACCAGCTCAGCCTTCGCCTCCGACCAGGTCGCCGATACGGCAGTGATAATGGAACGGCTCGATTACCAGGGCGGCGGAATGCCGGCCTCCCAGCCGAACTGGGCGGCTTCGCTGGGGATCAACCTGTCGGGAGAAAAACGCAGTGAACCTGTGCCCGATTGGATGAAAAATGCGACGTCTCCCGAAACCCCGGCCGGTTTCAATCCGATCCCGGCCGTTGCCCCGGCGCCGGATGAGCCCGTTTCTCCCGCTGCGCCGCCCCCGGCTGCCGCGGAAAGCTCGGTCCCGGATTGGATGAGGACGGCTGGCTGGCAGGAATCGACCGGCGCGGCCCAGGAAGGCCCGTCCGATCTCAGCCAGGAGCCGCCGGCGGAGCCGATCGCCAAGGCTGATATTCCCGATTGGCTGCAATCCATGGCCCCGGCAGGCACGACCGATGCAGTCCAGCCGGAATCCGAAACGAACGATCAGACTCCGTTTGGGGACGACACCACACCGGATTGGCTTGCGAACCTTGGCGGGGATAAACCTGCCAGTGATGCGCCTCAACAATCCGCTTCCGCCGATGCGAATGTGCCCGACTGGCTGGCGAATTTGGGCGGGGAGCAGGCTGCCCCGGATGTCGGATCTTCGCTGTTCTCGTCGCCTGCCGGATCCGAATTTACGCCCGAGCCATCCCAAGACCAGCCGATTGATGGTGGAGCCCTGCCGGATTGGCTGGCCGGGCTGGGCGGTGACAAAACAGATATCCCGGCCGAACCAACAACGCCGCCTTCCCCGATTCCCCCGAGTGTGGATCATACTGCCGACCAGCCCACGCTGGCCCACATGGCAGCTCCCCAGGAACCTCTTCCTCCAATGCCGCCTACCCCAGCCCCGGACAACCAGGTTGGATCCTCCCTTCCGCCCATGGAAGGAGATGCTTTCCAGCCAACCGGCGAAGCGAAGCCGCTCGAAATCGGGGATGATGCCCTGGGCTGGTTGGAAAGCCTGGCTGCCAAGCAGGGCGCAAAGCCCGAAGAATTGCTGACCAATCCTCAGGAACGTTCCGAGGAGGTCCCTGACTGGCTGAAGGAGATCAACGCGGCTTCTGGGGATAGCCAGGAACCGCCAGTGCCACCGAAGCAGGATCACCTGCCGGCCTCGCTGATGCCGACCCTCGAAGAGGAGCTGCCTGCTGCAGAACCCCCGGCGCCTGTTGTTGAAGTTCCTGCCCCCCCCGTCGACCAAACGCCCCAGCCTGCGGTACACCCTCCGGTCGAAGTCATCCCCGACTTGCCGGATCTGGACGACAGCCTCTCTCTGCAGTCGCCGCCTGAAGGTACGGCCCAGCCAGTCCAGATCGAAGACGATACCATGGCATGGCTAGAAAGGCTGGCCGCCAATCAAGGCGCCAAACCCGAGGAATTGCTTACCCATCCCGAGGACCGCCCGGAAACGACGCCTGAGTGGATCCAGAAAGTAGTTTCTGAAACGCCGGCTGCCGAGGAAAAAACAGCGGAGTCTGCCTGGACCGAACCCATCGATCGTCCGGAATTGACCCCGGATCGGATCGAAAAAGCCGTCCCAACCGAACCCGTTTCCCAATCCGAAGCGCCTGCTGCGCCACAACCGCCCCAGGCTTCCTTCGCCGGAGAACCGGAAGATGCCACCATCACGAGCTGGCTGAGCAACCTGGACAAGACCGAGACGGATGTGCCGATGCCGGCAGTTCCGCAGGCGGAATCGGAAGCTCAACAAACTCCCCAGGAAGATCTGCCTGAATGGTTGAAGGACTTGAACAAGCCTGTTACCCCTCAGCCTGAGCCCGAGCCGGGTCCCGAAGCTCCGCAAGCGGAAACCGACCTTCCGGACTGGCTGCGTGCGCCCGCTTCGCCTGGCCAGACCCACATGCTGACCCCGCTCGGGTCGGCCCCCCAATCGCCGGGAGCCGAGCCTGAAATGCCCGCCTGGATGGACGAGACGGCTCCGGTTGCCGATCAGGCGGCTCCGACTGCCCCTGAAGAATGGGTTCCGGCGGAGAAAGCGCCTCCCAGCGATCCTCCATCCACCGTGCGTTTGGGCTCCGATGAGATTCCTTCTGCGGATACGCCATTCCAAGTGCCGCGGATTCCGATCGCTGTCGAACCGCCTACCCCGGTCAAGAAGGCGCCGGCTGAACAGGTTGCTAGCATCCCTCGCGACCTGAAGGCGACTGGCCCGCTCTCCAGCGTCCCGCCTGCCGATAAAGATGCTGACCTGCTCTCCGCTGCGCAGGCTGCGCTGGCTGCCGGCTCCCTTGAGGAGGCAATGAAGACGTATGCCAAGCTGGTCAAGAAAGGAAGGTTGCTGGATGAGGTCATCCACGATTTGAAGGAGACCATCTACCTCCATCCTGTGGATGTGGTCGTCTGGCAGACCCTCGGAGACGCCTACATGCGGGCGAATCGCCTGCAGGAGGCATTGGATGCGTTTACCAAAGCCGAGGAATTGTTACGCTGACCCGGCTTGAACTGATTTGAGAAAACCTTGCCTCGGGACGGGACCCGCCCCGAGGCTATTTTTGAAAGGGAGAATCGATCAAAATGGAACGTTCGCTCGTACTCGTCAAACCCGATGGTGTTCAGCGTGGCTTGATCGGGGAAGTGATCCAGCGCCTGGAACGCCGGGGGTTGCGCTTGGTGGCGGCCAAATTCCTGAATGTAAGCCAGGGACTGGCCGAGACTCATTATGCGATCCACAAAGGCAAACCGTTTTATGAGGGTTTGATCAGTTACATTACCTCTGCGCCGGTGATGGCCATGGTCTGGGAAGGCCCGAATGCGATCGCCGCCATCCGGCAGACGATGGGGGCCACCCGTCCGACCGAGGCAGCTCCCGGATCCATCCGGCACGATTTTGCCCTCGAAGTGGGCCGTAATCTTACCCATGCCTCCGATTCGGTGGAAAATGGGGAAAAGGAAGTTGCCCTGTGGTTCAAGCCTGCCGATCTGGTGGATTGGAGCCGCGACGTGGACCGTTGGATTTTCGAAAATAAGTAAAATGAGCACTGCCCGAACCTTGACGTTCGGGCAGTCTTTTGATTATTTAAGATAATAAAAAAAGATAAAATAAACCAGATAAATTCTCGAGAAGGAGTACTCCATGACCGAAGAACTCTTCCAGAAAATGGCCCAGAGCATCCTGGATGGCGATGCCGACGTGGCTGTGGGGCTGGCAAACCAGGCTGTCCAGGCCGGGGTGGATCCGCTGGATGCCATCACGAAAGGGTTCGTTTTGGGCGTCAATCAGGTCGGTGAGAACTTCGCCAAAGGCGAGGCGTTCCTCCCGGAACTGGTCATGGCCGGTGAGGCCATGAAAGCGGCTGTTGCCGCCCTCGAGCCCGAGATGCAGCGTCGCGGCACATCCCGCCAGGTTTTTGGAAAGGTCGTCCTTGCAACCGTCGAAGGCGACATCCATGAAATCGGCAAATCCCTGGTTGGGACCATGTTGGGCGCTTCCGGCTTTCAGGTCTACGATCTCGGGGTGGACGTCCCTGCAGCGAAGATCATCGCCAAGGTCAAGGAAGTGGACGCCGACCTGGTGGGATTGAGCGCGCTCCTGACGACCACCATGGTCAAGCAAAAGGAAGTGATCGACGAGCTCGACAAGCTGGGGCTTCGAAAGAAGGTCAAGGTGATGGTGGGTGGGGCGCCTGTGACCCGGGATTGGGTGGAGAAGATCGAAGCGGACGGTTACTCGGAGGATGCGATCGGCGCGGTGGGACTGGCGAAAAAACTCGTCGGTGTTGCCTGACGGTTCCGGGGAGCGGACAGCATGCCTAAGAACATCAAATCCATCACCAACCCGAAATTGCAACTGAATATCCTGACCCCTCAGGAAGTCGAGAAAATACACTCATCCACTTTGTGGATCATCGAAAAAGTCGGTGTGCGTTTCCCATCGAAACGCGCCCTGAAGATCTGGGCCGACCATGGCGCGAAGATCGACGCCGAGAAGATGGTCGTGCGCGCCAAGCCGGAATTGATCGAAAAAGCCCTGAAAAGTTGCCCACCGGTCTATCCGCTGGCTGCGCGGGACCCCGCCCAGGATCTGCCCCTCGACGGCAACCACGTCTTTGTCGGGACGGACGGCTGCGGCGTGGAGGTGCTGGATATCCAAAGCGGGACGCGGCGTACTTCCTGCCTCCAGGATGTGCGTGACATCGCCCGGATCGCGGACGCGACCGAAGAGATCGGTTTCCACTGGGTGCCGGTCTCGGCCCAGGACCGTCCGCCTGAAACGCGCAGCCTGCACGAGATTCAGGCCATATGGGAAAACTCGACCAAACACGTCCAGACGGAATCGATTTACACCGAGCGCGAAGCCCGGGCAGCCGTCGAGATGGCCGCCCTGCTTGTCGGCGGCAAGGATAAACTGCGCGCCCGCCCGATCCTTTCGCTCATGCAGTGTTCCGCCTCGCCGCTCGGTCATGATGGCGGCAGCCTCGACGCAGCCCTGGTGGCAGCCGAGTACGGTCTGCCGACCGGATTCATGACCATGGCGGCCAACCTGACCACCGGCCCGGCCACACTGGCTGGGAATCTGGCGGTCGGGAATGCCGAGGTGATCGCCGGCGCGGCGTTGATCCAGTTGGCCTTCCCGGGCGCCCCGGTCTTCTATGCTGCCGCCCAGACGGCTTCTGACCTGCGCACCGGGGCCTATACCGGCGGCGGCCCGGAGGACTTCCTTTACGGCGCGGCCACGAATGTGCTTTCGGACTTCTACCACATTCCGCTTTCGATGGGCTCATTCGCCACCGGGGCGAAGGAACCCAACTGGCAGGCGGGGATCGAGAACACCCTTTCCACCTTCATGGCTTGCATTTCGATGTCCGACATGCTGCTCGGAGTGGGGCTCCTTCACGGCAGCCGCATCTGGTCGTTCTCAGAAATGATGATGGATTGCGAGATTTTCTCCACCATCCACAAAACATTGCAAGGTATCGTGGTGGACGACGAGACCCTGGCCCTGGATACGATCGCGGCCGTCGGGTCGGGCGGGAATTTCCTCACCCAGAAGCATACCCTGAAGCACATGCGGGACATCTTCCTGCCGCAGTTCATGGACCGCCGTCCTTATACCGAATGGGAGACCAAAAAAGACGATGCCCGGGACTGGGCGCTTGCCAAGGCCCGCAAGACCCTCGAGACGCACCAGCCGGACCCGCTCGACGAAGGCGTCCGGGCCGAGATGGCCAGGATCATTGCCTCGCTGGAGAAGAAATAACCTCCATGCAGCCAAAACTGGAACTGCTTACGCTCGACCTGATCGCCCGAATCCTAGACGAGGCGTTTCAGTTGATGCAAAAACCAGGGATCAAGGTCCAGTCCGCCCGGGCACGTGAGTTGCTGCTCGCGGCCGGGGCGACCGCCCAGGCCGATGTGGTCATGATCCCGGAAAAAGTTGTTCGCAAGGCCCTCGAAAGTGTCCCCGAGAAATTCGGTCTCTTCGACCGTCGTGGGGACCAGAAGGTCCAATACGGCGGCGACGCCGTCCAGTTCGACCCGGGCTCCTCGGGCGTGCACATTCTCGATCCCGAGACGCTCGAGCACAAGACCTCTTATACTCCGGACTTGGTGCGTGTAGTCAAAGTCGCGGAGATGCTCTCCCAATACGACGCACAATCGACGGCGATCGTCTGCAATGAAGTGCCGAAAGCGATCGGGGACCTGTATCGCTTGTACATCGTCCTGCAATATTCCCAGAAGCCGGTGGTGACCGGTTCCTTCTCGGTCGAAAACTTGCCGGCCATGTTCGACATGCTGGCCCTTTTTGCCGGGGGCCGATCGGCTTTGGCCGACAAACCCCAGGCCGTCTTTGACGTCTGCCCGTCCCCGCCGCTCATCTGGAGCGAATTCGGCTCGGAGAATTTGATCGAATTGGCGCGGGCGCGCCTGCCGGCCCAGTTGATTTCCATGCCGCTGGCCGGTGCGGCCGCCCCGGTCACATTGCTTGGCTCGGTCGTCCAGCACGCCGCCGAGAGCCTGAGCGGGATCGCCATTCACCAGTTCGCCAACCCGGGTGCGCCGATCGTCTGGGGTGGGGCGCCCGCCATCTTCGACATGCGCCGGGGCACCACTCCGATGGGCGCAGTCGAGACCGCCATGATCGATGCGGCCTATGCCCAGGTGGGAAAATCCTTGAATTTACCCACCCACGCCTACCTGGGCGCGAGCGATGCAAAAGTCGTGGATGCCCAGGCGGGATTGGAGAGTGGCATCAGTGCAGTGATTGGTGCGCTGGCCGGGATCAATATGATCTCGGGAGCCGGGATGCTGGATTTCCTGGCCTGCCAGAGCCCGGAAAAACTGGTCGTGGATGCTGAGGGAATTGCGATGGCCCAGCGCTTGGTCGCTGGCGTCGAGGTCCGGACCGAAACCCTGGCGACCGCGCTTTTCGAGGGGATCAATTTCAAAGGCGACTTCCTCAAACAGAAAGCCACCCGTGAATTATTCTCCAAGGAACAGTACCTTCCATCGTCGGTGATCGACCGGGACTCCATCCGAGGTTGGCAGGCCTCCGGCAGCCCCGATACATTTGCCCGGGCGAAGGCGCGCACGCAGGAGCTGCTGGCCGCCTATGAAAAACCGCGTTATACCCCAGAGCAGGATCGTGAGTTGCGTACGATGGTCGAGAACCTGGCCCGCAAGGCTGGAATGGACGCCCTGCCGCAAACTGGATGATCCCTGAGCGCCGTCAGAATTGATTTCGTATTCTGATGGCGCTTTTTTCTACCCTTGGATCGGCTTATCATGCAAAGGAGGATGCGAATGTCACGTAAGTCTGGTTTATTCCCTGTGTTTGCCGTGCTGGTAATCCTCAGCATGGTCTTGAGCGGCTGTGGAGGAGCGAAGCCTGCCGCCACGACTGCCCCGGTCACGAATGCGACCCAACCGGCGACCGCGGTCCCGACGCCTCAAAAGAAGGTGGCGACGTTCATCTGGACCCAGGAATTCGATTCCCTGAATCCGATGTATACCAACATGTGGTTCTCGACCACCACCCACCAGCTTTGGTTATGCTGGGCCTGGAACTTCGATGAAAATAACGAGGCCTATCCGAACCTGGTCACCGAAATACCTTCCCTGGAAAATGGCGGTCTTTCAGCGGATGGGAAGACGATCACCCTGAAGCTGCGGAGCGATATCAAATGGTCGGACGGACAGCCGATCACGTCGGAGGACTTCAAGTTCACCTGGCAGATGTTCACCGACTCGCACAATGCCGTCAATTCCGCCTACCCGTATGACAAGGTATCGGATATCGAGACCCCGGATGCCCAGACCGTGGTTGTTCATTTCAAGGATCCATTCGCCCCCTGGATCTTCATGTGGCGTGGTATCCTGCCGGAGCACATCCTTCGCCCGGTCTTCGATGCGGATGGGACGCTCGACAAGGCCGCCTGGAACATGGCTCCGACGGTCGGCTGTGGCCCATATAACTTCGTCGAATGGCAGTCTGGTTCGTATGCGCGCTTCGCGATCAACGATAATTATTGGGGCAAGCGTCCCAAGATCGATGAGATCTACCTGCGCTTTGTTCCCGATGACGCTTCCCAGGTGGCGGCGTTGCGTTCAGGCGATGGGGACCTCGGGACCTTCATCGCTTACAGCGACGTCCCGACCCTTCAGCAGTCTGGAATCAAGATCATGACCCAGCCTTCCGGGTACAACGAAGGCCTTTTCTTCCTCATCAACAAGAAGCTGGGTAATCCGGCCCTGCTGGACGTGAACGTCCGCAAGGCGATTGCCATGTCGATCGACCGGGACGGGATCAATCGCGATCTCCTGCTTGGTTTGACCAAGACCCCGGCCAGTTTCTGGGATGCGCTGCCGTACTACAACAACCCTCCCCTGACGAACTATCCTTACGATCCGGAAGCTGCCAAGAAGTTGCTCGACCAAGCCGGCTGGATCGATCACAACGGGGATGGCGTCCGGGACAAGGACGGCGTCGAGCTGGTCCTGCGCTATGGGACGACCAGCCGCGAGATTCGCCAGAATGCCCAGGCTGTCATCCAGCAGCAGCTCGCCCAGGTGGGGATCAAGGTCGACCTTTCGAATTACGCTGACGACCTTTATTTCTCCGGCTACGGCCAGGGACCGGCCGCCAGTGGGAAGCTGGACATCATGGAATGGTCCGATGGCCCTTCGGGCTTCCCGGACCCGGATATCTATTACTGGTTGTGCAGCGAAATTCCAACCGACAGCTATCCTGCCGGCTCGAACTGGTTCTTCATGTGCGACCCCGAACTAGATGCCTTGATCCAGAAGCAGGCCACCCAGACCGACCCGGTCGCCCGCCAGCAAACTATCTCCCAGATCAATCAGATGTTCTACGATAAAGTCTATTGGCTGGGATTGTGGCAGGATCCGGATGTCTGGGCGGTCGGTCCACGCCTCTCGGGCGTCAAGTTCTCTGGCGTGACTCCTTTCTTCAATATTGCCGATTGGGACCTGACCCAGAAATAGCTGATCGACTTTGCAGAACCTGCCGGGTGGGTCGGCCTTCTCCGGCCCACCCGGAACTCCCCTCCTTCAAGGGTACTTATGACTCGTTACGTCATCCGCCGAATCCTACAGGGTATTCCATTATTATTTATCATCAGCATCATCCTGTTCATCTTGATGATGAATACGGGCGATCCGATCGCGACCATGGGGGGACGTTCGGTCACCCGGCCAGCGGACCGCATTCGTTTGACCCGCCAACTTGGTCTGGATAAACCGATTTATGTCCAATATATCTACTGGCTGATCGGGAACGACTGGACGAAAGTCGACCTGAACGGGGATGGGATCCCCGAGACGAGCGGCACGCGCCGCGGGATCCTGCGCGGCGATTTCGGGACCTCGATCGTCAACCGGGGCACCCCGGCCCTCACCTTGATCGTCCAGCGTTTGCCAAACACGCTTCTCCTGATGCTGGCTTCGGAGATCGTCATCGTCCTGGGTTCCCTCCTGGTCGGGATCTATTCCGCCCTCAAACAATATTCGACGCTGGATAATTTCATCACGACTTTATTGTTCATTGGCTATTCCATGCCGATCTTTTTCGTCGCCCTGCTCTCCATGTATATCTTTGCCGTCCTGTTCAAACGGTGGGGGCTTCCGTACCTCCCCACGGTGGGTATGTTCGATCCGCAAGTGGGCCAGACTGCGGGACAGGTCATGCTGCACATGATCCTGCCGGTCTTGAGTATTTCCCTGGTCAGCTTCGCCGCCTACAGCCGTTACATTCGCAGCACGATGCTGGAGGTGATGGGCCAGGACTACATCCGCACGGCGAAATCGAAAGGCCTGCCAAGGCGCTCTGTCGTCCTGGTGCACGCCTTGAAGAATGCCTCGCTGCCGATCGTCACGGTGGTCGGCCTGGATTTGCCGCTCCTGCTCGGGGGCGCGGTTGTGACCGAGCGCATCTTCGCCTGGCCGGGCATGGGCCGCCTGTTCCTGGATCACGTTTCGCGCGGCGACATGCCGGTCGTCATGGGTATCCTGATGCTGATCGCCGTTGCGGTCGTCGTCTTCCAGATCATCACCGACATCGTCTATGCCTGGCTGGATCCACGCATCCGCTATGATTAGCGAGGACAAACCATGACCACAGAAGTACCGACCAACAAAATCGCCTCGCTGGCGCCCGATGAGTTGGAGACGCCTCCGCTTACCCTGGCTCAATTGACCTGGCGGCGCTTCCGCCGGCACAAGATGGCCCTGATCGGGGCGCTGGTCCTCGTCTTTTTATTCATCTATGCATTCGGCGGGTCGTTCATCCGGACTGAGAAATACGCCAATTTCAACAACACGGCCATCAAATTGCAAGCGCCTTCCGCTGCCCACCCCTTCGGCACCGATCCGATCGGACGGGACATTTTTGCCCGGACGATCTACGGCGGCCAGATTTCGCTCATCATCGGTTTGTTTGCGGTCCTGATCGAAACGCTCTGCGGGATCCTGATCGGCGCCCTGGCCGGGTACTACGGAGGCCTGCTCGACAGCATCCTGATGCGAATTACCGAGGCCATGTTGAATATCCCCGAGATCTTCCTGTTGATCGTGATGGCGAAATTCTTCGGCGGGAAGATCCCCGACCTGACTGTGATGGGGCGGACCTTCAGCGGCAGCGTGGTGGTCATCGTCGTCATCATCGGGGTGACCTCCTGGATGTACCTGGCGCGCATCGTCCGGGCGGAATTCCTTTCCTTGAAGGAAAACGAATTCATCCTGGCGGCCCGGGCCACCGGAACATCCAATCGGGACATCATCTTCCGGCACATCCTGCCCAACAGCATCGCCCCGATCGTCGTTTCCGCCACCTTGGGTGTGGCAAATGCCATCCTTTCCGAGGCGTATATCAGCTTCCTCGGGTTGGGGGTCCAGCCGCCCACGGCCACCTGGGGGAACATGCTCGATAACGCCAACAACTATATCGAATCCGCCCCCTGGATGTGGTTCTTTCCCGGCCTATTGATCCTCCTGACCGTCCTGAGCATCAATTTCCTGGGTGATGGGCTGCGGGATGCCCTCGACCCGCGCAGCCGGACTGTTTAAGGATATCCATCGATGAGCGCCTTATTGCAAGTGAACGATCTGCGGACCCGTTTCCATACCCCCGAAGGGACGGTCTATGCTGTCAACGGGATCTCCTTCCACGTCGACGAGGGTGAAACTCTGGCGGTGGTCGGCGAGAGCGGCTGCGGCAAATCCGTCAGCATGCTTTCCGTGCTGAAGCTGATCCCGACGCCGCCCGGCGAGATTGCCGGCGGGACCGCCCTGTTTTCCAGCCAGGATTTGCTGAAAAAATCCGAGGATGAGATGACCGCCGTCCGGGGCAAGGAGATCGCCATGATCTTCCAGGACCCGATGACCTCGCTCAACCCCGTCCTGACGATCGGCAAACAGATCACCGAGTCCCTGCGCACCCACATGTCGATGGACCAGAAGACGGCCGAGAACCGCGCCGTGGAATTGCTGGAACTGGTCGGCATCCCGGAGGCGAAAAATCGTCTTGGGGATTATCCACACCAGTTCTCGGGCGGGATGCGCCAGCGCGTCATGATCGCCATGGCCCTGGCCTGCAATCCCGGGCTCCTGATTGCCGACGAGCCGACCACCGCCCTGGACGTCACCATCCAGGCCCAGATCGTCGAGCTGGTCACGCGCTTGCGGGACCAGGTCCACATGGCGGTGATCTGGATCACCCACGACCTGGGTGTGGTGGCAGGCATTGCCGATCGGGTGATCGTCATGTACGCCGGATTCATCGTCGAAGAAGCCCGGGTGGAAGATTTATACGAAGATCCCCGCCATCCCTATACCCAGGCCCTGTTGGGCGCCCTGCCGCGCGTCGACCGGCGCCGTGACCATCGGCTCAAATCGATCGCCGGCGCCCCGCCCAGCCTGCTGGTCGAACCGCACGGGTGCCCGTTCGCACCGCGCTGCGACTTTTCCATCGAGCGCTGTAAGACTGAAATTCCTTCCCTCTCCGAAGTCGGCAGCGGCCACACCATCGCCTGCTGGGTGGACATCCGCGACGGAGCCGCGCGATGAGCCAATCCCAGCCCCTCGTCCAGGTGGAGAACCTGACCAAACATTTCCCGGTCATGCGCGGGATCGTCATCCAACGCAAGGTCGGCGCCGTCCGCGCCGTGGATGGGATCTCGTTCGCCATCGACCAGGGGGAAACCCTCGGCCTGGTGGGTGAAAGCGGTTGTGGGAAGACCACCGCCGGACGCACGCTGCTCGGGTTGTATCCAGCCACCGATGGCGTGGTGACGATCGATGGCCGGGATGTTCGGACGGCCCGTGGCCGGGAAATGCTGGCCATCCGCCGGGAAGCCCAGATGATCTTCCAGGATCCGTTCGCCTCCCTCAACCCGCGCTGGACGGTCAACTCGATCGTCGGCGAGCCGCTGCGCGTCCATCATTTGCTGAAGACCGAAAAGGAACGCACCGAGCGGGTCAAGGAATTGATGAGCCTGGTCGGCCTGAGCGGACGGCTGGTCAACCGGTTCCCGCACGAATTCTCAGGCGGACAGCGCCAGCGTATCGGTGTGGCGCGCGCCCTGGCATCCGAGCCGAAATTCGTCGTTTGCGACGAACCCATCTCGGCCCTGGACGTTTCCATCCAGGCCCAGGTGGTCAACCTGTTGGAAGACCTGCAGGACCGCCTCAACCTGACTTACCTGTTCATCGCCCACGACCTGAGCATGGTCAGGCACATCTGTGACCGGGTGGCGGTCATGTATCTCGGGGTGATGGCTGAGCTGGCCGACCGGAACGAGCTTTACGAACACCCGCTGCACCCTTACACGAAGGCTTTGCTGTCCGCGGTCCCGGTGCCGGATCCGAAAAAGGATCGCGCCCGCCACCGGATCATCCTGGCAGGCGATGTGCCCAGCCCGATCAATCCGCCCTCCGGCTGCCGCTTCCATCCACGCTGCCCGATCGCGGAAGCGCGTTGCAGCCAGGAGGTCCCAGAATGGCGCGCTGCGGCGCCCGGCCACTGGGTGGCCTGTCATAAAGTCTGAAAGGGAGGGTTCTCATGCTGGAGCTCGGGGAGCTATTAGGCGTTCCATTCATCGAAACCGACATGGGCTTTGACCTGGCTCCCGATGGCCAGCGGGTGGCATTCTCTTGGAATCCCACTGGAAATTGGGAAATCTATGAGTTGGCGCTGGAGCGGGAGGCGACGCTCCGGCTGATTTCCAAAGGGCCTGGCGCGAAGTTCCACCCACGTTATGCTCCTGATGGACGCCGCCTGGCATTTTCGGTCGACTTCGACGGGAGCGAAAAATTCCACATCTGCCTTGTCGATCTGGAGCGCGACGCACAGACCGACCTGACGCCCTGGGTGACTTGCTCGCTGCAGGCTAATTTCTCCTGGTCCCCGGACGGGAAGAGGATTGCCTTCATCTCCGATCAGACGGGACAGTTCGATGTCTATGCCCTGGATGTGGACGAAAAAAACCATCGGGAAAATAACAGCCGCCTCCTGCTGAAGGCGGGCTTCCCTGCCTGGAAGGTACGCTGGTCGCCGGATGGGAAATGGCTGGCGGTGGTGGTCGAAGCCAGCGGCATCGATTACGGGACTATTGTCCTGCCGGCCGACGGGGGAGACGCTTTTCGAATTTCCGATCGACGCGGTCCGATCGACGCTGGCCAGGTCAGTTGGTCGGCCGACAGCCGCCGGCTGGCCTTCTCGTCGGATACCCAGGGCTTCAATAATATCGGGATCTTCGAGCTGGCGAAACGACAGATCACCTGGCTGACGGCCGGCAAGGGCGAAAAACAGTATCCCTGCTGGTCCCCGGACGGGAAACGCCTGGCATATGTCCTTAATCGCGGCACGGTTTCCTGGCTGGCCGTCCAGGCGCCCGGGGAATGTCCGCTTCTTTACCAGGTCGAACCGGGCGTCCATTATTCGCCGGCTTTCACCCGGGACGGCGGGCACTTGATCTTCGGTTTCGACAATCCTCGCCATCCGACTGACCTGTGGCGGCTCGCGATCGACGAAGGCACCTTTACGCAACTGACCCACTCCCTGCCGGAGACGTTCGCCGGCGCGGATTTCAGCATGCCGAAGGAGGTTTCCTATCCCGGCATGGACCGGACGCCTGTCCCGGCGCTGCTGTTTTCCGCCGCAGACCAGGGGCCGGGGCCGGCAGTCGTGCTGGTCCATGGCGGCCCGGATTGGTTCTTCGAAATGACCTGGTATCCGGTAATGGCGGCGCTGGCCAGCCGGGGCTGGGTCGTGTTGGTGCCGAATTACCGCGGCTCGACCGGTTACGGCCGGGCCTGGCAGGAGGCCAGCCGCTTCGACTTCGGCGGTGTGGATACGGACGACGTCGCTGCAGGCGTCAGGTATTTGGTCGATAAAAAGCTGGCCGATCCAAACCGCATCGGGATTACCGGGCGCAGCCACGGCGGTTTCCTGACCGCCTCCTGCCTGACCCGCTATCCGGATCTGTGGGCGGTCGGCTCCGCCGTCGTGCCTTTCCTGAACTGGTTCACCAACCATGCCGAGATCCGGCCGGATTTACAACAATGGGATTACGAGAATTTCGGCGACCCGGAAAAGGATCGTGACCGCTGGCACGACCGTTCTCCCGGCTTTTTCTTGGACCGGGTCCGGGCGCCGCTCCAACTGATCTGCGGCCGGCTGGACGCCCGCTGCCCGGTCAGCGACAGCATTCAGGCCGAGAAGGACATGAAATCGATGGGTAAGACCGTCGAACTGCTCATGTACGAAGACGAGGGGCATATCTTCCTGAAGCAGGAAAACATCCTGGATGCAGAGTTGCGCCGGCTGGCCTTCCTGGCGAAATACCTGGGTGAGAAGGAATCGGGAGAGGAAAAATGATGGGATTATCCGTCTTCACATCCGATGAGGTCGAATCCATTCACCGGGCCACGCTGCGGGTCTTGAGCGAGACGGGATTGGCCTTGACCGAGCCGAAATCGAGGGAAATACTGGCCGGAGCAGGAGCAAAGCTGGAAGAGAAGCGCGTCTTCTTCCCACCCGAGCTGGTGGAGAAATGCCTGGAAGATGCAGGCCGGCGGCCGGTGATCCACGGACGAGGAGGGTCGATCCGGGCCCTTGGGAATGGCGAGCTGTACTTCCATAATCTGGGCGGGGCGCCGAACGTCTTCGATCCTGCCAGCGGGAAGCGCCGCCCGGCGACCGTCCAGGACGTGCGGGATGCAACCCGCCTGTTGGACGCTCTGGACAACTGCCACACCATCACGCCCTTCTTTACCCCGACCGAAGTACCCGGCGGGATCATGTCCCTGGCGATGTATCGGCACGCCCTGCCGCATACGGTAAAACCGCTCCAGGGACCGGGCGTGCAGTTCGCGGCGGAGGCGCGCTGGGCCGTCCGCATGGCGGAAGTCGTTGGCAGGCCCGAGGAAGTCCTGACTCTCTCCCTTTCCCCGGTCAGCCCGTTGAGCCTGCCCGACCATGAAGCCGAGGCCATCCTCGAGATCGCCAGGCTGGGAATCGCTTTTGGCCCGCTCCCCTGTCCGACCGCAGGGACGACCGCGCCTTTCTCGATCGCGGGGGCGATCGTCCAGCAGAATGCGGAGGTGTTGGCGGCCCTTGTCCTCGCCCAATTGGTCCGGCCGGGACTGCCGATGATCTACTGCGGCCGCCTGGCGATGATGGAGCCGCGCACGGGACTTTCGGTCTGGGGCGGGGTGGAGATGGGCATGGCCTCCGCCGGAACGGTCCAGATCGGCCACCGCTATAGCCTGCCGGTCAACGTCTACGGGTTTTCGACGAACGCCCACAGCCTAGACATCCAAGACGGTTTCGAGCGCGCCTTGAACGCAGTCCTGCCGGCGCTGGCGGGTGCGGACGAGCTCTCCGGGATCGGGGAGATGGAAGCCGGCGTGATGGGCTCGTATGCCCAGATGGTGATCGACGACGAATTTGCCGGAAGCGTGCTGCGCGCCCGCAAGGGATACGCTGCGGATGAGGATGCCCTGGCCGTGGATGGGATCGCGACCGCCGTGGCGACCACCCATAATTTCCTGGCCCAAAAGCACACGATGAAGTATCTCAGGTCCGGGGAAGTCTTCCTGACGAAGCTGGCCGAACGTTCTTCCTGGGAAAGCTGGGAGACGGGTGGACGGGCGGGACTTTCCGAGCGGGCCCAGGCTCAGGCCGATAGAATATTGAAGGAACACCAGGTCCCGCCGCTGGAGCCGGCCCAGGAAAAAGAGCTGGATCGACTCCTGGGCGCGGCGGAGCGCGACTTGGTAAAATAGCCTGGTGCCTGACCCGGCGGCCCTCTCTTTTTGGAGCCGGGATATTTCGAAGGAGAGCCATGCTCGAAAAGGCCCGTTCTATCCAGCCACAGCTCGTCGCCTGGCGGCGGGATTTCCACATGCACCCGGAACTTGGCTTCCAGGAAAATCGGACTTCGCAGCGCGTGGCGGAGATCGCCGAGGAATTGGGCTGCAGTGTCCGCCGCGGGGTCGGCCGGACCGGCGTGGTCGCCGAGCTCGGCAGCGGCAGGCCGGTCATCGCCCTGCGGGCCGACATGGATGCCCTGCCGCTCCAGGAGGACAATCCCGTCGAGTATGCCTCGCAGACGCCCGGGGTGATGCATGCCTGCGGCCACGACAGCCATACTGCCATGCTCCTGGGTGTCCTCGCCATCCTGGCGAAGGAAGAATTTCCCGGGACCGTGCGCTGCCTCTTCCAGCCGTCCGAGGAGGTCGCCGATCCGCAGGGGATCAGCGGAGCGCCGGCGATGATCGCGGATGGGGCCATGCAGGGCGTGGACATGGTGCTGGCCCAGCATGTCGACCCGTCCCTGCCGGTCGGGGATGTTTCCGTCGAGGCCGGCCCCTCCTCGGGTGGGGTCGACTCGTGGTACGGGACGATCCTTGGCAAAGGCGGGCATGGCGCCCATCCATATGAGACGGTCGATCCTTTTTACCTGTGCGCTCACGTCCTCTTTGCGCTGAATGCAATCCCGTCCCGGCACATTTCACCATTCGACCCGGCTGTGGTGAGCGTCGGCTCGCTGCATGGCGGGATGACCGAGAACGTCATCCCCGACCGGGTGGAATTGACCGGGACGCTGCGCTTCATGGATCCGGCCGTCCAGAAGAAGATCCACGCCGAGATCGAACGGGCTTTTCAGCTCGTCCGTCCTTTGGGAGGCGATTACCGGCTGCGCTTCGAGATCGGCACGCCCCCGATGCAGAACCATCCCGATGCAGTAGAATTGATCCGGAGGGCCGCCGGAAACTTGCTTGGTCGGGAGCATGTCGTGCTTCCCGAGAAGGGCCTGGGGGCGGAAGATTTCGGCTGCTTTACTGAACTGGCCCCCGGGGCGATGTTCAATCTGGGCACGCTCATCGCAGGCGACGAGCGCTATGGCCATAACCCCCGCTTCGACATCGATGAAAATGCCATGCCGATCGGGACGGCCGTTCTCGCCGAAGCGACGCTCTCATTTTTGAATGCAAATCATTGATCGAAGAGGAGAAATCATGCATACCATTCTCAAGGGCAAGTCGAAAGAAATAACCATCGGGATCGACCGTCCCTTTGCAATGATCGGCGAGAAGATCAACCCGACCGGGCGGAAGAAATTGGCCGCGGCCTTGAGCGAAGGGAACCTGGATTACGTCCGGCAGTTGGCAGAGAACCAGGCGGCCTGGGGGGCGGACGTGCTGGACATCAACGTGGGCGTTCCGGGGATCGACGAGGCGGCGGTCGCCAGGCAGGTGGTCGAGCTGGTCGCCTCGGTCGTGGATCTTCCGCTCTGCCTGGACTCGGCCAATCCGGCAGTGCTCGAAGCCGGGCTGAAGGCGGCCCCTGGGAAGCCTTTGGTCAACTCGGTCAGCGGCGAGGCGAAGAAACTCGATGCCGTCCTGCCGCTGGTCAAGGATCGCGGCGCAGCCGTCATCGGCCTGACGATGGACGACAATGGGATCCCGAAGACGGCCGAGGAACGCGTGGCGGTGGCCGAAAAGATCCTCAATCGGGCGGCCCAGCTCGGAATCCCGGGCGAGGATATCATCATCGATCCGCTCGTGCTGACGGTGGGCTCGGACAGCAAAGCCGCCCTGGTCACGCTCCAGACCGTCGAGCTGGTGCGGAAGGAATTCGGCGTCAACATCAACCTGGGCGCCAGCAATGTCTCCTTTGGCCTGCCGGACCGTCCAACGGTCAACGCGGCTTTCCTGACCCTGGCGATCCAGCTGGGTGCGACTTGCTCGATCACGGACCCGGTCAAGCTTGGGCAAACAGTCAAGGCAGCCGACCTGCTCCTTGGCCGTGACGATAATTCGATGCGCTATCTCAAATATTTCCGCGCTGCCGAGGCGCTGCGGGCGAAGGAAGCCGAGCAAGCCGGATGATGCTTTATCGTTAAAATCCTTTATCGGTTCAGGAGTAAGGAAAATGGATACAAATTGGAAATCCAGAAAGGTCGTCATCATCGGGGCGGGCGCGGTCGGTTCCACCTTCGCCTTTGCCCTGGCCCAAAAGGGCTTGGCGGACGAGATCAACCTGATCGACGCCAATCGCGATCTTGCCGAGGGGCAGGTGCTCGATCTGGCGCATGGTCTGCCTTATTATCCGCCGGTCCAGATCCGGGTTGGGCAAAAAGGAGATTATGCGGATGCCCAGGTGATCGTCATCACCGCGGGCGTCAAACAATCCCCCGGGGAATCCCGCCTCGCCCTGATTCAGAAGAACGCGAAGATCATCGAGGCTGTGGTCGACGAGATCGTCAGCCAAAAATCCCAGGCGGTCATCGTGGTGGCCAGCAATCCGGTGGACGTGCTGACCTATGTGGCGCTGAAGCGTTCGGGCTGGCCGAAGGGAAGGGTCATCGGTTCGGGCACCGTCCTGGATAGCGCCCGCTTTCGCTACCTGATCAGCCAGCACTGCGGCGTCGACGTGAGCAATGTGCATGCCTATTTTCTGGGCGAGCATGGCGACAGCGAGCTGCCAGCCTGGTCGATGACCCATATCGCCGGGGTTGCGATCGATGATTACTGTCCACTGTGCAACCAATGTGATAACTGGTCGTTGGAGCGGGAGAGGATCGTCAAAACGGTCCGGGAATCGGCCTACCATATCATCAACTACAAAGGCGCGACCTATTTTGCCATCGGCATGGCGCTGGTACGCATTGTGGGCACCATCCTCCAGGATCAACGCAGCGTCCTTCCGGTCTCGACCCTCCTCGAGGGTGAGTACGGGCTGAAAGATGTTTGTCTGAGCATCCCTTGTGTGGTCGGGCAGGGCGGCGTCCGGGAGGTCGTCCAGGCGCCTTTGTCCAGCAAGGAGCAAACAGCATTGGGCGCTTCTGCCTCCATTTTGCAAGGCGTATTGAAAGAACTGGAAGGTTAGCCCGATAAAAACCAGATTTTCGGGACGATCAATGACACCCGGGTCGTTCGAAAGGATGAAGTAATCGATATGTCGAAGTGGAAGAAGGCAGGAATTTGGGGTACGCCGATTGCTTTTTCCGTTTATTCGGTATTGGCTTTGTACTCCTACAATATTGTCGAGATTCGATTCGTTTCCACCTTGCGCACCCTGGCAGCCGTGGCTGGCTTGGCTGTCGGGATCGTGTTTTGCCTGAATCTCTTCCTGCGAAATCGTATGAAAGCAAGCATGATCGCGACGATCTGGCTGCTCGTGTTTATATCCTATGGCCATATCTACAACCTTCTCGACGAGACACCGATATTTGAATTTACACGAAATGAGGTTCTTCTTCCACTCTCGGTATTATTGCTGGCAGGGTCCTTTTTGTGGATCTGGAAGGCGAAGAAGTCGATCGACTGGTTACTTTCGTTTTTTGGAACGACAGCGGCAGTCCTGATCGTCTTCACGATGTATACTCTTGTCAATTACTTTGTCTTCCTGCCCAAAGTGGGGAATAAGAACGATGCGCCTATCCAAACCTCGGCAACCCAGACTCCCGGCGCGAAGCCGGATATTTATTACATCATTCTGGACGCCTATGGGCGTTCGGATATCTTGCAGGGATTATACGACTTTGATAATTCAAGTTTTATCGATCAATTGAAGCAAGATGGATTTTATGTCGCCGATGCCAGCCATAGCAATTACCCTCAAACCTTGCTGTCGCTTGCATCGTCCCTCAACATGGATTATATCGATGCCTTGGATCCTCCCACCCGGGACCCGAAACATGGGCGAGTCTGGTTGACTGACGAAATCCATCACAGCCTTGTTCGTCAAGCTCTGGCGCAACAGGGCTACAAGCTAATCTCCTTCGATAACGATTGGCTGACGACCATTGAAGACGCAGATTACGTATACTCGTTCGAACATACCGAGCTTGCGACGGAGATAGAGGACACCTCCGGATTTAATAAATTCGAAACTCTATATCTTTCCTCAACACTGGGGCGGATTTTCTTCGACCTTGGCTGGCTGAAAGATCGCAGTGACCAAGAGCAATATCTTTTTCATTATCAGGAGACCCGCTATATTTTCGATCAGCTTGAGGATGTCCACGAACTCCCCGGCAGCTATTTCGTCTTTGCCCATCTCATCGTACCGCATCCGCCATTTGTCTTTAGCTCCGATGGCGGATTTGTCCAGGGAACCCAACCCTTTTTCCTGGGAGACGGATCTGCTTTTGCGGGCACACCGGAAGAATATGTGTCGGGTTATCGAAATCAAGTGGCCTATGTCGATGATGCCGTTACCAAGCTGGTCATGGATATATTGGCAAACTCCGATCCGGCTCCGATCATCATCATCCAGGCCGACCATGGCCCTGGTTCGCAATTGGATTGGAATTCAGCCGACAATACCAATCTGGATGAGCGATTTGGCATTCTCAATGCGTACTATTTTCCCGGCAACCTGAACAACGGCCTCTATCCCTCGATTTCGCCGGTGAATTCGTTCAGACTGGTTCTCGATGATTATTTTGGGATGAATCTGCCCTTCTTGCCTGACAAGAGCTACTTTTCCACTTGGGATGACCCACTCAAGTTCATCGACATCACTGGTTCTTTGAAAAAGTGAAAGATCGGTTTTCGAGGATAGTATTTCGGAACGAGTTGCTGATTGTTTGAAAGTGGGGGATTAAATTTCCAAGGCGAGGTATTTCATATATAAATTGGTAAAGGAAGCCTCGGAGGTCAATTCTATATAATTGATCTCCCTGGCGACTTTTTCGGCTTCCCTGCGCTTGTCGACCGAGATCAGCATCAGCCTCGCGCCGACCCCGGCGGCATTCCCAACCTGATCGAAACGCCCGGCCGGGAGGGACGGGAACATGCCCACCCGGACGGCTGAGCGCAAATCGAGGTAGGTGCCAAATGCGCCTGCCACGATGACTTTGTCCAGATCGGCGGAAACCAGCCCGGCATTGGACAGCAGGATTTCGATGCCCGAGCGGATCGCAGATTTGGCGAGCTGGATCTCGTGAACATCCCGACGCGTAACCACAATATCGCGGCCAAGGCCAGTTTGGGCAGCGCGAACGAGAATGAAATCCGAACCGGCAGCGGTCTGGAGAGCCCCGGTCCGCCTGACAAGCTTGCCGTCTTGGAGGGATGCCACCACATCCAGGATCCCCGAACCGCAGATGCCGATTGGCGGCAGGTTGTCGATGCTCTGCCACAGGATCCGTCCGTCCGACCAGCGGGTCCGCTCGATCGCCCCGGGGGCGGCTCGCATCCCTTCGTGAATGTGGGCGCCCTCGAAGGCCGGCCCGGATGCGCAAGAACAGCAGGTGATCTTCCCGCCTGAGACCAGGGCGATCTCGGTATTCGTGCCGATGTCCAGGGCCAGGATGTTCTTCGGCGACTTCCAGGCCTCGCTCGCCAGGAGCATGGCCAGATGGTCCGCACCGACATACCCGGCGATGACCGGCGGCAGGTAGACTTTGGCCCCCGGGCCGAGAGCCACCCCGATCTTATTGGCTGGAATGTCCAGAGGGAGGGTGGTTGCGGGGGAGAAGGGGGCGCGGCCGAGCTGTTCGACCGGCAGCCCGGCGACCAGGTGGTGCATGACGGTGTTGCCGACCAGAACGGCATCCAGTACATCATCAGTGGAGATTTGCGCCTGCGCGCACATTTCCGAGCACAAACGATTGATGGCCTCCACCAAAATGGCCTGGAGCTTTCCCGCACCGCCGGCCTCGTGACCGGCAAAAGCGATCCGGCTGATCACATCCTCGCCATATGCCACCTGCGGATTCATCGTCCCTGCCTGGGCAAGGGTTTCCCCGGTTTCGAGCCGGACCAGGTAGGCTGCCAGCTTGGTCGTGCCGATGTCCACTGCCAGGCCGCAGGCGCCGGGTTTCGCAACGGCTGGGCGGGGGATGACGCGGGTCTCCTGACCTTCGAGCTGAAGTCGCTGGGAAGTGGTCAGGGATTCGGGCGGGATGTCCAGCTTCACATCGCTGAGAGGTTCCGCCTGGCAGGCGAGGCGAAACCCCGCAACCAATTCCTCTTTGCTCAGGATGGCTTCTTCTACGGGGGAAGGCCTCGTCAGACGGCCAGCGACCAGGCGGACCCGGCATTCCTCGCAGGTGCCGGCGCCGCCGCAGACCGACGCCAAACCGATCCCGGCTGCCTGGGCAGCGGCGAGCAGGGTTTGCCCGGGACGAACCGTACCGCGCCGGCCAAGAGGCTCGAAGTCGATCCGATAGGACTCAGTCATGGCGGAACCGGCAGGTTTCATTCAGGCTGCAGAGGCTGCATAGGTCGGTCCTGGCCATCTCATTGCCAAGCCCGACCACGAACGAGATGGATTTTTGGGGGATCATCATTCCTGTGGAAGTCAGCCGAATGCCGGCCTGGTTTATATCGACAAGGGCAAAGACTTGCGGCTGGCCGATCTCAACCGGCCATTCCGGGCTTCCGGGGCTTAGCGGCGTGGATGCGCTCAACCCGTCGCGCTGTGCAGTTTCCCCGATCTGGCTGCAGACCTTCTGGGCCAGGATTTCCACGGCCGCGTTGCCCAGACCGTCCAAAGCCAGGGCGAAAAGCGGGTCCCGGTCGAATTGACGGGCCGCAGACTTTTCCAGTTCCCCTCCGATCGTACAGGTAACTGCGGCCAGCCGAACGGCGCCTGCCAGCTCGCGCGCTACCAAAGGACCGGTCAATCGAAGGCCACCCTCCAGGCCGATCCGCTCGTGACGATGTTCGGTGACAGCGTGGAACTGGGTAAGGGTGACCGGATGGAGCAATTTCTGTCCTTCGATCAGGGCGCGTTCGGCTACGGCAAGCAGGTTCGGTTTTTTTGCCCGGACGATTGCAGGGTTGGCCGCCTGTCCGCGCAGGATATCGTCGAGAGTGACAGAAATGATCCAATCGGCGGAAACTGTCATAAGTTCCTTCGAGGGAGATTTTACACTATAATCGGTCATATATTTATTCCGACGTTTTTCGAACAGCATCATCTATTATTTCATTGGTAGGGAGATCATGGAACCCGAACAGAGCTTATCCAACGAACCATTTCAGTTATTATTATTTACAATCGATCCGGCGGTCATCAAGAAAGCCTGTTGTGTCGGCATCCATGGATTCATCGTCGACATGGAATGGCGGGGGAAAAAGGAGCGCCAGGCAAATTACGATACTCAGGTCAATATAAATACATTGAACGATCTCCGGCGGGTTCGGGCGAACACCGACCTGAAAGTTATCTGCCGCATCAATGGATTTGGACCGGCTACGGGCCAGGAAGTGGAAGATGTAATCGCTGCCGGGGCGGATGAAATATTCCTGCCGATGGTGCGGCATCCGGATGAGGTCCGCCGGACCCTCGATATGATCCGCGGCCGCTGCGACCTGGCGATCCTGGTCGAGACGATGGATGCCGTCCGGTGCGCCGAGACCCTGGGCAGCCTGCCGCTGAAGCGTGTTTACGTGGGGTTGAACGATCTGGCCATCGATCGTGGCCTGAGGAATATTTTCGAATCCGTCGTGGATGGGACGGTCGACCGGATTCGCAGCCATTTCCGGGTCCCCTTCGGATTTGGAGGCGTCACCCTGCCGGATTTCGGATCCCCGATCCCTGCCAGGCTCCTGATCGCCGAGATGGCGCGTTTGAATTGCCGGTTCAGTTTCCTGCGCCGGTCGTTTTTCCGGGATATCGACGGGAAGGATTGGGAGGTGGAAGTTCCGCGGATCCTGCAGGCCTGTGATGCGGCCAGGCACCGCCCCCTGGCGGAGATGGAAGAGCAAAGGAATGAATTCATCTCCTCGGTCCGGGACATGGTTCAAGGCTGAATCATTGAATGATGAAAAGCAGAGGCGGTCTCAAAGGCAACCGGGTATTGGTCACCGGGGCGACAGGATTCGTTGGAGCCAACCTGGCCAGGCGCCTGGTGGCGGAGGCTGCGGAAGTGATTGTCCTGGTCCGCCCCGGATCGGATCGCTGGAGACTGCAATCGCTCCCACAGCCCGTCCGCTTCGAAGAAGGCGATCTGGAAGACCCCGACGGTATCCGCCAGGCGGTCTTGAAGGCGCGCCCGGCGGTAATCTTCCACTGCGCTTTCCCGGGTGGGCATGGCTCAGACGAGGAAACTGTCAGGAGGATGCTTGCGGCAGGTGTGATGGGAACCTATGGGCTCCTTTCGGCGGCCCGGGAAGCGGGAGTGGGCAAATTCATCCACATCGGGAGTTCGACCGAGTACGGATTTGGTCCGGGCGCCCACCGGGAGAGCGACCGGCTGGATCCGGTCAGCATCCGGGGAGTGTCCAAGGCGGCCTCGTCGCTGTTATGCCGGCAATTCGGCCGCGAGCATGACCTGCCGGTGGCAATCCTGAGATTGTTTACCGTCTATGGACCGTGGGAATCGCCGGGTCACCTTCTGCCGCAAGCCTGCCGGGCCCTCTTGGATGGCAAACCCCTCGAGATAACGCCTCCGGGTTTCGTCCATGACTGGATTTTTGTCGATGACGTCGTCGAGGCTTGCCTGGCTGCAGCCGCGTGTGAATATCCGACCGGCGAGGTATTCAATATCGGTTCGGGTGAACAGCACACGAACGAAGAAGTGGTCGAGACCCTTGCCGGGATCGCTGGAAGGAAACTCGAGCTGAAGGTGGGCCGCTTCTCACCGCGGGCCATCGATAGCAAGTCCTGGCTGGCCGATGTCAGCAACGCCCGGGAGAAACTCGGCTGGCAGCCCGGACACACACTCCAGGCCGGTTTGAAAGAAACCTACGAGTTCTGGCAGGGCAGGCATGAAAAACACAACTGAGCCAGAGCGTTTCTCGAGGACAGACGATCCAGCGGTCCCGGACCTGACTATCATCGCTCCGGTCTACAAGAATGCCTCTACATTGGACGAATTGGCGGCCAGGATTACGAGCACTTCCGAGCAAGCCGGTTACACGTTCGAGATCCTTTTTGTCGACGACGCTTGTCCCCAAGGCTCGCTGGATGTTCTCAAAAGACTGGCGTCCCGGGATGACCGGGTCTCCGTTATAAGCCTCGCTCAAAACACAGGCCAGGCGCAGGCGGTCATGACGGGATTGGATCACCTGCGCAGCCGCTTCTTTGTCATCATGGATGCCGATTTGCAGGATCCGCCCGAAGCCATCCCTGAACTGGTCCGTGGATTGGAAGAAGGCTATGACGTCGTATTTGCGGGGCGGGCAGGCCATTATGAATCGAGCGGCCGGCTGGCGACTTCCCGGCTTTATAAATGGACCATCCATATCCTGACCGGCCTGCCAGCGGATGCCGGGCTCTTTCTGGCAGCCCGGCGCATCGTTGCAGAAAAGCTGCTGGCAGCCCATCAATCCGGAATCCTGATCGTGCCCATGATCGGGACTTTCAAGCTACGGACATTCTCCATCCCGGTGGAGCGGGCCTTGCGACCGGTTGGTGAATCTGCTTATACGGGCTG
>DATJPX010000041.1:0-91248 GCA_035506155.1 Anaerolineales bacterium
GGCACTCCAGTCCCCGTCTGTGATCCCCAGCGCCAACAATTCTTGTGTGATCGTTTGCCTTGTAAAGTTGAATAGTTCCCCCAGTACCAGCCCCACCGCCCGTCGGTACGGCCGCTCTTGTCGAAACGCCCGGCGGTGTGCTTGGATCAATTCCAGCACCGCTCCAATTAATCTTGGTACTCCGCCCGATTCCGTGCTATCCTTAATCATAGAAGCCTCCTGAGTTTTTGTATGTCCTTGTAACCATACTTTACTCGGGAGGCTTCCTTTTTTCAACTACCCCTGGTAAAAGGCCAAACTCCAGGGCGCTTCTCTATATTCCAGGTCAATCCACCTTGCCTTCGGCGTCTCCCTGGGCGGTCTGACGGGGTGCTCCACCCAGCCTGGGCGCCTTCGGGTTGTTGTCCAAATACTGCTGCAGCAATGAGGGAGCCTCGGGATGGTCGACGTGCAGGGCGTGGTCGTAGTCGCCGGCCGGGGTGGGCGCCTCGTAGCGGACCGGGCGGCGAATGCCGAACAGTTCAAAGAAGCGGGCGATCCAGACGATCAGGTTGTAACGATACTCCTGCATGCGCAGGGACTGCCACTCCACGATGGAGGCCATGGCGCCCTGGACGCGGGCTTTTTCGCGCACGATCCGGTAGATCTGCTTCGGTTCCCGGTAGCCGACCGGTGAGATCAGCACCAGGTTGGCTGTCAGGGCCAGGACGCTGAAGGAGATCAGCACGATCCAGCCGCCTTCGGTCCACTTGGCCGCGATCTGACCAACGAAGACCAGGCCGGAAAGGATGGCGGCAAACCCGGCTCCGAAAGCCCCCCAGGACCGTTTGGCCCCCTTCGGGAAGGTTTTCAGGATGTGGCGGCGGATGGCAAATCCCATCATCATGATGGGCATGAAGACGCCGATCCCATAATAAGGGATGCCAAGAGCGGTCTGGCCCCGAATGAGGAAAGTAATGATGATGACGACGGCGAAAGCGATGGTTACCGAGCGGGTGAAGGTGCCGCGCTTGTCCCGGTAGACGATGATCTCGGGGATTTCCCCGATCGCCACGTCCCGCCATTCGGTCGCCTGCAGGTCCTGGAAGGCAGTCATGGAGGCTGCTGCCAGCAACCCGACCGCCAGGATCTGGTAGGCCCAGTACAGGACAATGCCGCCGGGGATCTGGCTGAAGCCGATAAAGGACAGGTTGGCCACCAGGGAACGTCCAGCCGTCGCATCGAAAGCATTGAAGTGGATGGCAAAATAGGTCAGGAAAGCGGTTGTCAGCCCGCCATAGAATAAGAAGGAAGTCTGGACCATGCGGCCGATGCCGGATTTGCCGCTGTAGAATTCCCAGATGCCGTTCAGTTTGGGAAGTTTTTTCTTGCCCCACTTGACCAGGGCGAAGTCCTCATTGACGACGAACTGGATGCCGTTGGACATGGCCTCCAGCCCGCTCAGGGCGACCAGCCCCTTCATCGATGCGGTCAGCATGCGATAGATCGCCGTCCAGAGTGAAGGGGTGGCGGCGGGAGGAATATAGGCATAAGGCTTGACGGACGGATTGGCTTTGGCGACGAAAAGGCCGATCGCCATCGTCAGGGTGAGCAGCACGAAGATCCCCAACATGGTGAAGACCACCCGGGACGATTCCCCCCGACCGCGGATGGTCAGGTACCACGTAACCGTCACCAGGGCGATGCCCAGACCGACATGGTAATACCAGGGAATATTGTACAAACTCTTCAGGGAAAGCAATTGGTCCACGCCGGACAGGCTGGAGACGACGATGGTAAAGATATAGTCCTGGAGCAGGACGACCGCCACGATCAGACTCAATCCCGGCACCAGGTAGCGCATCGAGGCGGTATAGGAACCACCGCCTTCGTTAAAAACGCCCAGGGAATACATGTACAAGATGCCGAACACTGCATTCGCCACGGCGATGATCACGACCGCGATGAAGGCGTATTTTTGCAGGTTATAGGGATGGAGGGCGCTCATCATCTCACCCGTGGCGTAGAAGTAGGACGTGAAATAGTCCACGCCAAAGAGCGCCAGGGCGGCCAGCAGGCCGATCTGCCCGGCGCCGTGGATGGCGGCGTGTTCCTTCTTTTCGACCGGGGCGGCCTTGAAGGCGATGAAGACGATTACGATGAGCAATGCGATTGAGAAAAACATGGTTTACCTTTTTATCGACAGGGTCAATTGATCCTAAGTTGTTCCCGGGGCGCGGCGGCTGCTTCTAGAATCCTGAGGCGGTACCCGACGCCCGGTTCGGTCATGACGTAACGCGGCCGGGAAGGGTCCGCTTCGATCTTCCGGCGCAGGTTGCTGATATTGACGCGCAGGAGGTGGGAGTCGGCGCTGTAGGCCTCTCCCCACACCTGGTGGATCAACTGCTGGTGGGTGAGGACTTTTCCGGCATGCTGGACCAGGATCCGCAGGATGTCATATTCGGTCGGTGTCAGGGAAGCGGTTTGCCCGTCGATCGTCACTTCATGGCGGGTCAGGTCCACGGTGAGGCGGTCGGCATGAAAGACCGGTTCATTCTCAGGGGCGGCGGCCCGGCGGAGGATCACCCGAAGTCGGGCCATCAACTCACCGACCCCGAAGGGCTTGGTCAGGTAATCGTCGGCGCCGGCGTCCAGGGCGGCGATCTTGTCCTCTTCCCGGTCCCGGACCGAGACGACGATGATCGGGATCTGGGTCCATTCCCGCAAGTTGCGGGTCAGGTCCACACCGTCCATGTCGGGCAGGCCGAGGTCCAGGATGATCGCGTCGGGGCGGGCTGACACGGTAATGGCCAGGGCTTCTTCTCCCGTGGCCGCTTCGAGGATGGCATATTCGCCGCTCAGGGAAGCATTCAAAAAACGCCGGATGGGACGTTCGTCGTCCACGACCAGGATCTGCAATTTTTCACTCATCTCGGATCATTCACTGGCGAACCTTGCATTTCAACCGCGGCACGGATTTCGCGGAGCCACGTCAAGAGGGGGGCAATAAAACCTGGCTCAGCGTCAAGGGCGTGTCAAGGCAACAGGCTGGATTTTACATTTGGTTCAATCAAGGCGATGACAAGGAAGGCTGGAATAATGTCAAGAAATCGTCAAGAAATAAAAACTCCAGGCGGGTGATGACGCCTGGAGTTTTTTCATGAGATTCTCTGTTCTTATTGAAATGGTTTTGCTTTTGCGATCCTGCTAATCCTCTTTCCCTTCCTCATTCCCGCCCGCGGTTTGTTTGGGCGCGCCGCCGAGGGCAGGCTGCTTCTGGTTGCTGTCCAAATACTGCTGTAGCAGAGAGGGGGCGTCCGGGTGATCGGCGTGCAGGGCGTGATCATAATCGCCAACCGGCACGGGTGGCTCGAAACGGATCGGGCGGCGGACCCCGAACACCTCGAAGAAGCGGGCGATCCAGGCGATCAGGTTGTAGCGGTATTCCTGCATTTTAAGGGACTGCCACTCGACGATGGATGCCATGGCGCCCTGGACGCGAGCTTTCTCCCGGACGATCCGGAAGATCTGCTTGGGCTCGCGGTAACCGATCGGCGAGATGAGAAGCAGGTTGGCGGTCACGATCAGAACGCTGAAGGAGATCAGCACCACCCAGCCGCCCTCTGTCCACTTGCCGGCGATCTGGCCGACGAAGACGATCCCGGAAAGGACGCCCGCGAAGCCGGCTCCAAGGGTGCCCCAAAACCGTTTTGCCCCTTTGGCCGTTTTGAGGATGTGCTGGCGGATGGCGAATCCCATCACCATGATCGGCATGAACACACCGATGCCGTAATAGGGCACGGCCGCGCTCGTATCGCCTCGTACGATGAGCTGGATCAATACGGCGACGACGAACCCGGCTGTGACCGAACGGGTAAATGTCCCGGCCCGGTTGCGATAAACGACGATTTCCGGGATTTCACCGATGGCAACGTCCCGCCAGGCAGTAGCCTGCAGGTCCTGGAAGGCGGTCATCGAGGCGGCCGCCAGCAGGGCCACCGCCAGGACCTGATAAGTCCAGTAGAGGACGTTCCCTCCCGGAATCTGGCCGAAGCCGATGTAAGCCAGGTTCCCTACCAGAGAGCGGCCGGCCACCTTGTCGAATGCGTTGAAATGGATGGCGAAGTATGCCAGGAAGGCGGTGGTAATGCCGCCGTAGAAGAGGAAGGAGGTCTGCACCAGCCGGCCGATGCCTGATTTGCCACTGTAGAAAGACCATAACCCGTGCAGGAATTTCAGATTTTTCTTGCCCCACTTGACGATCCCGGCGTCCTCGTCGATGACGAACTGGATGCCATTGGACATGGCCTCCAGCCCGCTCAGGGCGACCAGCCCCTTCATCGATGCAGTCAGCATGTGATAGATCGCCGTCCAGAGCGTCGGGGTGGGCAGGGTCTGCTCATAGGGCAGGACCTCCGCCCCGCGGCCTTTGGCAAGGAAGAGCCCGACTGCCATGACGATCGACAGCATAATGAAAATGCCCAGCATAGTGAAGACCACCCGGGCGGATTCGCCCCGACCGCGGATGGTCAGGTACCACGTGATGGCTGCCAGGCTGGCGCCGACCAGGAAACGGATCCACCAGTATGTGTTGACGGATTTCGTGATCGAAAGGAGTTGGTCGACGCCGGAGAGGGTGGAGACGACGATGGTAAAGATGTAGTCCTGGATCAGGACCACCGCCACCACCAGGCTCAGACCCGGCGCCAGGTAACGCATCGCGGCGGTGTAGGACCCGCCGCCTTCGTTGAAGATACCCAGGGAATACATGTACAAGAAACCGAAGACCGCATTGGCAAAGGCGATCAGGCTGACGGCGATGAAGGCATATTTTTGCAGGTTATAGGGATGGAGGGCGCTCATCATCTCACCCGTGGCGTAGAAATAGGACGTGAAATAATCCACACCGAAGAGCGCCAGGGCGGCCAGCAGGCCGATCTGCCCGGCGCCGTGGATGGCGGCGTGTTCCTTCTTTTCGACCGGGGCGGCCTTGAAGGCGAGAAACACGATGACGATGAGCAATGCGATTGAGAAGAACATGATTGACCTTTTCTGAAATTCCTGGGATGCAGCGGAATTACGCCGGCGGCCTTTTCCAGCCGCAGGATGTCAATTAAAAATCAAGAAACGGGAGAATTGTATCAAGAAATCGTCAAGATTTGCGGACGGGGCAGAATGCAATGTTTTTGTACTCCCACAATTAAGTCCTATAATAGCGGGCAACTGAAGTGTCTCGAATATTCCCGCCTTTTTTGATCCTCTCTTCTTGATTATGAAAACTCTCTCGCTTTGGCTCAAACGCATCCTGGCTGCCGAAACCCTTTCCATGGCCGGGATTGCCATCCTGGTCGGCCTTGTAAGCGGCGCAGGCGTCTGGCTCTTCAAGCGCCTGATCGACCTGTTCCATTTCATGGCTTTCAGCGGATTGGGGAAATGGCTTTCCCCCCTGGGAGGCTGGAGCGTTGCTGTGCTCCCGGCCCTTGGCGGGCTAATCGTTGGCCTGATCGTCCATTTCCTGGTCGGCAGCGAGCGCATCCACGGTACGGCCGGCGTGATGGAGTCCGTGGCCCTTGCAGGCGGCCGCCTGCGCTATCGACGCGCTCCCGCCAAGGCGTTGGCAGCGGCTCTTTCGATCGGTTCGGGCGCCTCGGTTGGACCGGAGGACCCGTCCGTGCAGATCGGCGCCAATCTGGGTTCCATGTTCGGACAATGGCTGCACCTGTCCGATGACCGGGTCCGGACGCTTGTCTCGGCCGGAGCTGCTTCGGGGATCGCTGCGGCGTTCAATGCGCCGATCGCCGGGGTATTCTTTGCCCTGGAGATCGTCCTGGGGGAGATCGGCAGCGGAGCCCTGGGGACGATCGTGATCGCTGCAGTCGTCTCGGCTGTCTTCACTCAGGCAGTCAGCGGGACCCAGCCGGCCTTCCCGATCCCGGCTTACTCTTTCAATTCGGTCTGGGAACTGCCGCTGTACCTTGGCCTGGGCTTACTGGCCGGGCCGATCTCGGCGATCTTCACCCGCTCCCTATACTTTGCCCAGGATGCGTTCCACTCCTGGCGCGTCCCCGACTGGGTGCGGACGGCCGCGGCCGGCCTCCTGGTCGGCTTGACCGGAATCTTCCTGCCCCGGATTTTCGGCGTCGGTTACGATACCATCGGCGAGGTCCTTAATAAGAACGACCTGGCGATCGGCCTGCTCGTGTTGCTGCTGGTCGCCAAGATCGTGTTGACCTCGACCAGCCTGGGGGGCGGATTCGTCGGCGGCGTTTTCGCGCCATCCCTGTTCATCGGGGCGGTCCTCGGCAGCGCTTTCGGGTGGCTCTCCGCCCGCCTCTTCCCGGGATTGAACATCAATCCTTCTGCCTTCGCCCTGGTCGGAATGGCCGCGGTGATGGCAGGTACCGCGCATGCGCCGTTGACGGCCATCCTGCTGCTCTTCGAAATGACCAACGATTATCGGATCATCCTGCCTCTCATGTTTGCCGTCGCGGTCAGCCTGCTGGTTTCCCAGAGATTGCAGCGTGATTCTGTTTACATGCTGGGATTGAAACGCCAGGGCATTCGCCTCGATCGCGGGCGGGATGTCGAAGTTTTGCAGACTATCACTGTCGCCGAAGCCATGCACAAAAATATCCGCCCTCTTTCGGCCTCCTTGCCGCTGGCGAAAGCAGTTGCCGCACTGGCGCGCACGCGCAGCCACGGAGCGGCGGTGGTGGATAAGGATGGCGACTTGGTGGGGGTTCTCACCCTGCAGGATATCGACCGGGCCTATGCCGAAGGGAGAACCCGGGCCCGGGTCGGGGCGATCAGCGTTCGGGAGCCCCAGGTGGCATACCCGGATGAGGCCCTCAGCGTGGCTCTGCAGCGGATGAGCCGGGGGGACTTCGGGCGTCTGCCGGTTGTGGAACGGGAGAATCCTCACAAGCTGCTTGGCATGCTCAACCGGGCGGATGTCATCCACTCGTACGATATCGCCCTGAACCGGCGGGCCGCCCAGCGGCACCAGGTCCACCAGGCGAGCCTGGACGCGCTCACCCCCGAACAGGTCAACGTCAGTGAGGTGGTCGTGGAGACTGGCTCGGCCTGCGCCGGGAAGAAAATGAAAGAGATCGCCTGGCCGGCCGGCTCGATCATCGCTTCCCTGCGGCGCGGCGCACGCGTGGTCATCCCGCGCGGCGAGACCGTGATCAGGGCCGGGGATGTACTGGTCGTGGTGACAGAGGGGAAGAACAAGCGGGCGGTTCTCGATATTTGCCGCGACCAAAATTAAACGGCTGGAGGGTGGGACCTTCCCACCCTCCGATCCCCCCTTTGCATTCGATTTCAGAAAACCTTCAACCGGTATCCGACGCCCGGTTCCGTTACGATGTAGCTCGGGCGGGCCGGATCTGGTTCGATCTTCCGGCGCAGGTTGCTGATGTTGACCTGCAACATGTGTGTCTCGCTTTCGTAAGCGGTCCCCCAAACGGCGCGCAGGAGCTGGTCATGGGTGAGGACTTTCCCCGAGTGCTTGATGAGTGTACGCAGCAGGTCGTATTCGGTGGGGGTCAGGGCCACTTCCTGGCCGTTCACCCGAACCTCGCGCTGGTTCATGTCCACGACCAGGCCGCCGGTGGTGAAGACCGGCTCGTTGTCGGTCTGGGCGGAGCGCCGCACCGCCACCCGCAGCCGCGCCATCAGCTCACCGACCCCGAAGGGCTTGGTGAGGTAATCGTCGGCGCCGGCGTCCAGGGCGGCGATCTTGTCCTTTTCCTGTTCGCGGACCGAGACGATGATGATCGGAATCTGGCTCCACTCGCGCAGGCGGCGCGTCACTTCCACGCCGTCGATGTCGGGCAGGCCCAGGTCGAGAATGACCACGTCGGGATGTTCGCTGGCGACCGCCGCCAGGGCTTCCTCGCCGTTGGTGGCTTCCAGGACGATGAACTGGCTGCCCAGGGAGGCTTTTAGAAAACGCCGGATCGAGCGTTCGTCGTCTACCACGAGGACACGCAAATTCGTTTCAGGCATGGCGCTCACTGCAGAGGAATCGATATTGTAATCATTGTACCCCCACCTTCCCGGTTTTCGGCGGCGATGAATCCCCCATGAGCCTGGATGATTCCCTTGCTGATCGAAAGGCCCAGCCCGGTGCCGTTGACGTTGTCGGGCCGCTGGACGCGATAGAACTTGTCGAAGATGCGAGTCAGGTCCTCGGCTGGGATGCCGGTGCCGCGGTCGGCCACGTCGATTTCCAGGAATGCGCCCGCCGTATGGGCGGCGATCTCGATGGGCGAGTCGGCCGGGGAATACTTCAGGGCGTTGTCGATGACGTTCACCAGGACCCGTTCGATCAGGACGAAGTCCAGCTGGACCAGGGGGATTTCAGGCGGGATGTCGATGCTGATGGCGCGATCCTCCAGACGGCCGCCCAATGCCTCCAGCGCCGAGCCGACCAGGTCCTGGATATCGCAGGCTTCCTTCTTGATGCGCATTGCCCCTGCTTCCAGGCGGGTCATGTCGAGCAGGTTGCCGACCAATCGGTTGAGCCGGTCGGCTTCCTCGCCGGCGGTCTCGATCAGGCTGCGGCGGGCGGATTCGTCCAGGGGAATCTGGTCGTCCGCCAGGCTGCTCAGGGCCCCGGTGATCGAGACCAGCGGGGTGCGTAGGTCGTGCGAGATGGAGTTGAGCAGGGCGGTCTGGAGTTTGTCGGTAATCTCCAGGACCTCCGCCTGGCGGGCCTGTTCGGCCAGGCTGGCGCGCTCGATGGCCAGCCCGATCTGGTTGGCAAAGGCATCCAGGGTGCGCAGCTGGTCACGAGTGAGATGCCGGGCGGGGTCGATCGGCTTGACGCCCAGCACACCCACGATCCCGCGGGTGGTCCGGAGCGGCTGGTAACGCATCGAGGCTTCCGGCAAGGTCTCCGTGCCGCGCCCGGCTACCTGCCCGTGCTCGAACGACCAGTCCGCGACGGCCAGGTCGTTGTCGGAGATGGCCAGGCCGGGACTGGCGGCAAAGACCCGGGCCCTTTTCCCATCCAGCAGGAAGATGGCCACTTCGCGGCCGAACGTCTGGCCGACGTGGGTGATGGCGGCCTGGGCGACGGCTTCCAGGTCTGCCGCCACGGTCAGGTCACGGCCAAGCTCGTAGAGTTCGACCGTTTCGGCCTCCCGGCGCTGGACTGCTTCCGCCTGGCCCTGCACCCGGGCGGTCAGTTCGCTGATCACCAGGCCGACGCCCAGCAGGCCAAAAAAGGTCAGCAGATACTCGGTGTTGGCGACGGCGAAAGTCAGATGCGGGGGGACGAAAAAATAATCGAAGGCCGCCACCCCCAGGATGGAGGTCAGGATGGCCGGTCCACGCCCCAGGTAGACGGCTGCCACGACGACCGCCAGGAGATAGACCACGACCAGGTTGGTAGGCGAGATATCCGGCGAGATCAGCGCGCCCAGGCCTGTGGCAGTGGCGACCAGCAGGAGCCCGAACAGGTAACGTCCCAGGGGGCGATGGGGCCGCCAGCCTTCCACGATCCGGCGGGCCGGCTGGGGCTCGGCTTCGCTGCTGATGACGTAGACGTCGATGTTCCCGCTCGTCCGGATCAGGCGGTCCACCACCGAGCCGCGCAGGACCTCGATCCAGCGCGAACGGACCGGCTTGCCGGCGATGATCTTGGTGACGTTGTGCCGGCGGGCGTATTCCAGGACCGTCTCGGGAACGGACTGCCCGGGTCGGCTGACGGTCCGGGCGCCGAGTTCCTCCGCCAGCCGGAGCGAACGGGCCACCTGGTCGCGCTGTTCCTGGGAGATGCGGGCCTCGTCGGGGGTCTCCACGTAGATGGCGAACCACTCGGCGTTGAGCTCGTCTGCCAGGCGCCGGGCGGTGCGGATCAGGCGCTCACCGAGCGCGCCCGGGCTGATGCAGACCAGCAGACGCTCGCTGGCCGGCCACGGCCCGGGGATGGCCCGGGTGCGCATGTAGGCGCGCATCTGGTCGTCCACCCGCTCGGCGGCCCGCCGCATGGCCAGCTCACGCAGGGCGGTCAGGTTGCCTTTGCGGAAGAACTGTTCGATGGCGCGCTGGGCCTGGTCCGGCACGTAGACCTTGCCGTCGGCCAGGCGCTTAATCAGCTCGTCCGGGGGCAGGTCGACCAGCTCGAGATCGTTGACCTCGTCGATCACGCTGTCGGGGATGGTCTCCCGGACGGTCATCCCGGTGATCTGGGCGACCACGTCGTTCAGGCTCTCGATGTGCTGGATGTTGAGGGTGGTGTATACGTCGAAGCCGGCTTCGAGCAGTTCGAGCACGTCCTGGTACCGCTTGGCGTGCCGCGAACCCGGGGCGTTGGAGTGGGCCAACTCGTCGACGAGGACGAGGCGGGGCCGGCGCTTGAGGACGGCATCGATGTCCATTTCTGGCAGCTGGACGTTACGGTAGGTCAGCTGGAGACGGGGAACGATTTCCAGCCCGCCGACGAGGGCTTCTGTTTCGGCGCGCTTGTGCGTCTCCACGTAGCCGATGACAACGTCCACCCCTTCGGCCTTGCGCTGGTGGGCGGCTTCCAACATGGCATAGGTCTTCCCGACCCCGGCTGCATAGCCAAGGAAAACTTTCAACTGGCCGCGCTTGTCCTGCTCTTCTTCGGCCTGGATCCGGGCCAGGAGCGTGTCCGGATCGGGGCGGGGAGGTTGGGTTGCCATGCCCTAACTATACTACTTTTTCATTCCGTCCAGCGCCAGATTGAGCTCGAGGACGTTGAGGCGTGGTTCGCCGAGGAAGCCGAATGTGCGCCCTTGTGTGTATTGGTTCACCAGGGTTCGTAAGGCCGATTCGCTCAGGCCGCGCAGGCGAGCCACGCGCGGGATCTGGTAAAGGGCGGCCGCGACGCTGATGTCGGGGTCGAGGCCCGAACCCGAGGAAGTGACCAGGTCCACCGGAATGGGCTGGGTGTTGGACGGGTCGGCGGCCTTCAGGGCGGCGATGCGGGCGTTGACTTCATCCAGCAGAGCCGGGTTGGTCGGCCCTAGGTTCGACCCTGAGGATGCCGCTGCGTTGTACGGGTACGGACCGGTGGCCGACAGGCGTCCCCAGAAATATTTCGGATCGTCGAATTGCTGTCCGATGAGTGTCGAGCCGACTGTCTTTCCGTTGACGACGATCAGGCTGCCGTTGGCCTGGCGGGGAAAGACGAGCTGGGCGATCCCGGTCACGACCAGGGGATAGACCAGGCCGGTCAGGATCGTAAAGATGAGCAGGGCCATCAAGGCCGGACGAATTTGAGTGCGCATTTTCACCTTCTACTTGGCAGGGGCTTTGGCAGGAGCACCCTTAACGTGTTTCTCGGGTTCGATGGAATGCGTGCGCTCGAAGGCACGCGCGGTCTGCTGGGCGAAATTCTGGAGCAGGCGGCTTTCCTCGGGCGGCAGATCCGAGTACAGGCTTCCCCAGATCTGGATCTCGCCGACCAGCCCCCAGGAATTGACGATCGCCAGGACGCGGTCGGGCCGGCCTCTGCCCATGCCGTCGGACGGCTCGCTGACGGCGATGCTGGGAGATTGTTTATCCGGATGGAAGATCACGTTGACCAGGGTGGCCTGGAAGAGTTGTTGGATCTGCCGGGCGACCGAGTAGGCGACGGCTTCGGGCGTACGCTGGTTGGCGATGGCCGCGCTCATTTCGTACATAAAGACGGCCTCGCGCGCCTGCGACAGGCTGGCCTGGATTCGTTCTACGACGACGATCGCTACGCCCAGGAAGATGGCCAGAATCAGCCAGTCTTCCAAACGGTCTACGGCGAATGTGTAGAAGGGCATGGTGAACAGGAAGTCGAATGCCAGGGCGGCTGTCATCGCCGCGCTGATCCCGGGCAACTGGCCCCAGCGGTTGGCGCTCCAGGCCACCGGCACGAGATAGATTAAGGCGATCACGGCTTCGCCAAGCGTGTCCCGCCCGATGAGGACCAGCGGAACGGTGGCGGCCGCGACCGTCAGGACGGCCAGCAGGCTGTTGCGCAGACTGTGAAGAGTAATGGAAAAGCGACTTCGTTTCATAATATTTCTCCGGATTCAGTCACGAATTTTGGAGTCGGATGGCTTGTAGTTTCCCGAACTCGAAATCATTTGACCAGATGCAGCGCCACCAGGAGCATGTCGATCAGCTTGATCCCGATGAAAGGGGCAATCAAACCGCCCAGGCCGTAGATCAGCAGGTTGTCCCGCAGCAGGCGGGCCGCTCCGACCGCCCGGTAGGGCACGCCCTTGAGCGCCAGCGGGATCAGGGTGATGATGATCAGGGCGTTGAAGATGACCGCCGAGAGGATAGCGCTCTGCGGCGTGGCTAGGTGCATGATGTTCAGCACGCCCAGGGCCGGGTAGGTGCTGGCAAAAGCGGCCGGGATGATGGCAAAGTACTTCGAGACGTCGTTGGCGATGCTGAAAGTGGTCAGGGCGCCGCGGGTCATCAGGAGCTGCTTGCCGATCTCCACGATCTCGATCAGCTTGGTGGGGTTGCTGTCCAGGTCGACCATATTGGCAGCCTCCCGGGCCGGCTGGGTGCCGGTGTTCATGGCGACTGCTACGTCGGCCTGGGCCAGGGCCGGGGCGTCGTTGGTGCCGTCGCCGGTCATGGCGACCAGCCGGCCGCCGGCCTGGGAATCCCGGATCAGCTTGAGCTTGGCCTCGGGCGTCGCCTGGGCCAGGAAGTCGTCCACCCCGGCCTCGGCGGCGATGGCCGCGGCGGTCAGCGGGTTATCCCCGGTGATCATGACGGTCTTGATGCCCATCTTGCGCAGTTGGGCGAAGCGCTCCTTGATGCCGCCCTTGACGATATCCTTCAGGTGGATCACGCCAAGCGGGTCGCAGTTGCGGACGACGACCAGGGGCGTTCCCCCGCCCCGGGCGATTTTTTCGACGGAGGCCTTCAGGTCTTCCGGGACGGGCTTTCCATCCTCCTGGATCAGCTTGTACATCGAGTCAGGCGCGCCCTTGCGGATGGATGTGCCGTCGAAGTCGACTCCCGACATGCGGGTCTGGGCGCTGAACGGGACGAAGCGCATGCCCAGCGGGGCGGCTTCGGTGGGTCCCATGGTCTGGCCGCGCAGGCCATACTTTTCCTTGGCCAGGACGACGATCGAACGGCCCTCGGGGGTCTCGTCGGCCAGGGAGGCCAGTTGGGCTGCTTCGGCCAGCGCCTGGGCGGTCACGCCTTTGACGGGGATCAGCTCGACCGCTTGGCGGTTGCCCAGGGTGATCGTGCCGGTCTTGTCGAGCAGGAGCACGTCCACGTCCCCGGCGGCTTCGACCGCCCGGCCCGACATGGCGATGACGTTGCGCTGGATCATCCGGTCCATGCCGGCGATGCCGATGGCGGAAAGGAGTCCGCCGATCGTGGTCGGGATCAGGCAGACGAGCAGGGCCACCAGCACGGTGATGGTGATCGGCGTGCCGACCTTGGCAGCCACGTTCACACTGTAGAGCGAATAGGGCAGCAGGGTGGCGCAAACGATCAGGAAAATGAGGGTGAAACCGGCCAAAAGGATATCCAGGGCGATCTCGTTGGGCGTCTTCTGACGCTTGGCGCCTTCGATCAGGCCGATCATGCGGTCCAGGAAGCCTTCGCCGGGGTCGGCCGTCACCCGGACGATCAGCCAGTCGGAGAGCAGGCGCGTCCCGCCGGTCACTGCGCTGCGGTCCCCGCCGGATTCGCGGATGACCGGGGCGCTCTCGCCGGTGACGGCGCTCTCATCCACAGAGGCAATGCCTTCGACGATCTCACCGTCGACGGGCAGGATGTCGCCGGCTTCGACCAGGAACAGGTCGTTCTTGCGCAGGGCGGTCGAGGCGACCTGTTCGGACCGGGCCTTCCGGTCTGGGCCGGCCAGCTTCCTGGCCATGGTCGTTTGGCGGGTCTTGCGCAGGGCTTCGGCCTGGGCCTTGCCGCGTCCCTCCGCCACTGCTTCGGAGAAGTTGGCGAACAGGACGGTGAACCACAGCCAGAGGGTCACCCCGCCGATGAACCCGGCGGGCGCCTCGCCCTTGCCGAAGAGGGCCTGGATCCACAGGACGGTGGTGAGCAGGCTGCCCACCTCCACGACGAACATGACCGGATTGCGGACCATCCGGCGCGGGTCGAGCTTGACGAACGAATCCAGGATCGCCCGCTGGTAGAGTTCCCGCCGATAGGCGGAGGGTTTCTTGAGTTGAGTAGTCATTGCTTTCTTTCCTGACTAATGAAAGATCATTAAATGTTCGACGATCGGACCCAGGGCCAGGGCAGGCAGGAAACCCAGCGCTCCGACGATGATGACGACCGCGATCAGCCAGGCGACGAAGAGCGGCGTGTGGGTGGGAAGGGTCCCCGCGCCGGCCGGGACCTTCTTCTTGAGGGCCAGCGAGCCGCCGATCGCCAGGGCCGGGATGATCAGCCAGTAGCGGGCGATGAACATGATGATGCCCAGCGCCGTGTTATAGAAAGGCGTGTTGACGCTCAATCCGGCGAAGGCGCTGCCGTTGTTGCCGGTGGCCGAGGAGAAGGCGTACAGGATCTCGCTGAAACCGTGTGGACCCGGGTTGAGCACGCCTGCCTGTCCGGCGGGCGCCATCACGCCGACGGCCGTCCCGACCAGGGCGGTGAAGACCGGGATGAGCAGGATCAGCGAAGCCATTTTCATCTCGTAGGCTTCGATCTTCTTGCCCAGGTACTCGGGCGTGCGCCCGACCATCAACCCGGCCACGAAGACCGCCACGATGACGAAGGCCAGCATGCCGTACAGGCCCGAGCCGACCCCGCCGTAGATGACCTCGCCCAGGTGGATCAGCCACATGGGGATCATCCCACCGAGCGGCATGTTCGAATCGTGCATCGAGTCAACCGAGCCGTTGGATGCGGCCGTGGTGGCCGTGGCCCACAAGGCCGAATTGGCCACGCCGAAGCGCACGTCCTTGCCCTCCATGTTCCCGCCGGGATTGATATTGGATTGCTTAATGTCCACGCCCAGGGATGCGATCGTCGGGTTGCCGGTCTGTTCGGCCCAGACTGTGACGGATAGCAATGCCACGAAGATGATCGTCATGGCGGCCAGGATGGCCCAGCCCTGGCGGGTGTCGCCGACCATCTTGCCGAAGGTGTAGCAAAGGGCGGCCGGGATCATCAGGATGGAGAGCATCTCGAGGAAGTTGGAGAGCGGGGTGGGGTTCTCGAAGGGGTGGGCCGAGTTGGCGTTGAAGAAGCCGCCGCCGTTGGTCCCGAGTTGCTTGATGGCGATCTGCGAAGCCGCCGGCCCGACCGCTAGCATCTGCTGCGTCACCGCGTTCCCGTTGGCATCCGTCGTCGCCTGGAGCAGGCTGGCCGTCTTATACTGGCTGAAGGTCTGGACCACGCCCTGGGAAACGAGCGCCAGGGAAAGGACGAAGGCGAGCGGCAGGAGGATGTACAGCACTGTCCGGGTCAGGTCGACCCAGAAGTTGCCAATGGTCTTGGCGGTATGTCGGACCAGGCCGCGGATCATGGCAATGACGATGGCCATCCCGGTGGCGGCCGAGACGAAGTTCTGGGTGGTCAAGGCGGCCATCTGGGTCAGGTAGCTCATGGTTGTCTCACCGCCGTAGCCCTGCCAATTGGTGTTGGTGGCAAAGCTGACAGCCGTGTTCCAGGACGAATCCGGGGAGACGGCGCCAAAACCCTGCGGGTTGAGCGGCAGGAAAACCTGCAGGCGCTGCAGGGAATAGACGACCAGCAACCCGAGGACATTGAACAGCATCATCGCGATCGCGTAGACTTTCCAGTTCATTTCCTCATCCGGGCGGACGCCGCTCAGGCGGTAGATCAACTTTTCGACCGGCCGCAGGACCGGGTCGAGGAAGGTCTTTTCGCCCTGGTAGACCCGGGCCATGAACGTGCCGAGCGGCTTGGCCAGGGCGATCAGGACGACCATGTAAAAGATGAGCTGAAGCCAGCTGAAGATGTTCATTCGAACTTCTCCGGTTTCAATAGGGCGATCACTAAGTAGATGAATAAGGCCAGGGTGATCAGGCCGGTAATGAGATAAAGGATGTTCATTTCTTCTTTTCCTCCATCAACCGCTCACAGACGACGATGAAGCCCCAGCTGGCGGCTAGAAAAGCAACGGTCAAACCGACATAGATTAGATCAGCCATAATAATCCTCCAGGATCGATTCCTCTTCCTTTCGCGATAAATATACACATTTCCCTGTCAAATTCGGCACAATTAATAACCGGAATGCATCAAGAAGTAATCAAAGCACTGTTCACAGCGAGCTCTGCCTGGATCGACGGTACTTGGGTAGGAAAAAGCCTGCCGGGTTCCTTCGGCAGGCTTTTCAATCGATTTTTGTGGGGAAGGCTATTCGAGATTGCCTTCTTCGTTCCCGGTCGCAGTCTGGCGGGGCGCGCCGCCCAGCTTGGGCGGGCGGGGCTGGTTGTCGAGGTACTGCTCGAGCAGTGAAGGCGCGCTCGGGTGGTCGACATGGATGGCATGGTTATAATCCCCGGCGGGCACAGGAGGGTCGTAACGGACGGGACGGTTGATCCCGAAGAGCTGCCAGAAGCGGGCGATCGCCACCAGCAGGCTGTAGCGGTACTCCTGCATGCGCAGGGATTGCCATTCCACGATCGAGGCCATGGCTCCCTGGACCCTGGCTTTCTCGCGCACGATCCGGTGGATCTGCTTGGGGTCGCGGTAACCCACCGGGGAGAGGATGACCAGATGGGCGGAGGTGAACAGGGTCGTGAAGGTGATCAAACGAATCCAGCCGCCTTCTTCCCACTTGCCGATCAACTGGCCGATGAAGACCGACCCCGAGAGGACCGCTGCAAACAGGGCGATCCCGGCGCCCCAGGCGCGGATCTTTCCCTTGAAGTTCTGGAGCACGTGCTGGCGGATCGCCAGCCCCATGATCATGATCGGCAGGAAGACGCCGATCCCGTAGAATGGCGCCGCCAGGTCCGTCCGGCCGCGCACCAGCAGCATGATCAGGACCGCTATGCCGAAGGTGATCGTCACAGAACGGGTGAAGGTGCCGCGCTTGTCGCGGAAGATGATGACCTCGGGAATCTCGCCGATGGCCACGTCGCGCCATTCGGTGGCCTGGGCGTCCTGGAAGGCCGTCATCGAGGCGGCGGCCAGCAGGGCGACTGCTAGGATCTGGTAGGCCCAGTACAGGATGATCCCTCCGGGAAGCTCGTTGAAACCGATGAAGGCCAGGTTCCCGACCAGGGTGCGCCCGAGGGTGCCGTCGAAGACGTCGAAGCGGACAGCGAAGAAAGTCAGCATCAACGTGGTGATGCCGCCGTAGAACAGGAAGGAGGTCTGGACGAAGCGCCCAATGCCTTCCTTGCCGCTGTAGAAATCCCAGATTTTTTGGAGGCGCGGCAGTTTCTTCTTTCCCCACTTGACGAACTTGACATCCTCGTCGATGACGAACTGGATCCCGTTGGACATGGCCTCCAGGCCGGTCAGGGCGACCATGCCTTTCATGGAGGCGGTGATCATTGCCAGGATGGCCTGGCCGAGCGAGGCATGGAGCGGGGCGGTCGTCGCAACGACGGCGGGAATACCCTTCGCATCGGCAATGACCAGGCCGACCACCATGGTGACCGTCAGGGCAATGAAAATCCCGAGCATGGTGAAGACGGTTCGGGCGGATTCGCCGCGGCCGCGGATGGTCAGGAACCAGGTCACAGCCGCCAGGGCGGCCCCGATGGCGAAGTGCCAGCCCCAGTGGGCATCATAGGCGTTGAGGATCGAGAGCAACTGGTCGCCGCCAGAGAGGGCCGAGACGACGATGGTCAGGACGTAGTCCTCGATCAAGGTGACGGCGACGATCAGGCTGAGGGTCGGCTTGAGATAGCGCATCGAGGCGGTGTACGATCCGCCGCCTTCGTTGAAGATTCCCAGCGAGTACATGTACAGCCCGCCGAAGACGAAGTTGGCAAGAGCGATGACGCCCACGGCGATATACCCATAATGCTGCAGGCCGTAGGGATGGAGGGCGCTCATTAGTTCGCCAGTGGCATAAAAGTAGGAGGTGAAATAGTCCACGCCGAACAGGGCCACGGCGGCCAGCAGTCCAATCTGGCCGGCGCCGTGGATGGCGGCGTGTTCCTTGTTCTCGACCGGGGCCAGGCGGAAGGCGACAAAGACGATCACGATGAGCAGTGCAATGGAAAAAAACATACGTTTCCTTGTGGAAGTGAAGTTCTCCGACGATGTTGATTGGAAGCGGTCGGGAATGGATCAGGCGGTCTTGAGCCGGTACCCTACGCCTGGTTCGGTGACGATGTAGCGCGGCCGGGAGGGGTCGGTCTCGAGCTTGCGCCGGAGGTTGCTGACGTTGACCCGCAGGAGGTGGGAATCTTCCTCCCCGCTGACGTTCTCGCTGCCCCAGATGGAGCGGATCAACTGCTCGTGTGTCAGGACCTTTCCGGCGTGCTGGACCAGGACGCGCAGGATGTCGTACTCGGTCGGGGTCAGGCTGACGGCCTGGCCCTGCTTGAGGACGTTCCGCCGGGCCAGGTCCACCAGCAGGTCATCCTTCTGGAAGATCGGCTCGGACTCGGGGTGGGCGGCCCGGCGCAGGGCGGCCCGCACCCGGGCGGTCAGCTCGCCGACGCCGAAAGGCTTGGTCAGGTAATCGTCGGCACCGGCGTCTAGGGCGGCGATCTTATGCTCCTCCTGATCGCGGACCGAGACGATGATGATCGGGATCTGGGTCCACTCCCTCAGGCGGCGGGTGACTTCCAGGCCGTCGATGTCGGGCAGGCCCAGATCGAGGAGGATCACGTCCGGGCGGGCGGATATGGCTGCAGCCAGGGCCTCTTCGCCCGTGGCCGCCTCCAGGATCGTAAATTGTCCGCTCAGGGAAGCGTTCAGGAAACGCCGGATGGGCCGTTCGTCATCCACTACCAGAATGCGCAACTGCGTTTCCGCCATACCGGTCTATCTCCCGGCCAGGAAGACTTCGACGATGAAGAATACCTGGACCCAAAGCAGCAGGATCAATATCAGGAATTGCTGCCCGATCTGCTGAAGCGGCAGGATGGTTGTGGCTGCCGCGCCTGCCAGGGGCAGGCTACGGATCACCGACTTCAAGGTTTTGGGGAGTTTCCTGTTCGCCATCTCGAATGTGGATTCCGTCCCGATTTCGTACGCATTGGCAGATTAGAAGGACCCGTCAAGGAGCCGGCAAGGAAGGCCTGAAATGCTTCAAGACGATGTCAAGCTGCATTGTAAAGACGGAAGCATCAAGCGCTTGGCAAAGAAGGTGCGAAAAGGTTCAAGAAGTCGTCAAGATGAATGGACGGAGTTCCTCGGTGAAGTTTTCGACTGCGGACAGAAAACATCCGCCAGACCTGGGAGTGTCTGGCGGATGTTTGAACGAAAGATGGCTATTTGATCGTCAGGGACGGAGGGCGAACTGGATGCGCCGGGTCTGGCCGGGAGCGAGGTGGAACGGCTCGAGGGAAAGCGTGCGGGTGGCCGGGTCATAAGTCGCCGGGTGCTGGCAGGTCGCCTGGGCATCCACGCCGCGCAGGTGCAAGCGGTAGGTGCGTCGTGCAGGGACCAGGCTTCGCTCGCCCGCGACAGGGTGGATGGTGAAGGTGAGCATATTTCCAGAGCGGTCGAGGCTGAACGGGGTCAGGGCATACTGGCCGCACTGGTACCCGGTGGTCCCGCCATCATCCTCGTACAGTTCGAAGTGGTTGGAGGCGCCCGGGAAAATGGCGATTTCCAGCGTTTCGGGGTTGTCCACACCGCCCCAGCCGGTCTTGGGGGCGAGCGGAACGATGGCTCCCGCTTTGGCAAAGACGGGGATATCTTCCAGCGCGGCCTGGACAGTATGCCAGCGCCCGCCAGGAAATTCCTGCCCCGTGAAAAAATTGAACCAGTTTCCGGCAGGCAGCCAAACCCGCTGGCAGGCCAGACCGGTTGCATGCTGAGATGGCTTTACCACCGGCGCGGCGAGCAGCTCGGAGCCGAAAAGATACTGGTCCGGGCATTCGAAGGCTGCGGCGGAGGCCTCCGCGTAATACATTGGCAGGATGGGAGCCAGGCCGGTGGAGTGGAACCTCCAGGCCATGCTGTAGAGATATGGGATGAATGCATGCCGCAACTGCATGGCCTCCCGGGCGGCCTTGAAATATCTTTCGGGCTTGCCCCAGGGGCGGCGGTCAAGCTGCGGCTTGTTGGTGGAATGTTGGCGCAGGATCGGACTGAACAGGCCAAACTGCACCCAGCGTACGTACAGCTCCGGCGTGCCATCCTTGAACATATGCCCACCAATATCGTGGCTCCACCACCCGTAGGCCACGTTGGCGGCCGTGGAAGTGAAGCGCGGCTGGAACCTGAGTGTGCTCCATCGGATGATGGTGTCGCCGGAGAAGCCGATGGGATAGCGGTGGTTGCCTAGCCCGCCCCAGCGCGAAAAAACGAAGGGCCGCTTGCGCCCGTCCCGGCCGAGATCCTGGAAATGCAAGTGGTTCAGCGCCCAGAGCGGGTCGAGGCCGGGAATCCTGCTTTTGCGGCCCTGCTGCCAGTCGAGCCACCAGAAGTCGACTCCCAGGGCCTCCTGCGGATGGTGCAGGATGTTGAAATAGCCCTCCATGAAACGCGGATCGGTCACGTCGAAACGGACTGGTTTCCGGGAGGCCGGGTCGATTCCCATCCAGCGCGCCATATCTGGGTACTGTTCTTCGTGTGGAAAGACCCCATCAGCGGGGTGCAGGTTGAGGGCGGTCCTGAGCCCCTGCCCGTGCAGCCAGCCGATGAAGCCGGCCGGGTCGGGAAACAGTCCCCGATTCCAGGTGTAGCCTGTCCAACCGGAAGATGCATTTCCGGTCCGGGTGAGGTGCCAGTCCATGTCGACGATGCAAACCGAGAGGGGAACTTCGTTGCGGCGGAACTCCTCCATCAACGCCTGCAGCTCATCCTGGGTATAGGCCCAGAAGCGCGACCACCAGTTGCCGAGCAGGTAACGCGGGATCATTGGGACGGCCCCGGCCACTTGGGTGAAATCGCGCAGGCAGTCCGCATAAGCAAAGCCGTAGCCGAAGAAATACAGATCGATTTTGTCCGAGCCGTCACGCGGCGAAAACCAGCCTGAATCGTCGAATACCAGGGAATGCGAATCGTCGACGACGGCCCAACCGGAGCGTGAGACGAGTCCCGGCCCGAGGCGGGTCTGCCCGGCGATCGAATCCAGGGTGCGGGCGGTACCCCCCAGGTTGCCGTGCGGACGCATGCCGTAACGCCAGACGACGCCGGATGGCTTGATGCGGATGGACAGGTTGGATCGGCGAAAGCCGCGCCGGCCGAGGCGGTATTCCAGTTGCAGGAATTCCGTTTCGATCTGGATGGCCCGGTCGGTCACCCGGGAGGTAAACCGCGGGACGGGCTGCCGGCGAAACCAGAAAGCCTGCGAGGGGCGATCCTCAAACCGGTCGGTTGGACTGTATTCGAGGCGGAGAAGGCGGTCGGTCAGAACCGTGAAACGGACGTGCGGGCCAGACACGCAGGCGGCAGAATCGGCGACTGGAGCGAAAACAGGCATGGGGGCATCCTTGATTTCCTGGAATGAAATCAATTATATCCTCCCTGCGAGTGGCCCGGAGCAGGTTCAGCGGGGATTCTTCTGATATTGATCGAGACGAAAAGGTGTTTGGCGAATTTCGTCTGCCAAACACCTCTTCTTCCTCGAGCACAACGCCAATTCCCGGGGATATTTAGATGGCTTGTCCCTTGAACTGGCTCAGGTACAGGTGATGGTAGAAGCCCTTCCGGTCCAGCAGTTCCTGGTGGGTGCCTTGTTCGACGATCTCACCTTTGTTGATTACCAGGACGTGGTTGGCATCCCGGATGGTGCTCAGGCGGTGGGCGATGACGAAGCTGGTGCGGCCTTCCATCAGGCGCAGGAGGGCTTTCTGGATGCGCGCCTCGGTGCGGGTGTCCACGCTCGAGGTGGCTTCATCGAGGATCAGGATCGCCGGGTCCGCCAGGATGGCGCGGGAGATGGAAAGCAGTTGGCGCTGGCCCTGGCTGAGGTTGCTGGCGCGCTCCGAGAGGAGCGTTTCGTAACCCTGGGGTAGCTGGCGGATGAAGTGGTCGGCGTCGGCCATTTTCGCCGCTTCGATGACTTCCTCGTCCGTGGCGTCCAGCCGGCCAAAGCGGATGTTCTCCATGACCGTATCCGAGAACAGGAAGGTGTCCTGCAGGACCAGGCCAAGCTCGCGGCGCAGGTCCGCCTTGCGCAAGTCGCGGATGTCGTTGCCGTCGATGGTGATCCTCCCACCGTTGATCTCGTAGAAGCGGGTCAGCAGGTTGATGATGGTGGTCTTGCCGGCGCCGGTCGGGCCGACCAGGGCGAAGATCTCCCCGGGCTTGGCTTCCAGCGTCATGTTCTTGAGGATCGGCACACCCGGACGATATTCGAAATCGACGCCTTCGAAACGGACGTCGCCGTGGAGCGATTCCGGGGCAATGGCCTGCGGGGCGTCGTCCACTTCGGACGGCGTGTCGATCACCTCGAAGACCCGTTCCGCGCCGGCCAGGGCGCCCTGGATGGAGTTGTACAGGTTGGCCAGTTGGCGGAGGGGGTTCGTGAAGTTCTGCCCGTAACTGATGAACGTGGCGATGATTCCCACGCTGACCAAGCCGCGCAGGGCCAGCCAGCCGCCCAGCCCCGCCAGGACGATGACGAAGAAGTTGCCCAGCACGTTGGTCAGCGGCATAAGCAGCAGGGCATAGCTGTTGGCGTAGACGCCGGCCTTGAAGACCTCCTGGTTGCGGGCGCGGAAATTCTCGACGACCGAGTCGTTTCGCCGGAAGGCTTTGATGACCTTCTGCCCGCTGATCGATTCCTCCATCACGGCGTTCATCTCGCCCAGGTCCTTCTGCAGCTCGCGGAAGCCCTTGCGGGTGTATTTGGCGACGAATTGGGTGAACCAGAACATGATCGGGACGACCAACAGGGTTGCCAGGGCCAGCCAGTGATCTAGGACGAACATGGCCACCAGGATTCCACCCAGCGAAAGCACGCTGGCGATGAGAGATGTGACGTTTTGTGAGACGGCCTGATTGATGGCATCGATGTCGTTGGTCAGCCGGCTCATCAGCTCGCCGGCCGGGTTGTGGTCGAAGAAGGCGATCGGCAGGGCCTGCAGGTGGCTGAAAAGGTCCTTGCGCATTTGCTTGAGCGCCCGTTGGGAGATGTCGGACATGATCCAGTTGGCGATGGCCTGGAACAGGTTGTTCAGCAGGTAGACGACCAGCATCCAGATGGCGATGACTGCCAGACCGGCGATTTGCTTGGTGGAGATGAAGCGGTCGATGGCCACGCCCATCAGGTACGGACCGATCAGGCCGAGGAAGGTGTAGATCAGGACGAAGACGAAGACCAGGATCATCCCGGCCTTGAACGGACCCAGATAGCGCAGCAGGCCTTTCAAGGCGCGCTTTGGGTCCTTGGCTTTTTCGATCCTGCCGGGGTCCGCCGGCCGACGCTGCATGATGGCGCGAACGCTCGAGCTTGATTGTGCGGGTTGGAAGCTCATTTCACTGCGCTCCTTTCCTCGATCATGGCCGGTTCCTCCGGGTGGAAGCCGTTCCCGAGCTGGGATTCGTAGATCTCCCGATAGATCTGGCTGGTCTGCATGAGTTCCTTGTGAGTTCCCTGGGCGGCGATCCGGCCCTTGTCGATCACGATGATCTTATCGGCATTCAGGACGGTGCTGATGCGCTGGGCCACGACGAAACTGGTGTGGCGGCGTGTCTGCGCTTCGAGGGCATCCTGGATCTTGGTCTCGGTTTCCACGTCCACCGAGCTGGTGCTGTCGTCCAGGATCAGGATCTTGGGATTCATGAGCAGGGCCCGGGCAATGGCGATGCGTTGTTTCTGCCCGCCCGAGAAATTGCCACCGCGCGCCTCCACGTGGCTGTCGTATCCTTTCGGCATGGCCAGGATGAATTCGTGCGCCTGGGCGGCCTTGGCCGCAGCGATCACCTCTTCGTCGGTGGCTTCCGGGCGCCCGTAACGGATGTTGTCCCGAACCGTCCCGGAGAACAGGATGCTCTCCTGGGGTACGATCCCGATCTGGGTGAGCAGCGACTCTTCCTTGAGTTGGCGGACGTCCACCCCGTCGATCAGCACCCGACCGGAGGAGGGGTCATAGAAGCGCGGCACCAGGTCGATCAGGCTGGATTTTCCCGCCCCGGTGGCTCCCAGGATGGCGACCGTCTGGCCGGGCTCCGCCACCAGGTTGATGCCGTCCAATACGGCCTGGTCGCTGTTGCCGTTGTAGTGGAAGCCGACGTTCTCGAAGACGACCCTTCCCTGCGCCGACGCAGGCAGCTCAACGGCCGAGTCTGAATCCTGGATCTCCGGCACGGTGTCCAATATCTCGCCGACGCGCTTGGTCGAGGCCAGGCCGTTCGCCCAGGCTTGGGAAAGCTGGGTCATCATGGTCAGGGGGGTCATGGTGGTGAGCAGGTAATTGGTAAATGCGATGATCTGGCCGACTGAGAGGCCGCCGTGGATCGACTGGATCCCGCCAGCCCAGATGACCAGGACCATTCCGATGTTGACGAAGACTGTCAGGGCGGGCGACATGCTCGACATGAAGCGCATCACCCGGACCGAATGGTCGGTGAAGGCTTCATTGGCAGTCTCGAACCGCTCGCCTTCGAAGTCCGCCCGGACGAAAGCCTTGACCAAGCGCGCTCCGGCGATGTTCTCCTGCAGGACCGTGTTCAGTCGGTCCAGTTTTTGCTGGACGGAGCGGAAGAGCGGGTCCATTTTGACGATAAAGAACACGATCACGACCGACGTGACGATCAGCAGCGGCAGCATGGTCAGGGCCAGGCCGGGGCTGGTGTTGATCATCAGAATCAGGCTGCCGACCATCAGCAACGGACCGCGCGTCCCGATGCGCAGCGAAATCTGGACCAGGCGTTGGACGGCGCTCGAGTCGCTGGTCAGCCTGACCATCAACTGTCCGGTCGACTGCTTGTCAAGATTCCCGTAGGAATACTTCTGGATCTTCAGGAAGAGGGCATCTCGCAGGTCACGCGCCACGCTTTCGCCGACCTGCACGGATAGAACGCTGTTGCCGACGGCGATCACCGTGCTCAGGATGGAGATGCCGATCATGATGGCGGAGGTCTGCAGGACGACGGACTGGTTGTGCCCGTTGATGCCCTGGTCGATGATGCGCTGGATCAGGCGCGGGATGGAGAGGTCCATGAAGACCAGGGAGGTCAGCAGGACCAGCGCCACCGTCGCCCGTTTCCAGTAGGGTTTGACGAAGGGGAGGATTCTTTTGATCTGTTCCATGAGAGTTGGATCACCTGTAAGGGAATCTGTCGATTACTCGGCGAATGTCTTGCTGAGGATCTCCATCGCGCAGGTGAGCGTCTCCAGCTCCTGCGCGGTCAACGAAACCATCCGGGATCTCATCCAGGCCCGGTTCTTCTCCCACACGGCGTCCAGGAGTTTGTCCCCGGACTCGGTCAATTCGAGCGGGATGTTCCGGCGGTCTTTCGTGTTCTGGCGGCGGCAGATCAGCCCGCGGTCCACCAGGATGTCCACTGCCTGGCTGATCGCCGAGCGGCTGATCTGTTTTACTTCCGCCAGCTCGCTCACGGAGGTCAGTCCCTTGCGGATGTGCCGCAGGATGTGGAACTGTTCGACGCTGATGTCATAGTTTTCCGTAGCGATCGCCCGGACGTTCCCCTTGATCCGGTTCCAGACCGGTGGGACGGTGGTCCAGAACCCGTCGATGGCGCCCTGCAGCAGGGCCTCTGAGATATTTTCGGTGGTTGTCATACCTGCCTGCCTTTTAGTTTAACAGCTAAATAGTTTAGCTACTTAACTAGTATAAAATCAGGCACTGGATTTGTCAATTGCATTCCGCGAAGTCTTAGCTGGGTTTAATTTTCGAACCGATCCCGCGATCGCCAGGGGCCGCCCGCCAATTCGACTATAATTTAAATGAGAAAAAACCTTGGCTGTGACCGATTTTCTCCTGACGACCAAGCTCTTCCTTCCTCCAAGACGACCGATGCTGGTGGAGCGGCCGCGCCTGTTGGCGCTTTTGGACGAAGGCCTGACCCGGCCTCTCACCTTGATCTCGGCGCCGGCCGGGTTCGGCAAGACGACCCTGCTCAGCGAGTGGTGTCACTCGCCCGCCGGCCGGGATTTCCCGGTCGCCTGGCTTTCCCTGGATCATGACGATAATGATCCCTCCCGGTTCCTGCTCTACCTTGCAGCCGCCTGCGGGACTTTGAAGAACGGGTTGGGGGAATCGGCCATGGCGGCCGTCCGGCTGCAGCAGCCCCCGGCTCCGGCGGCGATCCTGACAGGCTTGGTCAACGACCTCAACAGCCTGCCGGGGCGGTTCGCCCTGGTCCTGGACGATTATCATCTGATCAGCTCCCAGCCGGTCCACGAGATGCTGCAGTTCCTGCTCGATCATCTCCCGCCGCAGATGCACCTGGTGCTGCTGACACGGGCGGACCCGCCCCTGCCGCTGGCCCGGCTGCGCGCCCGTGACCAGCTGACCGAGATCCGCCTCCCGGGATTGCGCTTCCTGCCGGAGGAGGCCGCCCGGTTCCTGAACGAGACGATGGAATTGGGTCTCTCCAATGGCGACATTGCCGCGCTCGAAGCGCGCACGGAAGGCTGGATCGCCGGCCTGCAGTTGGCGGCCGTCTCCCTGCAGCAGCAAGCCGACAAACATGCCTTCGTGGCTGCCTTCGCCGGCGACGACCGCTATGTCATGGATTACCTCCTCGAGGAAGTGCTCCAACGCCAGCCTGCCGAGATCCAATCCTTCCTGTTGAAAACGTCCTTCCTGGAACGCCTTTCCGGGCCCCTCTGCCAGGCGGTGACCGGCGCTCCGGACAGCCAGGCCACCCTGGATCGATTGGAACAGTCCAACCTGTTCGTCTCCTCCCTCGACAACCGTCGTTATTGGTACCGGTACCACCCCTTGTTCGCCGACCTGCTTCGCCACCGCCTGCGCCAGACGCTTGCGCCGGCCGGACAGTTGGAATTGGTCCGGCAGGCATGCGCCTGGTACGCCGGTGAGGGCATGGTCGTCGAAGCGATCTCGCAGGCCTTTGCGGCCGGGGATTACGACCTGGCCGCGGACCTGCTCGAGCGGCACGTCCTGGCGGTCTTCTTCCGCAGCGAGACCATGCTGGTCCATCGCTGGCTGAAGGCCCTGCCCGAGCCGGTCCTGCGCGGACGAGCGCTCCTGTGCGCCGTCTTTGCCAACACCATCGCACACAGCGGGATCTACCAGAGCGAGTCGCTCCGCCTGGCCGAACACTGGCTGGGCGCCGCCGGGACCGCGCTGAAGCCGGAAAGGGACGAGCCGCTCACCCGCAGCTTCATCGCCCTGTCGCGGGCTTACCTGTCGCTCTGGCGCGGCGACCCACCGGAGACCGTCCTCGACCTGGCCCGGCGCGCCCTGGACGGCTTGCCGGCGGAAGGTACGCCTCCCTTCGATCCGAATTTCCTGCGCCTGCGCAGCGGACTGAACAACAACCTGGCGATCTCCTATCTGTCCCTCGGGAACGAAGAAGCCGCGGTTCGAGCCCTGCTCGAGGCCCAGCGGGTCGGGGAGGCCTGCGGCGACCTGTTGAACTGGTACACCGCCGCATCCAATCAATCCCGGATCCTGTGCGTCCACGGACGCCTGCCTGAAGCCGCCGCCTTGTGCCGGAAGGTGCTCGGAACAACGACGGTCCAGGCGGGCCAGCCGGAGCGGACCGTCCCGTATGCCGGCGTGCTGTATATGACCCTGGGCGAGATTCTGCTGGAGTGGAATGAGCTGGTGGAGGCCGAGGCTGCCCTGCAAAAAAGCCTCGAGCTCAGCCGGCTGATGGCGGCTGCGGACGGACAGATGGAAAGCACCGTCGCACTGGCCAGGCTTCGACAAGCCCGGGGTGATATTTCCGGGGCGTTGGCCCTGTTGGACCAGGTCGATTCGGATTCGCCCAGGGCGCGCATCATGGTCCCGGCCCAGCGCGTCCGCCTCTACCTTGCCGACGCCTCCGAACACTCCGGCAGCTTGAGGGAAGCCATGCGCTGGGCGGATGGCCGAACGCTCCAGCCGGTCTCTCCGTACTGGCCGGCTCTCGAGACGTTCACCCTGGCGCGGGTGATGATCGCCGGGCGCAGGGAATCGGCCCGGGTTGGGGCGGCCGGTTCGCAGGATCTGGCGCCGCTCTTGGAATTCCTCGAGGAACAGATCCGGGCGGCCCGCGCCGCCGGGCGGGTCGAGCGATTGGTGGAACTCTGCCTGCTCCAGGCCCTGGCCTGGCAGGCCGAGAACCGCCTGCCTGAAGCCCAGGAAGCCCTCCTGCAGGCGCTCGACTCGGCCGAACCGGGCGGTTTCATCCGCATCTTCCTGGACGAGGGGATCCCGCTGCGGCGGCTCCTGGCCCGCCTGAAGGCCGACGACCGGCGCATCGCCGAATATGTCCGGCGGCTCCTGGTCGCTGGCGGGACGACGGAAACTCCCCTGGCCGCCTCGGACGCCTCCCGGCGGCTGGTCGAGCCGCTCTCGGCCCGGGAACTGGAAGTCCTGCACCTGCTGGTGGAAGGCGCCTCCAATGCCGAGATCGCCCGCAGACTCGTCATCAGCCTGAATACCACCAAGAAACACGTCACCCACATTTTCGAGAAACTGGCCGTACCCGACCGGGCGGAGGCGATCCGGCGGGCCCGGGACCTCGGCCTCGTCCCGGCGGCTTCCCCCTAACGAAAAATACCACCTCGAATACCACCCCGCGGGTGATGACCTTCGACCGGTCCTCTGGCAAACTATGAGCATTCCAGAGGACTTTTATTTTTAAGTCAGATCAGACTCAAGGATTTCTCGAAAGCCTGCGCATGCAAAATCATCCTCCTCAATCCTGGAGCGACCAGCCAGCCACTTACCAGATCGTCATCAAAGGACGGCTGGATACCAACTGGACGGACTGGTTCGACGGTCTGACCATCGAGATGACGAAAGACGAGGCGGGAACGGTCCTCACCACCCTCACCGGGCATATCCTCGACCAGGGCGCCCTGCACGGCCTGCTCGCCCGGGTGCGCGACCTGGGCCTGCCGCTCCTGGAAGTTCACCGCCTCGAAGCAAACGACCATTTCGATCCCACCCCCGGGATTGGCGCGCAATGAAGGTCAGCTCATCTCTCAGGCAGACGACTGACCAGATCAGTAAGGAGTAGAAGTATGAGCGAAGTCCTTGAAAATAAGAGAACAAATGATGACGTCGATCGAAGTTGGAGAGGGTTGTTTTGTGTCAGTGGAATTCTTCTGATCATTACCGCGGTGATATGGACCACGGTGTCCCACACTGCCAGCGTTCTCTACGCATCGGGGTATCCCGGCGATCCCGCCTCGTACCTGGAATTGATCTCTCATCACCAGCTTCTGGCCTCGGTTACCTGGAGCCTTTGGATTGCCGCCGACTTCCTCCTCTTTGCGCCCACTGTCGCCCTCTACATCGTCCTGCGGCGAAACAACAGGACCCTGGCTCTGCTAGGAGGCTTGTTTGCAATGTTCTTCAACATTTATGACGTCTGTGTGACTGAATTGAACTCCCTGACGCTCGTCAGCCTGTCGCATGGATACGCCAGCGCAGCAAGCGATGCCGGGAGGACTCTATTCGTCGCAGCGGCTGCGTATGGCTATTTTGCCCTTCCTTTTCAAACTGTTCTTAGTTTTGCCACCGGCACCCTCGGGTACCTGTTTTGGTGTGTGCCCATGCTCAGGAGCATCTTCAGGCGGGCTACGGCGATTTATGGCGCAGTCGTCATGATCGTCGCCTTGATCGGATCGGCCGCTCCGTTGTTCCCCTCATCCGCAGTATTGGGGCTTTGCCAGTTTATCTGTATTCCTGCTTGTGCCTTGTGGTTCACCCTCGTGGGAGTTCAGTTATTTCGCTATGGCAGACGCCTTCCCCCCAAAGAAGCCAACGTTTGAAAAGGAGATAACAAATGTTGAAATCTATCTGGAAAGTCCTGGGTTTTTCACTGCTGCTTGTTTTTCTGGCGAGCGCCTGCCAGCCGGGAAATCCTGCGCCATCCGGCTCTCAGCCATCATCTGATCAGGAGACTGTCATGAAAGCTCATTGGGTTTATGAAACCGCCGGCGCGATCTGGGGCTCACCCGCCCTCGATGCCGGGACCGTTTACACCGGCAGCGACGATGGGAATTTATACGCTCTCGACGCCCGGACCGGCAAATTCAAATGGAAATTCGCCTCCAAAGGCATCGTCCGTTCCCAGCCGGCCGTTGCAGGTGGCCTGGTCTACTTCAGCAGCGATGACGGGTTCCTTTATGCCGTCAATGCAAAGGATGGAAAGCCGGCCTGGAGCTTCGACATCGGCAACTATCTCGACCGCGCCGCTCGCGAAAACCTCGGGAATTCCCCCAGCCCGACCGGTTACGACTACGTCCAGTCCTCCCCCGTGGTGGCGGAAGGGACCGTCTTCGTCGGCAGCCTGAACGGGAATCTCTATGCCCTGGCTGCGGATACCGGCAAGCTCGAATGGACATTTGCCACCGCCAACAAGATCCGGGCCACCCCGGCGGTCGACCGCGGAACGGTCTACGTCGGCAGTTGGGACAAGCTGCTCTACGCGGTCGACGCCTCGACCGGCAAGGTCCGTTGGGCCAGCCCGGTCGGCGGGGAGGTCCAGTCAACTGCGCTGGTCGCCAACGGCTTGGTCTACTGCGCCAGCCGCAAGGCTTCCGTCGTCGCCCTCGACGCTGCCACCGGGGAACTCAAGTGGGAGCACAGCTATGGAAACAACATGTGGGTGGAATCCTCGCCCCGCCTGGTCGACGGCGTTATTTACATCGGAAGCTCCGGCAGCAAATTCGTCCTCGGCCTGGATGCCCTGACCGGCAAACCGACCGCCATTTTCATGTCGCCGGACTTCCACTGGAGCACGCCCCTGGTCGTCCTTGACACCCTTTACATCGGCGGGACCAGCTACAAGCCCGACCAGACCGGCGGGATCTATGCCCTGAAGATCGTGGATGGAAAATTCTCCACTCTGGACCAGGATCGCCAGGTATTCCCCGTGGTCGACACCCTGGAAGCCTCCGGGAACTGGAACGGCGTCGCTTCCTCCCCGGTCTTGGGCGACGGCCTGTTCTACTTTGGCGGCCTGGACGGCAAACTCTACGCAGTCAATACGTTGCCCTGATCTCGATGAATGGAGACGGTCATGAAATTCCAACGCCTGTTCGTGTCGATCCTGATCCTTGCCGTCCTGGCGGCTTGCAGCCCGGCCTCCCGGCCGGCTCCAGCGGCTTCAACTGACCCTGCGCCTGGGAGGGTCCTCTGGACGTATGCCACCGAGGGCGAGATCTGGTCCTCGCCGGCTGTCGCCGAGGGGGCCGTTTACTTCGGCAGCGACGACCATGCGGTTTACGCAGTCAGCCTGAAGACCCATCAGTTGAACTGGAAATTCGAAACCGGCGATATTGTCCGCTCCCGGCCGGCCGTAGCCAACGGCCAGGTCTACTTCAGCAGCGACGACGGCTACCTGTTCGCCGTCAACGCCCGCACCGGCAAGCAGGCCTGGAAGCTCGACATGGGCCGGCCGCTCGCCCCGCGCAAGCCGGTCCCGCAGGGTTGGGATTACATGCAGTCCTCCCCGACGGTGGCGGATGGCATGGTCTATTCGGGCACGTCCAACCAGAATTTCTACGCCGTGGATGCCCGGACCGGCAAGGTCAAGTGGCAGACCCGGGTAGGGTTGTACGTGCGTTCCACCCCGGCGGTCGTGGATGGCGTCGTCTACTTCGGGGACTGGCTCGGCACCTTGTATGCCCTGGATGCAAAAACCGGGGCGGCCAGATGGACCTTCAACACGTATGGGCCGGTCATTCCCTCGCCAACCGTCGTGGACGGGGTCGTCTACATCGGCAGCAAATTCCCCTGCCTGTACGCGATCGACGCCGCCACCGGCCAGCAGAAATGGTGCTTCAAATATCCTGCCAGCATCCCATGGGTCGAGTCCTCGGCGGCGGTGGCAGACGGCGTGGTCTACGTCGGCAGCTCCGACTGGGACAAGGTCAACGCGGTCGATGCGGCCACCGGTGAGCTCAAGTGGGACTTCACCACGCAGGGCGATCCCTGGTCCTCGCCGGCGGTCGCGGACGGGGTCGTCTACGTCGGCGCGACCGGAGGGGGACTGTACGCCCTCGACGCCGCCACCGGGTCCGAACTGTGGATGGTCCCGACCGGTGCGCCCCTCAAGACCGTCGACACCCGCTTCGTCAACGGCATCGTCTCCTCGCCGGCAGTCGCCGATGGGGTGGTCTACTTCGGAAGCCTGGACGGGAAACTCTACGCGGTCAGTTCAAAATAGCCCTTCCCGTCGCTGCGGAGGTCAGCTCGAACAGAGCCGGCCTCCGCTTTTATTTTCCAGGTGGGAAAAAATACGGGTAGATTTTCACCGAAAAGTGGTCAATTTGTCGATTGTGGCCCATCCCAGGCTGGGGTATGATCAATTCGAAAGGAGCCTGGCGATGAACATTCTGGATGTCAAAGAATCGAAGATCAAGGCTTATCTCAAGTTCCTCTACTCCCATGGCGCCACCTCGAAGACCAAAGCCGTCCGGATCGATGACGTCGAACGAGGCGTGCGCATGGATGACAGGATGTTCGACGAGATCACCAGGTATGTGCTGGCCGAAGGTTACGCGGCCCGGGCAGTCCAACGTGAGATCTACATCACCAAGGCCGGGGTCAACCAGATTAAAGGTTAGGCTTCCTCCGCTCCTTTATCGTTGATTTATCGGTAATCGAAAACGCCCGGCTTGCCGGGCGTTTCGGTTTTTAGCTGAAGAAGCGTTTCGCGGAATTGCCGTTTCAATCTCCGGCTGGCTTTTCGCAGCCGGCGGTTTTGCAGTCCCGGTAGAGAAAGATGCAGCCCAGCATGAACCCGAGCTGGCCGATCGTGTTGACCGTCTCCTCCACCCATTGCATTGCCAGGGTCTGGTCCGCGCTGGCCAGGGCGCCCATCCCCAGGATTCCCAGGACGCCAAGAACGAGGCCGACCGCGGCTGGCAGCACCTTGCGTTTGAAAGCCAGGTAGGCCAGGATGCCCTCGGCGCCCAGGCTTGCGACGGTCATGACGAACAGGAAGGGAATCTTCCAGCTCGCTATGGCCAGGACCGGACCGCCCTTCCCGTCCCGGCGGACCAGGGACAGAACCGCGCCAAACAGCCCGAGGAAGCCTATCGCAGACAGGACGAACTGCACCTGGGCCAGCCATTGAAGATCGACCGAGGCTGCGGTGACCATCAGCTTCCAGAGTGCTTTCGAAAAACCGCCGGCGAATACCAACAAAACGCCGGCCAAAGCCAGCCATCCCATCGATTTTCCACGGCCGAGGCGCACCATGCGCACCAGGTACAGGCCGCCAGCCAGGAAGGCAAACGTTGGCAGGAAGTCGAACAGCACGAGCAGGAGCGGATAGGTTTCCATGGGGTTCTCCGGTCGGAATGAAATCGGGATGAGTTGGGATGACCCTGCGGATAAAGAAAAGCTTACCTGTAATTTGGCTCGGTTAATCTTACACGATTATTCCTGATCCGATCCCGCCTTTCCGTTCAGGCCTGCCGGCTGAGCAGCGGCACTTCGACCTGTTTGAGCAGTTCTTCGACCACGCCGACAGTCGTCTCCCCGCTGAGGGCATTCTCCGGGTTGATGACCATGCGGTGGGCCAGGCAGGCCGCCGCCACGGATTTCACGTCGTCGGGGATGACGTAATCCCGCCCGTCCAGGGCAGCGCGCGCCTGGGCGGTGTGGAACAACGCCAGGCTGCCGCGCGGGCTCGCTCCCAGGCTCAGGGCGGGATGCTCCCGGGTGGCATGGACCAGGTTGAGGATATATCGGCGCACGCCCTCCACAACCTGCACTTTTCGCACCTGCTGTTGCAGCTCGGGGAGATGCTTGCCGTCGGCGGCGCGGCCGAGGCGATCGATCGGGTGGGCAAGCTGCTGCATCTGCAGCATGGCGTCCTCGGCGCCGCCCTCCGGATAGCCCAGGCTCAGCCGGAGCAGGAACCGGTCCAGCTGGGCCTCGGGGAGGGGGAAGGTCCCTTCAAACTCGATCGGGTTCTGGGTGGCCAGGACGAGGAAGGGCTTCGGCAGCGGATAAGTGACCCCGTCCACGCTGACCTGGGCCTCGCCCATGGCTTCCAGCAGGGCGCTCTGGGTACGGGGCGTGGCCCGGTTGATCTCGTCGGCGAGCAGGACCTGGCTGAATGCCGGACCGGGGCGGAATTCGAACTCGCGGGATTTCTGGTTGAAGACCGAAACGCCCGTGATGTCGTTCGGCAGCAGGTCGGGGGTGCATTGGACCCGCTTGAACTCCAGGCCGGTGCTGACCGCCAGGGCCCGCGCCAGCATGGTCTTGCCGGTGCCGGGGGCATCCTCGATCAGCACGTGTCCTTCGCATAGCAAAGCAAGCAGCAACTGCTCGATGACCGGACGTTTTCCGACGATGACTTTCTCGACGTTGTCGATCACGGCCCCGGCGAATTCCCGCACCGAGTCGGCGTTTTTTATCCTGCCCGTTTTTTGAGGGGTCATGAGGAAGCCTTCTCTCTTTGAGTGGATTATGCAACCGTCCGACCGATTTGGGAAGAGCGACCGGCCCTGTTCCGGCCGGCGGCTTTCCGGATCCGGATCAGCCACAGCCGCCAGCGCAGGCGAAGCCAGTGCCCGGCCAGCGGACCCGCCTGCGCCTCGGAAGGACGATAACTGGCCAGGACGATCTCCCGCAGGAGAGCCTGGACGGCCTCCACCGGATCGTTTTTGCCGAAGCCGGTCAGCTCGGCGAGCCGCCGGCTGAATGCGGCCGAAAATTCGAACGGGGTGATGCCCCTCTCCGTGCGCAGCCCCAGGCGGAGGGCGTGCCGGCGCATCCGCCGGTAGACCTCGGCTGCCGCCAATGGACCGGGAAGACGGCGCAAGCGGTAATCGTCCAGGCCAAGCCACGCAAGCCCGAGCAGCGCTGCCAGGGCAATCAGGCTGGCAGGGAAAAGCGCCCAGGGCCTGCCCGCCGCCGGCTGTCCGGCCGGCAGAGCGGACGGGATGATGGCCGGCGGCGTTTCCGCCGGGAGCGGCTGGCTGCGGTCCAGGGCTGGGCGGGAGGGGGTGGCCTCGAACGGCATCCAGCCGATCCCCGGGAAATAGACTTCGGCCCAGGAGTGCGCGTCCGCCTCCGTGACCACGAAACGCCGCGAGTTGAGATTGAAGGTCCCGGGGGCGTACCCAACCGCCAGGCGAGCCGGGATGCCGGCGGCGCGCGCCAGGACGACCATCGACGTGGCAAAGTAGTCGCAGTAGCCTTTCTTCAGGTCGAACAGGAAATAATCGACCACGTCCCGCTGTTGGGGTGGGTAAGGCACATCGAGCGTGTACGGAAACGTGCGCAGATACTCCTCGATCGCCACCGCCCGGTCATAGGGCGTGAGGGCCTCGGCGGTCAGGCGGAGCGCCAGGGCCTTGACTCGCTCCGGAATTTCGGGCGGAAGCGCAAGGAAGCGTTCCCGGACCCAGTCCGGGTAGATTTCCCCGGCCTGGCGCAGGGTTTGTTCGTCTGCCACCGGGACAAGGGAGATGATCTGGTAAGCGGTCGAATGAGCGCTGCCGATCCCGAACAGGTCGCCGGTCGAGCGCCAGGCAGCCAAGCTCGGGAGGTTGGCGGTCACCGGCTCGCCGGCCGCGTAGATCGTCCCACCCAGGTTCTCGACCGGGGAAAAATCCTGCTGGACCGGGATGTGGCTGGCGGCCTGGCCTGGCTGCAGGGGTTCGTTTGCCGCCAGCGTTTCAGTGGTCGTATCGCTCGAGTTCCAACCCTGTCCGGTATAGACGTCATAAGTGAAACCGCGCCAGTAGAGAGGCAGGGGCTGGCCGTTTTGGGAAAGCGCTGCCAGGTTTTCCACGCCGACCGTCATGACCACCCGGTCCGACAGCTCCGGCCCCGAGCCGATCAGGTGGTCGCGCGGCAGCCCGGGGCTGCGCGCCGCCCGGAACTCGTCCGGCACTGCGGTGCCACCAGGCAGGACACCCAGGGACTGCGCCAGGCTGCCGTGCGCCTGTTCAGCGGGCCTGCGCAGCTCGTCGATCCAGTGGCGGATGCGCTGGACCGAGAGGGATGGCAGGGCGGCGGAAAGGCCCACCAGGAGCAGGCTGGCGAACAGGGCGCTGTTGAGGATCTGGCGGCCCTTGCGGGCCGGATACGCCACCCCCTTGGTATTCCAACCTCGCTGGCGGCTGCCCTGCTGGACGGCTGCCGTGAGCAACAGGGTAAACCCCAACACCAGATACAGGCCGGGAAACAACCGCTGGCTCGCAGACAGCGTTCCCAGGCTGAGCAGCACGGCCGGCGAGACGGCCAGCAGGGCGTTCCGGCGGGCTTCGACGATCCAGCCGGCCCAGGCGGCGACGATCCAAACGAGTCCGTTCCAGACCAACGTGGCAGCCACCGGATCGTAAGCCGGTTTCCCGGAGGCCAGGGCTTTTGTCCAGGCCTCCACCCGTTGGAGCAGGACGGATATGGATTTCGCCAGGTCGCCGAGCAAAATGTTCAATTGCTGCGGATTGCCCCGCACGCTTTTGTAGAAGGGCAGCAGCCCGATCAGGCGGCGGGCCGATTCCATGGCGAGGCCGGCCAGTTTCCCGGCCAACCCGCCCGGAATGAGCAGCAGGAAAAGCAGCCCGGCCGGGAGCAGGATCAGCACAGCCCGGATGGCAGGTTGACGGAGGTATGCCAGTCCCCATGCCAGGAGCAGGGCAAGCAGCAGGCTCAGGGAAAGGGCAACCCAGTCCGGACCCTGCAGCGCGACCGTCAGCCCGGCGAGGGCCGCCGCCAGGATGACGAAGAGCAGGGCCAGGATGAGAATCTCCCCGGCGCCTCTCGAAGGGGAGATCCGGGTGCTCAATCCATGCTCTGCCATGCCGCCTCCCCTTTTTCCAGGTAGCGTTGGCTGGATTCCGGCCTGCCCATGCGGCCGGGCCCGGCCCGGCCGGAGGGGGCGTAGGCTTCCTCGAGCAGGACCCGCGGCATGTTGGCGTGGGCGATCCCGTTGTGAGCCAGGACGGAAGACAGCCGATCCTGCCCCTGGAGGCCGCCGAATTCGAGCGGGTCGACCAGGAGAACTGTGAGCCGGCTGCTGACCGCTTGCCCGGCGGCCGCCACCCAGGCCGGATCGGACGTCGGGGTGATCACGATCAGGCTGGCGGCCTGGGCGGGCCGGCCGAGGCTCATTAACTGGGCCAGGGATCGCTCACCCGGCCCGGCGACGGCCAGGGCGCGCTGAACCCGCCAGCGCTGGGCCGGGTCGGAACGCGGCTCCATCCAGACCAGCTTTGGCCCGGCCAGGGCCAAACCCACCCGGCGGCCTTCCCTCAGCCCTCGTCCGGCCAGGGAGGCTGCCAGAACGATGGAAAGCTCCAGGGTGGAGTCCTGCCCGGTCCCGGCCTGGGCGGAAGCTTCCAGGTCGACGAATATCCACCAGTCATCCGATGTTGCCGACTCGAGTTGGCGGACGATCAGGTCGTCGGAGTGGGCCGAGGCGCGCCAATGGATGCGCCGCAGACTGTCGCCCGCCTGGTATTCGCGCACGCCGGCGTCGCTGATCTCACGTTCCAGGGATCGGCGACGGCGCTGGCGGTCGCCCGCCCAACCGCCGGGGGTAATGCGCAGGCGGTCGAGGGCGAGCCGGGGTGGGGTGACCAGGATGGTGCTGGAATGCGGGTCGTGCAGGGTCAGGGCGTAAATCCCGAACGGGTCGCCGGTCTGCAGGCGGGTCGGTCCGAGCGTATACACGCCGCGCCGCCTGAACTGGTGGATCGGGTGGCGCCGGCGGGAGGCGCGCGCCTCCACGTCCGAGACCAGCCGGATCGGGTCGGCGAGCGAATCCGATTCGTCGATGATCTCCACCCAGATGGCCGGCAGGCGGCTTGTATTGGTGATGATGATTTCCTCGGGCACCGAATCCCCGACCCGCGCCCAGGCGAGATGGATTTTTCTCTGGATGCCCAACCCACGCTCCAGGGCCATGACCCAGCCGGCTGCGAACAGCCAGGCGCCGGCGGTCCCGATCAGGAAGATCAGCCAGCCGCGGAACCCCGTCAGGAGGTAGAGCAGCCCGAACAGTACGGCCAGGAACGGCAGGAGCGGCGCTTGGAGCCGGCGTTCCGGACAGGGGCGGGAATCCTTGGGCGACCGTTTTTTTGTCGTAACATCCTCCAGCGGATCATGGAAAGGCGGAGAATCAACCGCACGGATGTGCGTTCCATCCGTGCGGTTCTCGTTTACTTGAGCAGCTCTTCTGCAAAGTGGCAGGCCACCTGGTGTCCCGGACGGATCTCCCGCAAAGGCGGTTCCTCCGCCGAACAGATCTCCTTGGCCAGCGGGCAACGGGGGTGGAAATGGCAGCCCGACGGCGGATTGATGGCATTCGGGATTTCGCCGGCCGGCATGGGCTCGGTGCGCCGGTAGAGCGGGTCCGGCACGGGGACCGCTTCCAGGAGGGCCCGGGTGTAGGGGTGGGCGGAATGCTCGTAGACTTCCTTCAGCGGACCGACCTCGCACAGCTTCCCCAGGTACATGATGGCGATCCGGTCGCAGACATACTTGGCGGTGGCCAGGTCGTGGGTGATGAACAGGTAGGTCAGGTCGAACTCTTCCTTCATTTTCATCATCAGGTCGAGCAGGATCGACCGGACGGAAACGTCGGCCATGGCAATGGGCTCGTCCGCCACGATGAATTCAGGGAAGGTCACCAGGGCGCGGGCCAGCACGACGCGCTGGCGCTGCCCGCCCGAGATCTGGTGCGGAAAGAGGTCGTAATATGCTTCCGGGGGGTTCATCCCCACGGCGTGGAGGATCTCCAATACCTGTTTGCGGCGGTCCGCCGGGGTGAATTCAGGCATGTGGATCTGGGCCGGATGCTCGATGGCCTGTCCCAGGGTCATGCGCGGGTTGAGCGAGGCAAGTGGGTCCTGGAAGACGATCTGCATGCGCGAGCGCATCCGGCGCATCTCCTCGGAAGAAAGGCTTTCGAGGTCGACGCCGTCGAAGACCACCTTGCCGGAGGTGGGTTCATGCAGGCGCAGGACCAGCCGCCCGACGGTGGATTTCCCGGAACCGCTTTCCCCGGCCAGGCCGAAGACCTCGCCGCGCTTGATGGTGAAGCTGACCCCGTCCACCGCTTTGACGGCGGGGATATGTCCGCGGTTGAGCAGGGAGGCCAGGAAACCGCTTTGGACCGGGAAGTGTTTGCGCAAATCCTCGACCCGGATCAGGTCTTCGCCCGCGATGGCGACTCGGTCCGATTTGTTTCTGGCGGCGGGCAGGTTCGGTCTAGCCATGGCGGACCTCCTGCTTGCCCGAAGTTTTAACGGCGCTGGCTTTCTGGTATATCCAGCACGAAGCCAAGTGACCGTTGGCGACCGGCTCGAACGCGGGATCTTCCTTCGAGCAGATGTCCATCACGAAGGGACAGCGCGGATGGAAACGGCAGCCGCTGGGTGGATGGAGGAGGCTGGGCGGTTCGCCGCCCATCTTGTACAGCTCCCCACCGTCCAGCTTGATGTTTGGCACCGATTTCAGCAGGCCCTGGGTGTAGGGATGCTTTGGGTCGGCGAAGACGTCCCGGGCGGTGCCGACTTCGGCCATCTTGGCCGCGTACATGACGGCCACCCGGTCGGCCACTTCGGCCACCACACCGATATTGTGGGTGATGAGCAGGATGGTCAGCCCGAATTCTTTTTGGAGTTCCTTGAGCAAGTCGAGGAATTTCGCTTCGACGATTACGTCCAGGGATGTGGTGGGTTCGTCGGCGATGACCAGCTTGGCCCGCAGTGCCAGGGCCAGCGAGATCATGACGCGCTGGCGCATCCCGCCGGACATCTGGTGGGGGTATTCCTTGAGACGCTCCCGGCGGATGCCCAGGCGCTCGACCAATTCCTCGGCGCGCTTGCGGGCGGCCGCGTCGCTGGTTTCGGGCTCGTGGGTGTGGATCGTTTCGGTCAGATGGTCGAGGATGCGTTCGACCGGATTAAGGGAAGTCATCGGGTCCTGGAAGACCATGCCGATCTCGGCGCCGCGGATGTCAGGCATTTCGCGCATCGACAGGCTCATCAGGTCGCGGCCATCGAACCACAATTCGCCGCCGGTGATGCTGGCGGGACCGTCATGCAGGCGCATCAAGGCCTTGCCGAGGGTCGATTTGCCGCAGCCGGATTCGCCGACCAGGCCAAGGATCTCGCCCCGGCGGATGTCCAGCGAGACATCGTCGACGGCGCGTACATTGCCGCCGCGGGTCTTGTATTCGACGGTCAAATTGCGAACGGAATAAAGGATATCGTCGGACATCAGCGGTCTCTCAATCGTGGGTTGAAGATTTCCATCAGGCCTTCACCCATCAGCGTGAAGGCGAGCACCACCAGCAGGATGGCCAGGCCGGGGAAGGTGATCATCCACCAGGCAGTCTGGATGAAGCGCTGGCCGCGGGCAAGGTCGATGCCCCAATCTGCCATGGTGGGCGGAAGGCCCAAGCCGAGGAAGGACAGCCCGGCGCCGGTCAGGATGGCATCCGCCACGTTGACCGAGAAGATGATTGCCACGGACGGGATGACGTTCGGGAAGATATAGCGCTGGAGGATTTCCAGGCTGCGTGCTCCGATGCTCTTGGCGGCCTCGACGTAGACCTCCTCCTTGACGGAAAGGGTCTGGCCGCGGACGATGCGGTAGTAGGTTGGAATGTAGAGCACGGAAATGGCGATGATGATATTGAACATGCTCGGGCCGAGCACGGCGGTGATGGCGATGGCCAGGATCAGGCCGGGGAAGGCATACAGGCTGTCCATCAGGAGGCTCAGCAGCCGGTCGAAGGTCCCGCCGACGAAGCCGGCCAGGAGACCCAGCGGCACACCCAGGAACAGGGAAACCAGGGAGGAGCTGAAACCGATGATCAGGGCAATGCGCGTCCCCCAGAGCAACCGGCTCAGGACGTCCTGGCCGATATCGTTGGTTCCCAGGATGAACCCGCCGGCGGTTGCCGTTTCACCGGTCACGGATGTGGCTTCCCGCAGGGTCGGGAATTGGGCCTGGACCCGCTTGAATTCCGTCGTTTGGACGACCGCGGCTACGTCTGTCTTGTTAACAACCGCCTGCAGGACGCCTTCAAGATCGGGGTAACGATCGATGATCGGGCGCAGGCGCAAGCCGGCGGGTTGATTCTTGATCTCTCCGTCGATCTTCTGGGCGGCTTCATTAAGAGCCCCGGCGGTCGGGAGGCCTTGAACGACCGCCACGGTCGGACGGTCAGCCCCTGGGGCGACGGCCAGGTCCTGTAATTTGTTGATCGGTGAATCCTTCAGGACGACGAGGATCGGTAAATCCACCTGGGCGCCCGGCGCCAGGAAGCTCGGTCCTACCAGCGCATCCGGGGCATAAGGGGTGAAGACGCCCGGAAAGAAAGCGATGAAAATGAAGGCGACGACCAGCACGGCGGAAATAGCCACGAACCACCAGTCGGCGCCGTACCAGCGGCGGGCCATGAAGAGTCGGCGGACGAAACCGACCCGTTTGAGTTCCACTTCCCAAGTGGTGCCTTCGGGAAGGGCTTCAGGAGGTTGTTCCTTGGTTTTTGCCACTGTTTAGTACCTCACGCGGGGATCGACGAGGGAGTAGATGACGTCCACCGCCAGGCTGATCAGGGCAACCAGCATGGCGAAGACGGTGATGACGCTCTGGACGGCGGTGTAATCCCGGGCGGAGATGCGCTCCACCAGGTAGCTGCCCATCCCCGGCCATGAGAAAACCGTCTCGGTCAGGACGGCTCCGGCCAGCAGGATGGCGACTTGCAGGCCGATGAGGGTGATGACCGGGATCATGGCATTCTTGAGCGCATGGCCGTAGATCAGCACCCGTTCGCGAATGCCGCGCGCCCGGGCCGCCGAGATGTAATCCGAGTGCAGCGTTTCGATGACATTGATGCGGGTCATGCGTACGAAAACGCCCGAGAGGATGAGTCCCAGGGTGATCGTCGGCAGGACCAGGTGCTGCAGCACCGAAAGGAAGGCCGGCCAGTTGCCGGAAATCAAGGCATCGATGCTATAGATGTTGGTGACCGTTTTCAGAGAAGTGCCGATGATCGCGTCGATGCGGCCGGAGATCGGCAGCCATTTGAGCCGGACTCCGAAAAAGAGCTGCAGGATCAGTCCCAACCAGAACACCGGCAGGGAATAGATGATCACCGAATAAATTCGCAGGGAGAAGTCGAGCGCCTTTTTGCGCTTGGAAGCTGCCAGCGCCCCACCGAATATCCCGATCAAGAGGGCCAGGATGGAGGCCGGGATGATCAGCTCCAGCGTGGCCGGGAATCGTTCGCTCATCTCGTCGATGATCGGACGGTGGCCGCCGACGAGGGAGTTCCCGAAGCGCAGGGTCACCATGTTCCACAGGAAGCGCCCATACTGAACGATCAAGGGATCGTTGAGGCCGAGCGTTTGCCGAATGTGGGCGATCATCTCCGGCGTGCCTTTGGGTCCCAGAGCCGACGAAACCGGATCACCCGGGAGGATGCGCAGGATGAAGAAGACCATGGTTGCTAGGATGAAGATCATCGGCAGGGTCAGGACGATGCGCGTCAGGATGTAGCGGCGAAGACCCGTCGAGCCGCGGGCGAATACGTACGCCAGCAGGAGCACGGACGGGACGCCAATAATAAGGGCAATGATTGCGATTGGGGACACGGTTTTGTCGGATTGGGAGAATTGAGGATAGGGGCGGGAATTGCTCCCGCCCCTATCGTTATAGTATAAGCTTACTGGCTACTCTTGGTGATGAGAGAGTAGTAGAACAGGATGTTCGGGCCGATGTTCAAGGTCTCGGGTGAAGCGTAGGAGGAAGAGCCCTTGATGTAGCTCTGGTAGACCACGTGCTCCGCCTGGTAGAACAGCGGGATGGTGACCACCAGATCGGCATACAGGTCCTGCGCCTGCTTGTACAGGTCGGCGCGCTTGGTCAGGTCGGTCTCGCTGTCAGCCTGGTTGAGCAGGTCGACCAGTTGCTTGGCCTTGTCATTGATCGGCGTGCCGTTCAGGCTGCCCGAGGCGGGGAGCGTCACATTGGTGCCTTCGCCGCGGTTGAACACGAACGGGTCGAGGTAGTTGGACGAGTCAGGATAGTCGAAGAACCAACCCAGGACGCCGGCGCCATAGGACTTGCCGCCGGTCAGTGCGGGAGCGTAGGTGCTCCATTCCTGAGCCTGCAGGTTGACCTGGGCCTCACCGGTGGCTTCGATCTGCTTCTTGATGATCTGCATCCAGGCAGCCGTCGAAGCGCCGTAATGCTCGGGCGGATACCAGAGATCGATCTTGACCGGGTTCGAGGCGGAGTAGCCGGAGGCTTCCAGGTACTTCTTGGCCTGGTCGATGTTCGGGGCAGTGTACATTGTATCGAACGCCTGGGTGGCGCCCAGGAATCCGGGCGGGACCATCGAGAACAGCGGGTTGACCTGACCGGCATAGACGGTGTCGGCAATCTCGTTGCGGTCGATCACGGAGGCAATCGCCTTGTCCACGTTCGGATCATCGAACGGCTTCATGGTGTGGTTCAGGATCAGGTAGCGGATGGCACCACCGTTGATCGTCCCAACCGTCAGGTTGGAGACGCCCTTAAGCTGGGTCAGCTGATCGGGGGAGAGGATGCGCCAGGCGACATCGATTTCGCCGCTCTGGACGGCCAGGGCCATCGTATTGGCATCCGAGTAGAAGCGCACAATGACCTGCTTGGCAGTCGGCTTCAGGTCGCCGGTGTAGTAGGGATTCGGCTTGAGGACCATCTGCTCATCGGGATTGTAGCTGTCGATGTACCAGGCGCCCACGCCATAGACAGGGGCGGTCGGGAACAGGTTGCAGGCATCGGCCTTGAAGATGGCCGGATCGGTGGCGGTGTAGGGAGCGCCAGCCAGGATCTGCGGGAAGAAGGCGATCGTTTTGGTCAGCTGGAAGACGATCGTCTTGGCGTCCGGAGCGGTGATGCTCTTGACGTACGGAACGGCCAGGGTGTCGGCCACATCGTTCGGGCACTTGGGGCCGATGGTGAGCAGGCGGTTGAGCTGGGCGGCGTAGATCGTGGCGTCCAGGGGGGTGCCGTCACCAAACTTGATGCCGTCCTTCAGGGTGAAGGTATAGGTCAGACCGTCAGGTGAAATCGTTCCCATGTCGGTGGCCAGATCCGGTTCCAGATCGGTCGTGCCGGGCTTCCAGGTCAGGAGGCCGTCACTGATGTTCTTGATCACTTCCCAGTCATGGGTTGCATAGGCATCAGCCGCATCGAGGCTGGCGACTTTGTCCGTGGTACCGATAATGATGGTATCCGGATTGGAAGCTGCGGTCGTCGCAGTGGGAGCGGCGGCAACGGTCGGTGCCTCGGTTGCAACCGGGGCAGTGGTCGGAGCGGCAGTGGGGGTGGTTCCACAGGCGGCAAAGATCATGCTTGCCGCAACCAAAATTGCGGCGATACTAAACCATCTTTGGCGATTCATATTTCTCCTCTTGATTCATCACTATGGTTGATTCAAAGAATGTGAAAAACGGACCGGGAATTGAATTTTGTGGGGGAGCCTCCTTTCAATATTGTTAGAAATAGGGGTATTCATCATTATACCCATCCAAAAAGAGATGTCAAGCAAACTGGAGCGCGGTTCAGGAAGACTCTCAGGCAGGGTTAATCCGATCCCCCGAATTTGAACGAAAGTCGTATATACAAATAATCCCGGCGGGTCGCGGCGGGATGGAAATCGACTTTGCTGATTCGAAAACAGGCCCGTTCAACCAAGCCTTGACCACGCCTCCACTTCCCGCTGGCGCTCTTCCAACTGGTGCCGGGCCTTTTGTTTGCCTGCTTCCGTGACGAAGTAGCTCTCCAGGTCCCTGCCCAGATTGGCAAGGTACTCGTCGGGGCGGTTGCCTTTTCTGACGGTGTCCTGCCAGAAATTTGCGTGGGTGAACGACCATTGGTGATCCACATCGCATACCAGCTTGAGGCTGGGCGGGATTTCCCCGCTGGCTGCCAGTTCCTCCGGTTTGTCGTGGAAGAGGATAGCCTGGTAGATCATATCCTTCTGGGCCCCGGACAGGGTTGGTTGGAATTCATACTCCCCAAGGACCTTTTCCGCCACCGCCTGACCGAGTACGGCGTGCCGCGCTTTGGGGTTGATCGCTTCCCCGGAGAGACTCAGTCCCTGGACGCCCAGGCTGTGGGCGATCTCGACATCGCTCATTTGGCTCCAGCCTGAGTCGTGGAGGAGGAAGGCGATCCGCACGACTTGCTCGTCGACCGGTTCGCTTGCAGCCTGGATCAGTTCCCTGATGAACGGAAAACAAGTCGCCACATGAACGTCGGTAGTGCGCGTATGCAAATAGGGCAGGACAACCTGGAAGAAATCCCGATAGCCTGGCTCGATCAGCTCGACGTAGCTGGAGCGCCAGGGAATGTAGATCAGGTAATGCAGGTCGGCGGCAGCCAGGCTGGTTGTATCGGGGATGCGGAGCTCCACATCCTCCGGGATCCAGGCGGATTCGCCGGACGGCAGGATGAGTTTATGGAAAGAAGCGGGAGGAAGCATGGGCACATCCTGTGTGGTTCAGGCCGGAATGAATCTGTTTGGATCGTCGCTGATGAAAATCGATCCTAGGAACCGACATATTTGTAAAATACTTGACAACCTAGAACATGCGTGCTAATATAAGAACACATGTTCTAATTTGCAGAAAGAGCGCGATAATGTCAACTACCGATCAATTCCTTCTTGCCCTTCAATCTTACCAGGAAATCCAGGCCGAACTCCATCCGGAAAAGTACCCGAGTGTGGCGGAGACTGTGGAGCCCATGCCTGAGTTCCCCGAGCCTGAGACAGCCATCCTCCCGGACGGATCCCTCCTGTTGGGGATGGCAAACGATGGGTTGCCGCTTCTCTTCGATTTGTACGATCCCGCGCCTGGGCCGCTCCTGGTCGCCGGAGACGGCGGCACGGGCAAAACCTTCTTCCTCCAGTCCCTGGCGCGAGCTTCGGACCTGCAGGATCCCGGGGATATCCAATTTGGCGTCGTCACCCCCTTCCCGGAGGAATGGAAAGGCCTGGACGCTCTTCCCAATTGCCTGGGAGTCTGGCCGGCATATCATCCATCCAGCCAGGAATTCCTCTCCCGGCTGGTAGGGTGGGCGGATGGAATGGCGGAGACCCGTCAGGCGGTCATGCTCATCGTCGACGGGCTCGATCTCCTCGTCGGTGGGGGGTTCCATTTCCAGCATGATTTACGCTGGTTGCTGATGTGCGGCCCCGAACGGCATATCTGGCCGGTCGTCTCGGTCAATCCCGGACGCCTGGCACAATTGCAGCTCTGGTTGGCTTATTTCCGCACCCGCATTCTCGGCCCGGTCAAGAATGCCCACAATGCCCGCTTATTGCTGGAAGACCGTCCCATCGACCTGTCGGGATTGATTCCCGGCACTCAATTCGGTTTACTTCAGAAAAATAGCTGGCTGGAGTTTTTCCTCCCGCCTGTCAGATAGGAGATTTGTCATGAATGTCGGTATGTTATGGTTCGATAACGATCCTCATATTGCCCTGACCGTCAAGGTTGCCAAAGCTGCTGATTACTATCGCCAGAAGTACGGTTTGATCGCCGATCTTTGCCTAGTCCACCCGTCCATGCTCGGAGAACCCCGCCCGGACCTCCTGGATGGCTTAGCCGGGAAGGTGGCCGTCCGCCCGAACCGGGCGATCCTTCCAGGCCATCTGTGGATTGGCACCGAAGACAAGGACTCATAGCCTGTCATACAACACGCGCAAGGGGGAAATCCGTCGAAATGAAAATCTCCACGCGACGGCCGTGGAGATTTTCGATTCTTCTATCAAGTCCTCAATCGCCGGTTGCCACCACGACGGCAGTGGCCAGCTCGCGGCTGTGGCTCAAGCTGACTGCCCAGGTCGTCAACCCTTGCTCTCTGGCGATCCTTTCCGCTGAGCCATGCAGGACGAGGTACGGCTCCCCGCTCCATTTATGAAGCGTCTCCACCTCCCGCCAGGTGATCGGTCCAATCCCGGTTCCCAGGGCTTTGCTGGCCGCCTCCTTGGCGGCAAACCGTACTGCCAGCGCTTCCGCCCTGCCGCGACATTCGAAGACTTCCAACTCGGTGAAAACGCGTTTCAGGAAGCGTTCTCCGTGGCGTTCAAAGGCTGCCTGGATGCGGGGGATTTCGATCAGATCGATACCGGTTTTTAACAGCATGGTTACGGTCCGGAAATGGCGATGGCAAGGTGCGCCGGGTCGAGGTATTTTCGGGTGGCTGCCAGGATGGCTTCGGGAGTGACCGCCCGGACCAGGTCGGGGTAGCGGCGGTAATAGTCCAGCCCCAGATCATACCGCTCGATATTCAGCAAGGCGTTGACCACCCCGGCATTGGATTCGAGCGAAAGCGGCAGGCGGCCGATGAAATTGGACTGGCTGTCGGCCAGTTCGTCCGCGGTCACCCCTTTTTCGACGAAGCGGGTGATTTCCTTGAAAATTAGGTCGCGGGCTTTCTGGACATTGGCCGGATTGACACCTGCACTGACGTCCCAGGATCCCGGACCGATCCCGGCGTTGAGAGACGAGTAAGCGTAATAGGCCAGGCCCGACTTCTCGCGGACCACATCGGCGATGCGCCCACCCAGGCCGAACTGACCCAGGGCGGAGTTTCCCAGAGACGCAGCCATGAATTCGGGGTCCTTGCGGAGCGGTCCGGCGGTCCCGATGACAAGGTCAGACTGGGACTTGCCGGCGATCTTGAACTTGCGGGTGACGACCCCAGCCAGCGGTCGGAGCGGCGGCAGGGCAGGCGGCTCCGCCTGGGATGGGTTGGTCCAATCGCCCAGGGCATGGGTCACACCTTCGAGGGCAGATTTCGGATCCGTTGCGCCGACCATGACGAGGACCATGCCCCGCGGCCCATAATGGGTCCGATGGAACTCAGCCAGGTCGTCACGGGTGATCGCCTGGATGGTCTCCGGCCAGCCTTCATCAGGCCGGGCATATGGATGGCCTGCGTAAACGATTTGGTCGAAGGTGATCGAGGCCATTTCGGCAGTATCCTGGGCGCGTTGGGCCAGGCCGCTCATGAACTGGGCCCGCAGGCGTTCGACCGGCTCGGCCGGGAAGATCGGGCGGCGCAAGGCGTCAGCCAACATGTCGAGCAGGAGCGGCAAGTCTTCCGACAGCGACCGGCCGGTGAACCCGGCCGTATGCACGCCCGCGCTGAATGAAAGGCTGGCGCCGGCAGATTCCAGGGAGTCGAATATTTGCTGGAAGTCGCGGGTCTGTGTACCACGCAGCAAAGCTGTGGAGGTGAAGTCAGCCAACCCGAGCTTTTCGTCCGGATCGAACAGGCTGCCGCAGCCGAGGTACCCGCCAAGCACGACGGAAGGGCTGTTGAAGTTGGCCCGCACCAGGACAGTGATCCCGTTCGGGAGGACGACCCGGGTGATGTCGTCAGACCCGGGCAGGGAATGTGGATTACCAGAGGGGGATGTGTACCGGGTGCTTTTCATGCCGCCTCCCCGCTCCCGGTCGGCTGGTAGATTCCAACGACCCGGTTTTGGGCACGCAGGTATTTCTGGGCGGCCTTCTGCAGGTCTGCCGGGGTAACTTTCGCCAGTTTATCAAGGTATGTCAGGAACCAATCGTAGGAAGCGAACATTTCTGCATGACCCAGCCAGGAAGCCTGGCTGGTGATGTTTTCACTGTGATAGGCGAATAAGGCGCGCGCCTGTTTGATAGCCCTGGCGATCTCCTCGGCAGGCACGACCGTGTCCTGGATACGTTTGACCTCATCGTCGAAAGCCGCCAGGGCCTCTTCCGGTTTGCGGGAAGGGTGGACCGTGATTGTGGTGCTGTAAAGGAATGGGTCTATGGTCGTGATGGCGCTCCCGCCGACCGCCACGGCCAGTTCCTTGTCGACCAGGGCGCGATAAAGCCGGGAGGTCTTGTTCGAGAGCCCACCGCCCCCGAAGATGTTCAGGCTGCTCGGACCGGCCAGCAGGCTGTCCAGGACGGTCAGCGGGTAGAATTCGGGATCGTCCCCTGCCGGAGCCCGGTAGGCGACCTGGATGAAGGTTGTCTCGCCCGGTCCCTCGACCGTCAGGCGATGTTCGCCGGTCGGAGCAGGCTCGGGGCGGCCCAGGCGCGGCGGGGTCGGGCCGGCCGGGATGGGCTCGAAGAGTTCACGAATGCGGCCGAGCATCTCGGCGGTCTTGAAGTCGCCGGCTATGCCCATGACGGCGTTGTTCGGCAGGTAATAAGTTTTGTAGTGAGCGTAGAGATCGTCCCGGGTCATCGAATGCAAGTCTGCCAGGTCGCCGATGACCTCGTGATGGTACGGGTGGACACGGAAGGCGGCGTTCTGGATCGCTTCACCCAGTTGGAAGAGCGGCTCGTTCTCATTGCCCTCCCTTTCCGAGATGACTACCGTCCGCTCGGAGGCCACTTCCTTTTCGTCGAAGAGGCTGTTGACCATTCGGTCGGCTTCCAGTCGCAAGCCGAGGCCGATTTTGTCGGCCGGCATGGTTTCCAGATAGGTAGTCCAATCCATGAAAGTGAAGGCATTCCACATCCCGCCGTCACGCGCAATATCCCGATCGAGGCTGGCGGCCGGGAATTTTGGTGTGCCTTTGAATTGCATGTGTTCGCACCAGTGGGAGATGCCGGTCCGGCCGGATGGCTCGTCCTTGGAGCCAACGCGATACCAGACCCAGGAGCTGATCAACGGGGCGGTGTGGATTTCTTTTAGTAAGACTTTCAGGCCATTGGTTAAAGTGACTTCAGTCAAGTTTTTTGTCATGGAGTCCCGGGTGTTGGTGTGTCGTGCTGAGTACAGATAAAAACCCCTTGCGGATACTGGGCGTTACGATTAAAGGAGCAGACCAGCGGACGTATGGTCTGCTGCAGGCCGGTAAAGGGGATGTGGAGCTGGGTCTGTTTGAGGGGAATGTTCACCGGTACCTGCAGACTGACCGGCACGTTCAATTGAACGGGGATGTTCATATTCAGGGCGATCGGCAGGTTGGTCCCGGCCGGCAGGGTCACACTGGCGGGGGCGTTGATGCTGAGCCCGCCTGAGTTGATCACCACCCACGTGCCTGGAATGGGCACGGCTTGGGTCAGGGTGACGCTGGTATCCTGGGAGACGGGCAGGTTGAAATTGAGCGGGATCTGTGTATCGACTGTGATGGTCGTTGTGATGCTGGCCCGATCCATCTCGACGAAGTTGTCGTAAAGACCGCTCAACAGTCCGTTGACCGTGCCCTTCAAGGCCTTGATTTGGAAGGCCATGACGAGCAGGACGCCGACCAGGATGGCATTGATGCCCAGGGAAAGGGCCGCGGCCACGTCCCAGTAAGCGCGGCGGGTCAGTTCGGGGTTCGGTCGCAGGCGGTATTTCATCGGCACTTTGGCCGGGGGGGCATTCTTTGCGGCGGCCTCGAAGGCGCGCAGCCGCAGGCCCGGATTGATGCCCTTTCCAGGGGGACCGTTGCGGCGCGGGGCAGGCGGTTCAGGCGATTCAACTTCCGCCTCGGGTTTGTTTTCAACCGCTGGAGGAAGATCTGCCTTCACGTCGGCGGGAGGTTCAGGGGAAGGCATAGGCGAGAGCGCCTCTTCGACGTGTGCGTGCCCCTCCGGATGGGGAGTCGGTCGCGTCCCGAACAAGGATGCGGGCTTTCGTTCATCCTCACCTGGTTGATGGGCGGCCACGCCTCGATGGACAACTACTTTCGGTTTTTGCTTCGCGGTTTTTTCCGCGTTGGGTTTCGCTGGCTCTTCGGGTAGGTCGGGTAGTTTCATCGCCTGCCTCCTTCACGATAATTAACTATAGCATAGACTGTGAAACATGTGGGCCGTTTGAATATTATATACATCAGGACATTTGTCCTTGTCCGCCGCTTGACCAACGGCTATAATTCAGGCCGCATTACGAGTTTATAGGAGATTGGGATGGAAGATCCGAAATACATGGTTGCCGTCGTAGGGGCTGGACCGGCGGGACTTTTCGCAGCAAGGAAACTGGCCGAAGGGGGCGCGCACGTCATATTATTCAATCGTGACATCAAGCCGGGCGGATTGGCTGAATATGGCATCTACCCGGATAAACTGAAAATGAAGCAAGGCTTGCGGTCCCAGTTCAAGCAGATCCTGGCTTCGGGGAATATCGATTATTACGGAAACGTCACAGTTTGCTGCGGTGGGAATATCGTTCTGGAAGACCTGCTCGAGTCGGGATTCCAGGCCGTGTTGGTCACCACCGGGGCCCAGGGTACGAAGTGGTTGCGCCTTCCCGGCGAGAACCTCCCCGGTGTCTATCACGCCAAATACATTGTCTATCATTACAACCTGCTCCCGCCTTTCAGCAGCAAGAAATACTTGCTGGGCAAGAAAGTGGCCGTGGTTGGCGCCGGGAACGTTATGATGGACGTTGCCCATTACCTCATCCGGGATCGCAAGGTCGAGGAAGTCATTGCGGTGGTCCGGCGCGGCCCTGGCGAGGTCAAATTCACCCGCAAGGAAATGGAAACCGTCGGAGCCAACCTGGACATCCCGGCGTTGGAGGCCGAATTCGCCCGTGTCAAGCCGTGCATGGAAAAGGCCGGCCAGGATGTGGTTCCGATCAAGTCGGCCTTCCTGGATGCGGTCCCGAAGGCCATCCCGCCTGTTTCCGAAACGCGTTTCCGTTTCGAGTTCCTGGCTTCCCCTGTCCGCATCCTGGGCGACTGGATGAACGGTGTCACTGCCTTGAAAGTCGAAGACAACACCTTGCTGGCCGTGGACGGCAACGTCAAGGCCCGCGGGACCGGCAACAGCCGCCAGATCGAGGCAGATACGATCATCTTCGCCATCGGCGATACGGTCGACAAGGATTTCTGCATCCCGATCCTCAACGATGCCTATATGGCGGTTCCGCAGCCGCATTTCCCGGTGGATGGCATTTCCTACGAGGCTGCCAACCCGGATAACAACCAGCCGATCGAGCGGGTCTTCCTGGCTGGCTGGGCGCGCCAGGCCAGCACTGGCCTGGTGGGAGTGGCCCGGCGGGATGGGGAACACGCCGCCCAGGCGGTCTTGGCATATTTGCAGACCCAGCCGCCGATGCGCGATCTGGAGAACGTGATCGAGAAGTTCGAACAGCGTCTGGAAGAGACCCATCAACGCCTGGTGGATAAGGCCCATCTCGCCAAGCTGGAAGAGGCCGAGGTGGCCGAAGCCCGCAAGCTGGGGACCGAGGAATACAAATTCGCCACAAACGACGAGATGTTCACCGCGATGGGTTATTGAGACTGAAACCGTCCGCCCCGTTGGGGTGGAGAGAACAGAAAGCGCGCCTGAGACGGTGCGCTTTTTTGTTTGGGATTTGTAAGCAACGAAAGGGATGCATCCGGTGTTTTATGATTCAAATGGGAACCAAAGCGGTCCCAACAACGTATTATAGGTAGAAAGGTTTTAGAAAGGAGAGAAAGCCATGTCCCCATTCACCATCGTCGTTATCTTTATCCTGACGGCCCTTTTCGTTCTTTTGAGTCTCGCACCGATCCTCTTTGGTTCGGCGGATATGGATTCTCACGATCCGGCCCCTCAGGCGAAGACCAAAGCGGCGCATTGATCGTCGTCCCATAAAAACGGAGCGGCCCCCCCAGTGAGCCGCTCTTTGTTTTTAATCTTCGCCCTCGACTGCATCCAGGATCGTTTTTGCCAGGGCCTGCGACCGTCGCGGCGCATCCCCGATGTGGGACCGGGCGTCCATCAAGCTGCGGATTTCCTTTTCCGAGAGATACTTGGTCAACTCGGCGTCCTGGCAGAGCAGGACGATGAGTGGATTGGCCTCGCCGCGCTTGAGCGTTTCCCAAGCTTGCATGGCATTGACCCGGACGCGCTCGTGCATGGCCTGGCGATCTGCCCCGGCCTTGACAAGCGCCATCAGCACCCGCTCGGTGGCGGCGAAAGGCCCGTAGATGGACATGTCACGGGCAATGGCAGTCTCATCCACCCGCAATTTGGCAAGGATGCCGTTGGCTGTACGCAGGATCTCGTCGGCGGCCAGGAAACCCTCCGGCAGGAGGATGCGCCGGTTGGCTGAGTCGTCCAGGGTGCGTTCGAGCAGGGTATGGGCGGCGTTATCCCAGGCCAGTCGCGGCAGGCCGGCCAGGTAGCGGGCCAGCGAGTTGATCTTCTCCGAGCGGATCGGGTTGCGCTTGAACGGCATGGCTGAGGAGCCGACCTGTTTCTCACCGAATGGTTCACTCAACTCGCCGAGCGGCGGGGATTGGAGGATGCGCAGGTCGAAGGCGAACTTGTAGAGTGAAGCGCCCAGCCCGGCCAGGGCGGAAAGGATCTCGTAATCCTGTTTGCGCGGGTAGACCTGCGAGGCGACCGGGAAGAAGGGCAGATCCAATTTATTGGAGAGCTTCTCTTCGAACCCGGCCAGTTCATCCATCCCGAGCAGCTCGGCATAGGCCGCGCCCGTTCCGACGGCTCCCTTGAAGCCCTTGCCCTTGACTGCCATCCGCAGGGCGCTCAACTGGCGGTAATCGCCTAGGAGGTCCTGGCCGTAGAGCGCCAGCCGATAGCCCAGCGTGGATGGTTCGGCCGGTTGGAGGTGGGTAAAGGCCATGATGGGGGTGGCCGACCACTTGTCGACCAGTCCGGCCAGGGTCCGCAGGAGGGTCGCCAGGCTGGCAAGGACAAGATCCAGGCCAAGGCGCAGGCGCAAGGCATCCGCGTTGTCCTCGATGTCCATGGAGGTCGCACCCAGGTGGATGACCCCGCCGCCGATGGATGACTGCTCGGCGAAGGTCCGCACCTCTGCCATCAGGTCATGCTGGATCTCGGTTTCGATCTCCAGGGCGCGCGGCAGGTCGATTTGTTCCATGTGGGAACGCAGGTCCGCGACCTGCTCGGGGGTCACCAGCCCAAACTCTGCCTGGACCTCGGCCAGGGCCACCCAGATACGCCGCCAGAGCAGGCGTTTGTTTTCTTCGCTCCACAAGCTGCGCATGGCAGGCGTGCCATACCGCCAGGTGAAAGGCGAGAGGTACGTTTCAAAGTCAGGCATACATTCTCCTTTAGCCCACCCAACCCCAGATGGCGAACTGGGCGGAAAAGAATAACAATCCCAGCACGGATAGATAGAGCACCAACCGGTTGACCCACGGCCTGCGGCCCCAGTCTGCCAGGAGCAGGAAAGCCGGGAAAACCTCCAGGACGTACCGACCCATGCTGACCAGCGGCTGCGGGCTGCCAAAACGGATAAGGAAGAACAGCATCAGGGTCACGGCGTAGATCCCATAAAGGCGCGGCAGCTTCTTCCAGATTAAAACGGTCAGGACGATGAACAGGATCGTGAAAGCCAATTCGATCAAGTTCTCCTCGACCAGCTGTCCATGCAGCAGGCGGGTGGCCGCCTCGATCAGGTTCCAGCCCGGGAAGGTCAGCCTGCCCCCACGACTGGTCGAGGCGTCCAGGATGGCCAGGGGGGATTTGCCGAGCCCGAGCCAGACGTAGACGGGAAAGGCCAGGGCACCCAGGCCGGTGATCAACGGCGCTAGCCAGGCGCGCCATTCCCGGCTGCGGCAGGCCTGCCAGGCGGTGAAGGCGAGCGGCACGACCAGCAGGGGACCAGTGATGCGTGTTAGGGCTGCCAGCGCCCCCCACAAGCCGGCCGCAAGCCAGCGCTGACGGCGGGCGCTGTAAAGGGACAGGATGGCTCCCAGCAGGAAAAGCGACTCGCTATAGGCGGCGGATAAAAAGAAGGCAGTCGGGAATATGACCAGGAATAGCGCCGCCCGGTAGGCGGCGGCTTCGTCACCCAACTCGTATCCGGCGGCCCGGTGAATCGCCAGTAAGCAGGCCAGGGAGGCCAGGCCGGAGATGAACAGGCCGGAAGCCAGACTATCCTTTCCGAACAATCCTGCCGTTGCTCCCATCAGGAGAGGGTAGAGCGGCGGGGTGAACAAGGCGGTATCGAAGGCGCCGTAGCCTCTCGCAGCGATCGCCTGGTATTGGGGAGTGTCCCATCGCTGCCAGGGTTCCAGCCAGGGATCCGTCTCGACCGGGACGCCTTTGTACATCGTCATAGTGATGCCGGCTGGATCATTGGGGAATACCCGGCGAACTTCCCACATCCAGACTCCCAGCAGGAGGCGCAGAACCAGGAACAGGAGCAGGATCCTGCCGCAGGCTTTCCAGTCGATATTCTTGCTCCAGGAATTCCCTCGAGTTTGGATACTTGATCCTTTTTGCGGTGATGGTCCCGGCGACCGGGGATGGAGACGTCACCGGGCCGGCACCTTATTTTACTTCGGGTTTGGATGGGTTGTGCAGACGACTTATCCTGCTCTGCGAGTCATCCGCTTCGAAGCGGGCATCCCCGCGCGGATGCAAGTCGCGCAAATCGCCCACCGCCGGGGCAGGTTTGATCTCGTACGTTTGTCCCTGCATGCTGGCCAACATCTGCTTGAGTTCCTCGATCTCCTGATGTTGAGCCGCCAGGGTTTCCAGGACGAGCGTGTGGATGGCGGTTACGTGGGTATGATCCTCCTGGGCGCGTTTTTCCTGCATCTCGGCGATCTGTTTCTGCCGCACCTCGGAAATGGTGGCGTACAGCAGGACGATGGAGCTGACCGCCACGCTCATCGTATTGAGATAACTGTTAATGCCAAGGACCAGTACGGTATGGCTGGCAAAAGCGATCAGCGGGATGAGAAGCGCCATCGTGATCAGGATGACGAACCGGTGGGTGAGGAACCGCACCGGCCAGGGAAGGATGTATTTGTCGAGCCAGGCATTTATTTTTCCGAACATGATTTTCGCCTCCATCAACCAATATCGATAATTATACGATCTCCACATCGAGGCTTCCCGGGAAGATTGATACGGAAGGGTGTTCAGCCTCTGATCTGCCTTGACAGGCTCTGGATGTCGATTATAATGCGCCCAATACCATCTGTTTACCATCCAATTGGATGGTAAGAAAGCGAGGCCAATATGCCGGATACTGAAAAAATTACCATCAATATGTCTGCCGTGGACTTGGGGAAGATCGATTTGCTGGTCCAGGAGGGACTTTATTCGAACCGCACTGATTTCATCCGCACCGCCATCCGTTCGCAGGTCGAGAAGCATAATTTCGAGGTCCAGCAATCGGTGGCCCGGCATGCCTATGGCATCGGAGTCTTCGGCTACAACAAGAAAGAACTGGAAGGGTACAAGGCAAAAGGGGAAAAGCTTAAACTGACCGTGGTCGGCCTGCTCAGCCTTTCGGACGACATCCCGGTCGAACTGGCCAGGGAAGTCATCGAATCGGTGGATGTGCGCGGCGTGTTCAATGCGAGTGAGGCGCTCAAGTCCGCCCTGGCGGATCGGGTCAAATAATCTGGATGAACAAAGAAGAATAGAATGGAAACCACTCCAACGACCTCCAATATTCCTGAAAAATGGGCGCCCCGTTTTTTCACTATGTGGACCGGGCAGGCCTTTTCCCTGGTGGGCAGCTCGGTCGTCCAGTTTGCCCTCGTCTGGTGGATGACCAGGACCACCGGTTCGGCGACCGTCCTGGCGACGGCCACCTTGCTGGGAATGCTGCCGCAGATCTTCCTGGGACCCTTCGCCGGAGCGCTGATCGACCGCTGGAACCGCAAGGCGGTCATGATGGTCGCCGACAGCCTGATTGCCCTGGCGACCGTGGTGTTGATTTTCCTCTTCGCGACCCACCATGAAAGCCTGCTGGCCGTATATATCATCCTCGTTCTCCGTTCGGCAGGCGGGGCCTTCCACTATCCTGCCATGCAATCCTCGACTTCCCTGATGGTCCCCAAGAGCCAGCTAGCGCGGATCGCGGGGATCAACCAGACCTTGAACGGGGTCATCAACATCATTTCCCCGCCGATCGGGGCCCTGCTGATCGCCCTGCTGCCCATGCCGGGCGTGCTTGCCATCGACGTCGCCACTGCGTTCCTGGCGGTTTCCATCCTGGCTTTCGTGCGGGTTCCGCAGCCGCCCCGTCAGCTTGCCCAGGCGGCCGGGACGGTCCAAAAGACAGGCTATTGGCAGGACCTGGGGGAGGGCTGGCGGTACCTGGTCGCCTGGCCCGGGCTGTTGGCAATCTGCCTGCTTGCCATGCTGATCAATTTCCTGCTGACCCCGGCCGGCGCGCTGATCCCGTTGGTGGTCACCCGCGTCTATCACGGCGGGGCGACCCAGCTTGGGTTGGTCGACTCCCTTTCCGGGATCGGGGTGATCATCGGCGGGCTGGTCCTGAGCGCCTGGGGCGGGTTCAAACGACGGATCGCCACCACCTTGATGGGGATCATCGGGCTCGGAGTCGGGATCCTCCTCTTCGGGCTCCTGCCGGCCAACCTGTTCTCTCTGGCGCTCGCCGGGGCGTTCCTTTTCGGATCCATGCAGGTGATGGCGAACGGACCACTGAGCGCCATTTTCCAATCCACTATCGATCCGGACATGCAGGGCCGGGTCATGTCCCTGACGGGTGCGGGTGCGACTGCCATGGCGCCGCTCGGCTTGCTGGTGGCCGGTCCGATCTCGGATTGGCTGGGTGTTCGGACCTGGTACTTGATCGGTGGGGTCGCCTGCGTCCTAGTCACGCTAATCGCATTTTCCATCCCGGTCATCATGAACATCGAGCAGAATGCCAAGAAGACCAGCCCGCCGGACTCGACGGTAGTGGCATGAAAGACCCGGGCCGGCCCGAAAAGGCTGGCCCGATTTTTTCGATCGTCCTATTCTGGATGGCGGTATAATCCGGCCCGTTGTATTTTGACCATTTGATTTTTAGAATATAGGAGTGCCCCCCATGTCGAAGAATTCATTCACCCTCATCATTTTGTTAACCATGACCGCCCTCCTGCTGGGCCTGGCCGGCTGCGGCGGTGTGGGGACTGCCAATCCGGGTTCGGCTACGGTCGCCGGGCAGCCCGTCAAAGGTGTGACCATCGATGCCTGCGCCCTGCTGACGAAGGCAGACGCCGAACAAATTCTGGGCAAACCGGTCGAGGATCCCACCCATCCAGTCGAGGGCAGCGAAACCTTCAATGTTTTCAGCTGTGAATACAAGATGCAGGGCGGGACGGCTTTGGACAATGCCAGCCTCATCGTAACGGTGCCGGCTGCCGGCGACCTGCAGACAGCCCAGATCGCCTTCGATACCGGCAAACAGCAGGCACAGGCTGCTTATAACGCTGCCCCGGTGGATGTCCCCGGACTCGGTGATACAGCCTACTGGGTAGGCGGGGCCGGCAACAACCTGTCGATCCTGAAAGGCGATATCAACGTCACCCTGAGTGCTTCAACGCAAAAAGGGGATGCCCCCGCCCAGGCAATCCTCGACCTGGCAAAAACCGTGCTCAGCCGTTTGCCCTGAAATCGGCCAAATCCATCGATCCCCGGCAGGTACGCACCTGCCGGGGATTTTCATTTTCTCGATTGCGCCGGGCGGACCAATTCGCGCAGGATCGCAAGTGTTTCAGCCTTGCCCCCCATCCCATTTTCTCCGGCCGGACCGACGCACGAAGGACAGCCGTCCTCGCACTCGCATTCCTGGACCAATTCCAGGCCTCGTTGGACGAGCTCCTCGTGCAATTCGAACAATTTCTGGCTGAAACCGATCCCGGCCGGGACGTCATCATAGATGACCACACCGGGTTGTCCGAGCGTCGCCAGGGATGGGTCGGTATGCAGGCCAAGGTCGCCAGGGTCGCACATCAGGAAGAGCGGTGCCAGCTGGCCGAGCACACTGCCCAGTCCTGCCAGCCCGGAGCGGACGCGCACGTTCTGCTCGGCCTGGTGATGGCAGGTGGGGCAGAGAGTGACCAGGTTCTCCATCCGGTTGGCCTGCTCGCGCAGGACCTGGCCGTGCTCGCCGCGGAAGGTGCGGAACGGGATCTTGTGGTGGACGTCGTGCTGGCGGCCGTTCGCTTCGAGCGCACCGCAGACCTGGCAGCGATACCCATCCCGTGCACGCACCCGCTCCCGCAGCTTGGGCCAGTCCGGCCCGTAGTCGTTGGGGGCGTTCGTCCACAAGCCTTCCTTGCTCAACGCCTTGACGGTCTCGTCGGAAACGGTCAGCCAGTAGCCGGTGGTCTGGAACTCGGTGGGTGGCAGGTCAAGCGGTTCCATGCCCAGGTTTTCGCGGGTGAACCAGCGCAGCTTTTTGAAACCAGCCACCCGCAGGGTGACCTGCAGTTCGCCCCACCCTTTTTCCCCGCCCGGGACGGCCGCCTGATCTGACTGGCTGAGGACTTTTATCTCGGTCTGACGCTGCGGTTCGGTGTAGTAATCCAGCGCCACCGGGATCAGCGTGGCGAGTGCACGGTCAGAGTTGAGATCCTGGACGTAATACTGCTGGCCTTCGTGCAGATAGACGGCCCTCGGGTGGACCATCCAGGGCGCCGAGGCCATGTCCACCTCGCCCAGGGTCCAGGGAGAGCCGCCGTCCTCGACTTGCAGGACCACATTCTCCGGCGAAGCCGAGCGCAGGGAGAGGCCCGCAGCAGGATACGAATCCGCCATCCAGAAATATTTTTCTTTGGAAAGGTGGGCTTCCTGGCTTGTGACCAGGAAATCGAGATATTCCTGGACCGTCGCAGGGGGAAGCGAACCGAAACCCTCGCCCTTCTCGAAGGGCAGTTCGAACATTGCGCAGCGCAGGTGGTTGAGCAGGATCAAGAGGTGGTCAGGGTCGATCAGGGCCTGTTCAGGGGAGCGTCCGAAGAAGTAGTCGGGATGGTGAGCCAGGAACTGGTCGAGCGGATTGGCGGTCGTCACCAGGACCGCCAGGGCGGGGTCGTCGCCTCGGCCAGCCCGGCCGGCCTGCTGCCAGGTGCTGGCGATCGTCCCCGGGTAACCGACCAGGACTGCCGCGCCCAGCCCACCGATGTCGATGCCCAGCTCGAGGGCGTTAGTGGCGACGACCGCCCGGACCGAGCCGTCGCGCAGGCCTTTTTCGATCTCCCGGCGCTGATTGGGCAGGTACCCTGACCGATACCCGCGGACGCCCTCCTCTCCTTTGGATCCGGCAGGGCCGGGTTGGGGGGAAGAACCCTCCTGCAAATATTTCAGCAGGATCTCCACGCTGCGGCGGGATCGGGCAAAGACGACGGATTGGATGTTCTGCGCCAGCAGGTCCTGGGTCAGGCGGACGCTTTCCAGCAGCGAGCTCTTCCGCAGGCCGATGGACTCGTCCAACACCGGCGGATTGTAGACCAGGAAGTGCCTTTCGCCGCGCGAAGAGCCGTCCCGGTCGACCAGCGCCACCGGGGCCTCGATCAGCCTTTCAGCCAGGGCCTGGGGGTTGCCAATGGTTGCGGAGGTCAGGATGAATTGCGGGTTGGCTCCGTGGAACCTGGCCACCCGCCTCAACCGGCGGAGGACGTTGGCGAAGTGCGAGCCGAAGACTCCCCGATACGTGTGCATTTCGTCGATAACTACGAAGCTGAGATTGCGGAAAAAGTCCGTCCAGCTGGTGTGGTGTGGCAGGATGCCGGTATGCAGCATGTCGGGATTGGTGAAGACGATGTTGGCGTTCTTCCGGATCGCCGGCCGGTGGGACTGTGGCGTGTCGCCGTCGTAAATGGCAGCTTTCAAATCCGGGAGGAAACTTTCCAGGCTGGTCAGGTTGGCCAGTTGGTCCTGCGTCAGGGCCTTCGTGGGGAATAGGTAAAGCGCCCGGGCATGCTGGTTTTCAAGCAGCCCGGCCAGGACGGGCAGGTTGTATCCCAGGGTTTTGCCGCTGGCCGTACCCGTCGCCAGGATGACATTTTTGCCGAGGCGGGCCTGCTCCCAGGCGTCTACCTGATGGCTGTAGAGCGATTCCAAGCCGCGGGCGGCCAGCGCCTCCGCCAGGATGGGCGGCAAGTCGGCGGGGAACGGACGCAGATCGGCCGGCCGGGCCGGGGTCGTCTGCCAGACCGGCACGTTTGGGGCGATATCGGGGTCCGTCCGCCAGATGGCGAGCAAGTCACTCAGAGCCATAATCTTCCTGAAGCCGGCTTGAACTGGGAATGTCTACCTCAAGCCCCATGCATCCGCAAGGCGATGAGCATGGTCAGCGTAATGATATCTGCACTGTAGAGGATGCACAGGGCTACGATCCAGGCTCCGGCGGCGGCCCGAATCCAAAGCAGCCGCCCGGCCAGGCGGGACCAAATTGCCTCACCGGCTCGAAGGAAAAGGATCGGGAAGGTAAGGATGGCGGGATAGATAAAGATCGGTTTAAAGACTGAGAAATCCCGGTACTCGACTGCGTAAAGAATGAGAAAAAGGACGAATCCCGCGAACGTGATGATGGTCAAACCGAAGTGAACATTCGAAGCCAAACCTGCATCGCGTTTGAGGATTGCTTGCAGGGCTAAAACGATTTCCATGATTGCGCCAATCAAGAGGCAGGCAGTGGGTAGTAGGGCAAGGATGTAAATCGCCCGGGCAAGATTGAACGCCCGGTCACCATCTGCCGACCAGGAGGTTGGCCAGTTGTCGAAGTGGACGGAATGAGCCCGGCCGTACAGTTGTGTCCAGAGGGATGTCCGGTTGGGGGAATAGTCATCTTTATTCATGATAAGCGGGTTCCGTAACAGGTCGATGAATTTGAAGGTGAATAATCCATCCTGAATGGAGAGGATTCCCGGCCTGAACGAAGGGTTGGATGACTGAATAAAGAAGTGCGGTAGCGGTTGCCTCGTAATATTCAATTGGAGCGGCGAACCATATAGGCGATAATTCGAGATGTATTGATTCAGAGGATTGATGATCGAAACCAGCAAGGTGACGAACCCGAACAGCACAGTCGTGAGCAACATGCGGATCCGCAGTCGTTTTTCCAGCCCCGCTTTGACGAGGAATGCCAGGAAGATCGCGCCTGCTGTCACCCAGCCGTTCGTTTTCGTGGAAATTCCCAAAATGGTGAAAATGAGGATGAGCAGGAATGTGCCTGGTTTCTGCTTCTGCAGGAAGGCATATGTGCAGAACAATGCAAGCGTGGAGAACAGGATCATGAAAGTATCATTCGTGGCCTGGGAATTGATTCCGGTTAAATTTGGATTCAGCGCCACGAGTCCAAAGGCGAGGACTTTGAGGAATTCGCTCTTTCCTGGCCAGCGCAGGACAAAAAGACCGATGACGAGAATGGTGAGCAACCCGGCTGCACAATTGACCAATTCGACCGCCAGGACCAGCGTGTCCTGCCCGGCGTTTTCAAGGCCGCTGAGCTGGAGGAATTTGGCCATCGAGTAGTGGAACAATTTCGGCTGGAAACATTCCCAACAGTCCGTCTTTATGGGAAGGCTGGACGTCTTCAGGATGAGTTGGATGACTGTGATGTGGTCGTCGTTGGATTGACGGTTATAGGATACAAGCCCCAGGCGCAGTCCTGCGGAGAGGAGGAAGACAACCAGAAAAAGGATTTGGGTGCGTCGACTCGTTGCAGTCAATCGATCCTCCGGGATGCAATTTCAAAAAGTATAACATACTCTCTTTTTCGGCTTCCTCAGGTGAGTGGGGGGAGTCGGGCATTGAAAATCCTTGACAAATATTAGTAACTCGTTTATTATTTTGCACTGCTCGTAAATGATAACTCGTAGACTAATTGATTTCCTGCTTCGATTTCCATAATATGCTGGCCAAGGTCTGATTTTGGATGTCCGTCCGTAATGCCATTCTCGGTCTGCTTGCCCAAAAACCCCGCCACGGATACGAACTCCGGGCGGCTTTCGAGGCCGTCGTCGGCGGGGATGCCAATTGGGAAGTCAAGCCCGCCCAGATATACACGACCCTTGAGCGACTCGAAGAGGCCGGCCTGGTGGAGCGCGCCTCCGACCTGGGCGAGGGGGACGAACCTTCCCGGCGGGTGTATGCCGTCACCGAATCCGGGCGGGAGGTGCTCACGGAATGGTTTGCTAGCGGGATCACTCCTGAGCACCAGCGGGATGAGTTCTTCGTCAAGCTGATGATCGGACTGGCCAGCGGCGAGGCGGATCCCGCCCGGATCATCCAGACCCAGCGCGCTCATCTGTACCAGGACCTCCATGCGGCCACCAGCCTGCGCAATAGCTACGATCCCAAGATGGCCATGGCGCAGATCCTGCTGCTCGACAAGGCCATCATGCACCTGGAAGCCGACCTGCGCTGGCTGGATATTATCGAACAGCGGCTGGAGGAAGTCAAGCGCCAACCGCTTCCCGAGCCTGAAATCCGACCGCGCGGCCGGCCACGCAAGAATGGCACCCATGCAGCCGGACCGTTTCATCTGGAGAAATGACCATGCTCTACACTGAGATTACCGGAAACCCATCAGGGTCCAGCATCCTCTTCCTCCATGGCGGAGGGGGCGGCGGCTGGATGTGGCGCCCGCAGGTGGATTCGCTCAAGGGAGCCTACCACCTCCTGGTCCCTGACCTGGCCGAGCATGGCCGAAGCGCGGCGATCAAGCCCTTTACGATCGCTGAAAGCGTAGACCAGGTTGCTGAAATCGTCCGCAGCCACGCCCACGGCGGGAAGGCCCACTTGGTGGGACTTTCAGAGGGTGCCCAGATCGCCGTTGCCCTGCTGGCGAAATCGCCGGAGCTGGTCGACCATGCCGTCATCAGCAGCGCCCTGGTCAGGCCGATTGCCGGAATGAGCTGGTTCGGCGCGGGGAGCTGGGCGGCCATGTACCGATCCATCGAACCGCTCAACAAATACGAATGGTGGATTCGCCTGAATATGCGCTCGAATGGCATCCCCGACCGGTTTTTGCCTGAGATGCGCGAGACCTACAAATCCCTGACGGCGGAGGCATTTGCCCACGTCATCGTCGAAAACCAAAAATTCCACCTGCCCGCCGGCCTGGAGAAAGTCACCTCGCCCACCTTGGTGGTGGGAGGCGCGAAAGAGTACAAGGCCATGCGCGACTCCATCAAAGACATCGCCTCGGCCATCCCGAACGCGCAGGCCTGCCTGGTCCACCACACGACGAAAACCTCCCTTGCCGATGAGCACAACTGGAGCATGACGGCCCCGGAGCTTTTCACTCAAACTGTCCGGGCTTGGATCGAAGGCCGGCCGCTGCCGGAAGAACTCCGGCCTGTTTCTTGAAGGCAAGGATGCTATGTCCCTGATTCAAACCGATAACTTGTCCAAGGTGTACGGCAGCGGTGAAGCCGCTGTCCATGCCCTCGACCGCGTCAACCTGAATGTCGATGCGGGTGAGTTTGTCGCCATCATGGGACCCAGCGGCTGTGGCAAATCCACCCTCCTGCACCTGCTGGGCGGCCTCGACCGTCCGACCGAAGGCAACGTCAGCATCGAAGGCGCCCCGATTGCAAAAATGACCGACGATCAGCTCACCAAGCTGCGCCGCCGGAAGATGGGCTTTGTCTTCCAGTTCTTCAATCTCATCCCGGTGCTCACTGCCCTGGAAAATGCCTCCCTGCCGGTCACCCTGGACGGCGTCAAGGTTGCCGACGGAAAGAAACGCGCTACCGAGTGGCTGACCCGCTTCGGCCTGGGCGACCGCCTCCACAGCCGGCCCGACCAGCTTTCGGGCGGCCAGCAGCAGCGTGTGGCAGTGGCGCGGGCCCTGGTGACCGAACCGGCGCTCATCCTGGCCGACGAGCCGACCGGCAACCTGGATACCCGCTCCGGCGACGAAATTGCCGGATTGCTCCGCCAGGTAACCAAGGAGTACGGCCGCACCGTCGTCATGGTCACTCACGACCCGCGTATCGCGGCCTACGCCGACCGGATCGTTTTCCTCAAGGATGGCCGGATCATCGACGAAACCTTCCTCGAGAAAAAGAATGGCAAAAACGCCGATATCCTGGCCGGGAAGATGAAGGAGATCGGAGATTAGCTTTATATGAACCTCCAATTCATCCTTGCCTGGCGGTATCTAAGCAGGCGCAAGTTGCGCACTTTCCTGACCACCCTGGCGGTCACATTCGGCGTGCTCGTTATCTTCGGGATGAACACCGTCCTGCCGACCATGCTGGAGGCCTTCCACGCCAACCTGATGGCAGCCGGTGGAGTGGTCGATGTTACCATCACCAGCCAATCGGGCGGGGGGTTCCCGCTGGACGCGGTCCATCGGCTGGACGGGATTTCCGGCATCCGCGCCGTTTCCCCTCTACTCGAGCGGACCGTAAACCTGCCTGCCGATTTCGTGGACGGCAATCCTGCCCGGCCGGACCGGATCACTGCCTTGAACCTGGTCGGCCTGGACCCGGCCGCGGCTCAATCCCTTCAGGCATACCTCGTCCAGAAGCCGGGGCGTTTCCTGCAAGCGGAAGACACGACGTCAACCGTCATTTCCCAGACGCTTGCTGACGCCTTTGGCGTCCATCTTGGAGATGCGATCAGAGTCCCATCGGTGAGCGGAACCGAAACCCTTACTGTGATTGGCATCCTGCCGCCGCGCACGGTTCCCGGTAACGAAGAAGTGTTGGTGACGCTCGCCGAGGCCGGAACCATTTTCGGCCAGGCCGGCCAGATCAACACCATCGACGTGAGCCTGACCGGTATGAATCAGGCTTCACGAAACGGCACGATCACGGCGATTGGATCCGCCCTGGGGAACGAATACAAGGTCGGCGCGCTGTCGACCGGGTCGGACATGTTCGCCGCCCTCCAACTGGGCCAGCAGGCGTTGAATCTGTTTGGCATCCTGGCCCTCTTCATGGGTGGGTTCATTATCTTCAACACCTTCCGAACTGTCGTAGCCGAGCGCCGGCGTGACATCGGTATGCTGCGTGCCCTGGGGGCCGGGCGCACCACCATTACCGGTATGATCCTGATCGAGGGCCTGCTGCAGGGGCTGGTCGGTTCTGCCATTGGTCTCCTGTTGGGGTATCTTTTCGGGGCGGGAGTAACGAGGCTGATCGGTCCGATGCTGGGGCAATTCGTCCATCTCGAGATCGGCCGGCCGGTGGTGTCGCCTGCCTTGGCAGTTACCTCTGCCTTGCTGGGCGTGGGCATTACCGTACTGGCCGGGTTGATTCCGGCTCAAAATGCCAGCAAGGTCACCCCGCTGGATGCCCTCCGTCCATCGGTTGCCGAGATGGAATACAAACGCCGCACCGGAGCCGATTTTATCGCCGGACTGATCTTGATCGGCGTAGCCCTCCTGGGGTTGACGACCGGGAATATGAGCCTCATCTCCCTGGGCGGAGTGCTCCTCCTGGTCGGCCTGATCCTGGTTTTTCCACTGATGTTGCGCCCGATCGCCCAGGTCTTCGGCCGATTGACCAGCCTGCTCTATGCCCGCCAGGGAACCGGGGACCTTGCCCAGGGTAACCTGACCCGCCAGCCCTCCCGCGTCACCATCACGGCCAGCGCCACGATGATCGGCCTGGCCATCGTGGTTGCGTTGGGCGGCATGTCCAGCAGCCTGAACAACATGATGGGCGCTCTCCTGCACAAAAGCCTTGGCAGCGATTACCTCTTCGTGCCGCCTTCTGTCGCCGTCTGGAACAGCGACATCGGCGCCAGCAGCGACTTTGCCAGCCGCCTGCGCGCCATTCAGGGAGTGGGCGACATCACCTCCTTGCGCTTCTCGAACGGCGCCGTGGATGGTAAACCCGTCTCCATTCTGGGTATAGATCCGGTGACCTATCCCAAAGTCAGCGGGTTGGAGTTCAAGCAAGGCGACAGCTCGGCTTATGCAGCCCTTGCCGGCGGCCGGAACATGATCGTCAACGGTTCGTTCCTGGTGACGATTCCCGTCAAAGTGGGCGATACGGTCGACCTGGCAACCCCGAACGGTCCGAAAGCCTACAAGATCGTCGCCATTGCGACTGACCTGCTGAGCGCCAAGGTCGTCACTGCCTTTATTTCCCAGGCCAACCTCGCCGCAGATTTTGGCCGGACCGACGACGTGTTCATCCAATTGAATTTGCAGCCCGGTGTGAAGCCGGCGGATGTGGACGCACAGATCAAAGCGGTGGCCGCCGCGTATCCGCAGTTCACGGTCGTCGCCGGGAAAGCTTACATCGACCAGATGCTGCAATTGGTCCGGTCCGTTTTCGCCGGGATTTATTTCCTGCTGGCTTTCCTCGCCATCCCCTCCCTGATTGCCATGCTGAACACCCTGACCATCAGCGTCCTCGAGCGGACCCGTGAGATCGGCATGATCCGGGCCGTCGGGGGGACCCGCAAGCAGGTCCGCCGGATGGTTGTGGCTGAGGCGCTGTTGCTGGCGGCCGTCGGCACTGCCTTCGGCATCCTTTCAGGAATGTACCTGGGATATGTGATCGTCCACGCATTGGGCGGTCTCTTCCCGATGACTTATTCCTTCCCGCTGGCCGGGATCCTGCTGGCGATCGCCATCGGGCTGCTCTTCGGTGCGCTGGCTGCGGTCATCCCGGCCCGCCAGGCTGCCCGCCTGCAGGTGGTGGAAGCATTGCGATATGAGTGACCTTGATCTGGTTCCGGGCCCGAAAATCAGAATGCAGATGGAGATGAAATGAGAAAAACAACAGGGAATTTGGGTCAAATTGCCGGGTGGGCAGGTATGATCGGCTCGGCTCTCTTCGTGGTGGTTTTTACCGTGGAGGGTTGGCTGCGCCCCGGTTATAACCCGCTGAGCACGTATGTGAGCGCCCTCTCGCTCGGGCCGCGTGGCTGGATCCAGATCACCAATTTCCTCCTGTTCGGCGCGTTGTTGTTCGTCTTTACTCGTGGCCTGGCTGCCGAATTCCCGAACGAGAAAGCCTCCAAGGGTGGACTCATCCTGCTGACGATCATCGCCTGCTGCTACTTTCTCTCCGGCCCCTTCGTTATGGATCCAACCGGAACCCCACTGGCGCAATCGACCTTTCATGGCAACCTGCACGGAATTTTAGGGGCGATCGTCTTCCTGCTGATGCCGATCAGCTGCTTCGTCTACTTGCGCAGGTTCCGCCTCGACCCCAAGTGGCAGGCTTTGAAGTGGTGGACGCTCGTGCTCGGGACCGTCAGCGCCATCGGGACGGTCGCGTTGACCATCGCGAGCAAGCCGGCCAGCTTGCAGCCGATCTTCGCTCCCTGGTTCGGCTTGATCCAGCGGACCTCAATCGTCCCGTTCATGATCTGGATCTTCGTTTTTGCCCTTGTATTCTACCGGCGGAACAGAACAGCCTGAGTAATACAAATTGGGCCCTCGGTCGTCCACCGCGATAGGATCGAGGAGCCACATTTTTTACAGTAAAGGAGAAAAGAATGCAACTATATTTACGCTTGGCCTGGCGCAACATCTGGCGCCACCGCCGCCGCACTGTCATCATCGTCCTGGCCATGTCCACGACCCTGGCGATGATGATGTGGTACGACGGACTGATCAACGGCTTTACCGATGCGATCTACGGGAACGCCGTCAAGGTCCTGGGTGGGAACATCCAGGTCCATGCCGCGGGCTATCGGGCCCAGGCGAGTTCGACCCCGCTCCTGCCGCTGTCCGATCCGCAGGCCGTGATCAAGGCGGCCGAAGCCAATCCGAATACGCTGGCTGCCACGCAGCGGATCAATACTGGCGGACTGGTCACCAATCATGAAGGTGCCTTCGCAGTCGGCATCACTGGCGTCGAGCCGGAGAACGAGTTGAAGGTCAACATCATCGGCCAGTACGTCAAGGCCGGGCGCAATTTGACCAGCGCCGATACCGACTCGATCCTGATCGGCAAAGGCCTGGCGGAAGCGATGAGCGTCCAGGTGGGCGACCGGATCACCCTGGTCGGCCGCTCCCAGCACCAGCAGATGCGCCAGCGCACCATGACCGTGGTTGGCATCTTCGACCTGGGCATGTCCGACATCGAGAAGGCGACCGTCTACATCTCCCTTGGAGAGGCCCAGTCGCTCTACGACCTGAACGGCCAATCCACCGAGGTGGCGGTCTTCCTGAAACACCTTGGGCAGGAAAATGCTGTCATCCAGAGCATGAAGCCCAGCCTGTCGTCCGGATACGAGATCGAATCCTATGAAGCCAATTATCCCGACCTGGCCTCCGCCATCACTACGAAGAGCGGCCTGATGGACATCTTCAGCGTGATCGTCATTGCCATCGCCGGGGTAGGTATTCTCAACCTGCTGCTGATGGCGATCTACGAGCGGACGCGCGAGATCGGCATGCTCGGGGCGATGGGCCTCAAGCCCGCCCAGATCTCGGTCCTGTTCGTCCTCGAAGGTCTCATGATCGGCCTGGTCGGGATTGCCGTCGGCATCGTCTTCGGACTGGTCCTCAACGGGATCCTGCGCAAGGTCGGCATGGACTTCGGCGCCATGACGCAAGCGGCCAGCTACATGGCCCTGATCCAGGGGAAGGTCTATCCTACCTGGGGCGTCGAAAAACTGCCGATGCGCGTTACCATCGTGGCGGTCATCTCGGCCCTGGCAGCCTTGATCCCGGCGGTAGAAGCCGGGCGGCGCGAACCCGCCGAAGCTTTGCACTACGTATGAGGTGAGTCATGATCCAGTTACTTAAAATGGCATTCCGTGATTTGGGACGCAACCGCCGCCGGACCTTCTTCTCGGCCCTGGCGGTCGGCGTGAGCCTCGCCATCCTGATCCTGATGGCGTCCGTCATCGCCGGGGAGATCGGCGGCGCCTTTGATGCGGCCATCCGCTTGCAGAGCGGCCACATCCAGGTGCGCTCGGCCAGTTACGACGAGAACAAGTCCAGCCTGAAGTGGGAGGACCTGGTCCAGAATCCGGATCAGATCGCCGCCCAGATCGCCGCCCTCCCGCAGGTCAAGGCCGCCACGCCGCGGCTGTTCGCCAGCGGCTTCCTCTCGACCGGGAACGAATCGGCTGGGGTGCGCGTGACCGGGATCGATCCGCAATCGGCGGCGAGCGACCCCTACCGCCAAGGGCTTGTCAGCGGGGATTACCTGACCGCCGACGACAGCACGGGCTTGTTGCTCGGCCAGCCGCTGGCGCTCAAGCTGCACCTGAACGCCGGCGACAACGTCAGCCTGTCGATCAACACCGCCAATGGCGACGTGGCCGAACAGACCTTCGTCGTGCGCGGCATCTATACCACCAACACCTACGGGTTCGACAGTGCCACCATCTTCCTGCCGCTGGCGAAGGCCCAGGCCATCACCCAGACCCAGAACCATGCCAGCACCGTCTTCGTCTTGCTGAAGGATAATTCGTACACCGACAGCGTGGCAAGCGCCCTGAAGCCGGGCGGCCTCAAGGTCCTGACCTGGAAGGATTTGAATCCGCTCACCGTCCAGTTCGAAAGCCTGGCGAACAGCTACATCGGGATCTTCTACCTGATCGTGCTGGCCATCTCGGCTTCGGTGGTTATCAATACCCTGATCATGTCGGTCTATGAGCGGACTCGCGAGGTCGGCATCCTTTCCGCCGTTGGCATGCGCGGCGGCCGGATCATGATGCTCTTCCTGGCCGAATGCGCCCTGCTGGCGGTCGGCGGTGTGCTCATCGGGGTGATCCTGGGTTGGGGAGCGACCCTCCTGTTCAATATCCACGGGTTCTATATCGCCAAGATGGGCATCACGGGCATCCTGGTGGGCAATTCCATCTTTGCCCGGCTGACCCTGAGCAACCTGATCAGCCTGTCCATCCTGACCTTCATCATCACCGTCTTGTCTGGTCTATACCCGGCCATCATGGCCTCCCGCCTGCAGCCGGTCGAAGCCCTGCGCGCAGAGAAATAGGCGCGGGTAGAAAAAGGAGAAAATAAAATGGAAGTCGTAAAAATTGAAAAAGCTACCCGTGTCTACAAAATCGGCGCGGTGGAAACCCAGGCCTTGCGGGGCGTTGATTTGGGCATCGATGCGGGCGAGTTCACCGCCCTGGTCGGTCCCTCCGGCTCCGGGAAGACCACCCTGTTACAGCTCATCGGCTGCCTCGACCAGCCCACCAGCGGCACGGTCTGGGTGGACGGTAAGGATGTCACCCGCCTCAACCGCAACCAGCGCGCCGATATGCGCCGCGGCCATATCGGATTCATTTTCCAGTTCTTTGCTTTGATCCCGACCCTGTCGGCCTATGAGAATGTGGAAATGCCGCTCCTCCTGAACGGTCACACCCCCAAAGAGCGCCATGATCGTGTCATGGAACTGCTTAGCGCGGTTGACCTGGTCGAGCGCGCCAAGAATCGCCCCGACCAGATGTCCGGCGGACAGCAGCAGCGCATCGCCATTGCCCGCGCCCTGGCCCCCAAGCCGGCGTTGATCCTGGCCGACGAGCCGACTGCCAACCTCGACACCGAAAACGGCAGGCAGGTCATGGAGATCATGGAGAAGTTGAACAAGGAAACCGGTGTGACCTTCGTCTTCGCCACGCATGATCCGCGCGTGATCAAGTATGCCCGTCGGGTTGTCACGCTGCGGGACGGATTGATCGTGGAGAACAATGGGAACGGGAAGAAATCCTAGGAGGTTGGTATGAAATATAGAGCCTCGATCATCCTCCTGCTGGTATTTATTTTTCTGGCTGGTTGCAGCGCAGGAGGAAAATCCACTGCCATCCCTACGATCGTCCTGGACAGCGGGAGCGTGGCTACCCCCCAGGTCGTGTCCAGCCAATCCGGCGGAGTGACCGCCTCGGGCCAGGTCGTCGCCGACCAGGAAGCCCAGCTGGCGTTTCGCGTCGCCGGAACCGTCAAGAGTATCCCGGTGGCCGCCGGGGATCAGGTGAAGGCAGGCCAGGTGTTGATCCAACTGGATGACACGGTACAGCAGATCCAACTCGACCAGGCAACGCTGAATTTGAACGAGCTGACTTCGCCTGCCGCGATCGCGGCTGCCCAGAAGGCCGTCGCCCAGGATCAGCAGGACCTGACCAACGCGCAGGTTGCCCTGAACACCCTCACGGCCCAATATAGCAACGAAGGCCTGATCGCGAACGCACAGGCCGGCCTGGTGCTCGCCCAGAATGCATTGAAGGACGCCCAGACGGCGTACGATGCCACCTCCGGCGATCCCCATCGCGATCCGGCCAAGGCCCTGGCGTATCAAAGACTCTATACCGCCCAGCAGAATTACGACCATGCCCTCTACCTGTTCAATGTCTACACCGGCAAGGCCAACCAGGCGCAGGTCAGCGAAAACGAAGCAGACGTGGCCCTTGCCAAGGCCCGGCTGGCGGATGATCAGACGCTGCTGACCGCCCTGACCGGTGGGGAGGTGCCTGCCGATGCGAGCGGGGCCGGGTATGCACAATTGATGCAGGCCAAGCTGGCAGTCCAGTCTGCCCAGGCAAGCGTGGACGCCGCCCATCTGGTTGCGCCTTTCGACGGCCAGATCGCTTTCGTCCAGACGGCCGTGGGCGAGTTCGTCTCCCCTGGCCAGGTCCTGGTCGCGTTGAGCGACGTCAACCATTTCCATGTCGAGACGAAGGATTTGAGCGAGCGGGATGTCCCCCAAGTCAAGGTCGGCCAAAGTGTCACGGTATCGATCAAGGCTTTGAATGAGAACGTGACCGGAAAAGTCACGGCGATCTCCCCGCTGGCCGACAGCCTCGGCGGCGACGTGGTGTATACGGTAACGATCGAGCTGGATACTCAGCCTGCCGGAATACGGGCTGGCATGAGCGTCGACGTGCAGTTCGATACAAGCCAGTAATCTTGTGCGCCATGAAATAAAGAACGGGACAGGCAATCGCCTGTCCCGTTGCTTTTCCGGAAAGACTATGGATTGTAGGGCCCGGCTTCCAGGGCAAGGAATTGTTTCCCGCCCCCGATGTCTTTCGTGAACAGGTCGGCGACGGCTTGGGCGGCGTAATAGGATGTATGCTCCAGAATGATCACCCTGGCCGGGATGATCTTCGCCATGGCCTGGGCGCCGTCCTTGGAGTAGACGGGGACGAAGGCGATGTCGCATTTGTAATTTGCCATCTCCGGGTGGGCTTCCGTCCCGCCGGTGTGATAAAGCGTAATCCCGTCCAGGCTGACGAGGAAACCAACCCCGCCGGACCCTTTCGGGTGATAGGTGGTGTCGTAGGCCGGGACTGCCTTGACCGTCACCCCGTCGACTTTCACCGAATCTCCTTCATTCAGGACGGTTGCGGGAATGCCCAGGTCGGCTTTGGCTGCCTCGTAATTGCTCGCCACGTTCGGGCCGATGATCAAGGTCGTATGCGGACCGATGATTTTCTTCAGATCGGCCACCGACCAGTGATCGGAGTGGGCATGGGTCACCAGGATCAAGTCGGCCTGGGGAAGCTTTCCGTCCAGGCTGACCGGATCGAAATAGATGACTTTCGAGCCGTTATAGAGAATGGCGGACGTGCCGAACCAGTGCAGTTTGCTGAGCAGGTCGGCCGTCTTGGGTGCGGGCGCGCAGCCCGTCAGCCAGGCAAAGAGTAGGCTGAGACAAATGAAAAAACTGATCGTGCGTTTCATGGTGGTGCTCCTCCTAGAGCGTTTATAACCATCAAAAATGGTTTGACAGGTTATAACTTGTTTGTTATAACTTGTCAATGGCTTGATAATGGTTATAATCGGTTTATCGGTAGGATCCGATCCAAAGGAGCGGCATGGAATTCGTCCCAGTCTTTTTTTGTGGTGGTTTGACCTGTATCGATTATTGCAATACATACGATCACGCCCATACCCCCCCCGCCTATGATTTTTTCAGTGACTTTTCGGCGGTTCTCGAATGGGGAAAAGCGGCCGGGATTTTACCTGCCGGGACCCAGGCGACCGGCCCGGCAGATTTGTCAATATTGGAGAAGGCAAAGCAAGTCCGGCCGCTGATCTACCGGCTGCTCGAGCCTTTCACCCGCCTCCAGCAGCCGGCAGAAGCGGACCTGGCCGAATTCAACGACCTCTTCCGCGAAGTTTCTTCCTGGACGGAAATCGCTTCCGGCCAGGAAGGTTTCACGTTATCCTGTTGTTCCGACGATCCCTTGAAAAAGATCCTCTGCGAAGTGGTCCGTTCGACCGCCGACCTTTTGGTGGCTAATCAATCCGAACGGGTCAAGCAGTGCGAGGAATGCAGCTGGTTGTTTTACGATTCGACCCGTAACTTGTCCCGACGCTGGTGCGACATGAAGACCTGCGGCAACAAGGCCAAAGCCCGCCGGCATTACGAGAGAGTCAGGCAGAATCGGTTGGGGGCTGCGGGCTGAGCTAGGCGTTCACAAAAAATCAGATCTGGCATTTCGGGCAGAAGTAACAAGCTCCGCCCAGGTACTGGATCTTCTCCACCGTCCGCCCGCATTCGGGACAGGGCTTCCCCGCAGCGTGGCTGTCCATGATGCGGACGTAGCCGCCCGGTTTCCCGAAAAGGTCGGTCTCGTCATTCCGTCCGCCATTGTCGGTCGCTTCGCGGACGGTGTCGACGATGGCGGCGAACAGGTCGCGGCGCTGACCAGGCGTAAGGTCGGCGAGGGAGCGGCGGGGGAGCAGGCTGGCCCGGAAGAGGATATCCTGGGCGATGGCGTTTCCCAACCCGGGGAGCAGCTGGTCCTGGGTCAGAAGGCTCTTCAGGCTGCGTTTGGGGCCTGGCAGAAGTTCGTCGATCAGGCTGGAAAAATAATCGAAGCTGAAGGCGGGATCGTCAGGGGTGGTCCGCATCCCCTGGATGTACTGGCGCTCCAGTTCCTTCCCTGCTTCGAATAATTCCATCGCTCCCCACATCTGGGTCATCACGCTCAGCGCCGCGCCGTCTTCGAAAGTCAATAAGAGGTGGTATTTCTCCGGGCCAGGGCTGCCGGCCGGGTGATAGAGTACCTTCCCGCCGCATTCACCCAGGACGAGCATATACCCCGGTTCCATGGGAATGAACAGCCACCGACCCCTGGCCCGCGCTTCCCCGACGGTTTTCCCTGCGGTCAGGTCGGAAAATTCTTCCGGCTTGCGGTTATACCAGACGAATTTGTGCGGGGAATTCCCCAGGTGCCCGGCGCGAATGGTCTTTCCTCGCAGGATTTCGTTGGCTTGCCTGGCCAGGGTCTTGTATTCGGGCAACTCGAACATCGTTGACCTCCCGTCTGTCCAAATCGATGAATGGGTGAAATCAGTATGCGATCCTTACTGGTTTGTGTATTTTAGAACAAATATTCTGCTTCGTCAAGTCTCATACACCACACTGGTATCCAGGGCCCGCATAGGATGAAGGTCACCCTATGGGAATTGGATAATTGCTGTAAAATATCGCCATTATCCTGGGCGTCTTTGGAGACTCGTATGAACTTATTCAAGAAGCGCGACCAACCTGAAGGGGCCTTGGCCGGATTGCCCCGCCCCGGCGATGCGCTGCCGGAGTCACTGAAAGCCCATTCGCAATTCATCAAGCGGGTGAACTGCAGCCAGTGTGGGGCACCCAAGTCGCTCCCGTCGGCAACCGCCTATATTTATTGCGACTACTGCGGGGCGTTGATGGATTACGATTTCCGCCTCGCCAACGCCAATACCAACGCCGGCCTCACCAATACCGTATTCCATCGCCTCATTGCCAAGGTGCAGACGCCGCTGATGCAGGCCCAGGTCCGCTCGGACCGGGATGCCCTTCGGGCGATTTACCGGCAGGTGTTTTCCGACTGGATCCAGGAATGCCCCATGGCCGTCTCGCCGCGCGCCAAGACCGACGCTGCCTTTCGTGAGCAAATGGTCGCTTATCTGGCTGAGTGTGCGGTCTCGAAGGATCTCGACCCCCGCCAGGTTCCCCTTAACGCCCAGATGGGAACGCTGGTCGCCTCGCTCCAGCGCATCCCGACACCCGGCGGCGCCTGGCAGGTGGCCGGCGGATTCTGGCCCTATGCGGAGGTATTCAAGCAGCAAATGGTCATGACCTATGACCTCCTGCACCAGCAAGGCGTGGACGCCATGGACCCGGACCATGCTCCTGCCGGCGTGGCCCTGCGGATGGAGTACTCGACCTTCTGCCAGGGCTGGCTGCCTCACCTCTCGCCCGAGGACGGGGAGCGGCTGTTGAAATTCTTCGGGCTGGACGCCCAGTACGATGAGGTCAAGCCCCAGCCGACCGACGTGCACAAATGCGGGATCTGCGGCGCCGAAATGCATACCCTGGCCGGCGCCCACAAGGTCGTATGCGATCATTGCGGCCACACCCTCGACATCGATAGCGGGGATGTGCCCTGCCATAAATGCGGGGCCATGCTGGCCTTCCCGGTTTTGGCCGACCACGTGGTGTGTCCGTATTGCAGCACCGATACCCGCCGGATCTGACGGCCGGTCGCTTCTTTCGCTGGGAACATTCGAAAAAATGACAAGGCCTGGCTTTACACGCCAGGCCTTTGCGTCCAACCGATCCGGGTTGGTTATTTTTTCCTGTCGACGAGGATGAACCCCCGTTCAGGCGGTCGGGGCAGGTTTCGTCTTGCCGCCGAGGATGCGGAAGGCGACTCCGCCGACCACCAATGGGAACCAGAAAGTGATCAGGCGGTAAGTCAAGGTGATCAGGACGGCAGCTTCCAATTGGACCCGCAGGGTGTTCAAGGCAATGGTCATGGCGCCTTCGACCACCCCGAGGCCCGAGGGGGTCGGACTGACGATCAGGAAGAGATAAGCAATGGCAAATCCGCCTACCAGGGTTCCGACCGTGAAGGGGGTTCCCCAGGCCAGGAACGTGAACGCCAATACGCAGATCAGCAGGGCAAAATTGTTGCAGGCGTACAGGAACGGCCAGAGCATCTCCCTGCGCTTGCCCCGCAGCATCGAGATGCCTTCGGCGACTTCATGGGCAAAGGAGTGGGCGCGTTCTTCCTGCAGGTAATCGCGGTGGATGAACGGGCGTAAAATCCGGTTGATCAGGCGGGCGATCCAGGCCAGGGCACTTCCAAGTCTCTCGGCCGATTTGTAGCCCAGGTAGAGCAGGAACGCCACCCCCGCCGCAATGGCCAGCAGGATGGCGGCTGCGGTCAGCTCTCCGGCATTCAGGTTGTTGCGCCTGACCAGGACGATGAAGCCGAGGGTCAGGACGCAGAAGAAAGCCACGTAATCGAACAGGATATACAGCACGCCCACGACCGTCACCCGGCCGGTGGAATGATTTTGGCGGGCCGCGTCGTCCAAGAAGACCGCCATGCCGCCGATGCCAACGCTTGGGGCGATCACGTTGACGAAATTGGCCGCCGTGGCGACCAGGACCAGGTGGGGCGTCTTTTCTTCGAGACCCAGCAACCGGTAAATGGAGCCGTAATCCGTGGCGGAGTTGAAGAGCCAGATCAACTCGATGATCACAGCAGCGATCAGGAATCGATAATTGCTGTGATGGAGGGTATTCATGATATCTTTGAGTTCGGAAAAACGCAGAATAACGAAGACGACTGCCAGCATCAATACCAAGGCGATGATGATTTTCCGCATAAGCGGGATTATACTGGATTTCCCATATAAAAAGCCTCCCGCAGATGAGACCCCGCGGGAGGCTTTTTCCTGTGATAGTTCGGAATCTACCTGCGCCGGCGTCCCAGGCCGGATACCAGGGAGACGTAATAAAGGAGCTGCAGCACAGCAGTGACCAGGGCGGCGACGTAGGTGAGGGCAGCCGCATTCAGCACCGTGTTGACGCCCCGCTGCTCCTCCGCCGTGGAGATGATCCCGGTTTCGGAGAGCAGGAGGCGCGCCCGGGCCGAGGCGTTCAACTCGACCGGCAGGGTCGCCAGGGCGAAGACTGCACCACCGGCGAAGACCGCCACGCCCAGCCAGGCCAGATTGACGCCGAAGGTGTAGCCGGCGTAGCTGATGAACAGTCCTGCGATGATCAGGATCCAGCCTAGATAGGACCCGATATTGACCATCGGGACCAGCGCGGACCGGAAGCGCAGCGGGAAGTAGCCTTCAGAGTCCTGCTGGGCGTGGCCGATCTCGTGAGCGGCTACGGCCAGCGAAGCGACCGAGGCGTTCCCCGACACACCTTGGGAAAGGTGCAGCACTTTCGTGCGCGGGTCATAGTTATCGGTCAGGTTCCCGCGCACGCTTTCGATTTGGAGCCCGTACAACCCGGCCCGGGCAATCAGGCGCTGGGCGGCGTCATACCCGGTCAGGCCGCTGCGGGCCGGCACCTTGCTCCACTTGTTGAAGGATGACCTGACGTAGAACGTCGTGATCATCATCAACAGGAAGGCCGGAGCCATGAAACACAAGTAGGTTGGATCGAGAAAGAACATACTTCACCTCTGACCGCCTGGAATTAGGCTTCCAGGCGGTTCTTTGCAACGGAGCATTCCAGATTTATTGCGGGGTCGTCAGGGCCTTGATCGCCGCATCCAGCTGGGGATCCTTGCCGGCTTTGATGTCATCCTGGGTCAGGGTGACGGCGATATCGGGGGTGAGACCCTTCTTGTCGATCGTGCGACCCTTGGGGGTCAGCCAGCGGGCAATCGTCACCCGCACTGCGCCTTCGTTCTGCGAGAGCGGCACCCAGTTCTGGACGGAGCCCTTCCCGTAGGTGGTCTCGCCGATCAGCTTGCCGCGTCCGTAATCCTGGATGGCGCCCGAGACGATCTCGGAGGCGGAGGCCGAATAGGCGTTCACCAGGACGACCATCGGGATCTTGGTCGCCAGGCCGCCGGAAGTGGCCGAATAGGATTTTTCCGTGCCGTCGCCGGCCTTCTCGGTGACGATCACGCCGGAGGGGATGAACTCGGAGGCGACCGAGATGGCGGTGTCGAGGTAACCGCCGCCGTTGTCGCGCAGGTCCAGGATCAGACCCTTGGGGTTCTGCGCCATCAGATCGCCCAACTGCTTGTGCAGATCGCTGGCGGTGTTATCGCCGAAGGTGGTGATCTGGACGTAGGCGATGCCGCCATCCAGCATCTTGCTGTTGACACTCGGGACGACGATCGTGGCCCGCGTGATGGTCACATCAAATGGATCGGTCTGTCCCGGGCGGAGGATGGTCAGCTTGACGGTCGTCCCCTCGGGGCCGAGCACCTTCTGTCGGACCGATTCGGGGTCCAGGCTGGTGACATCCGTGCCGTCCACGGCAACGATCTGGTCACCGGCCAGCAGGCCGGCTTTTTCCGCCGGCGAACCGGGGATCGGCTTCGTAATGGTCAGCAGCTTGCCATTGGTGTCCACGTACGCGCCAATACCCGCATACGAACCGGCCAGCTGGGAAGTGGCATCCTTGTAGGTCTGGGGATCCATGTAGGTGGAGTGCGGATCGCCCAGGGATTGCATCATGCCGTTGATTGCGCCTTCCATCAGCTTGGTGTCGTTGACCGGCTGGTCCACGTACTGCTGGTGGATGATGTTCCAGGCTTCCCAAAAGGGGACGAACAGCGACTGCAGATCGGTCGGCGTGCCGCCGCTGGACTGCGCCTGGGTCCCGCCGGAAGTAGCCGGGTTGACGGCCAGGGTCGGGTTTTGCATGATCGGCAGGAGGCGGTCAGCCGCGATCCCGCCGCCGAAGGAACAGGCGATCAAGACGAGCGCCACAAAGGCTACCAATATCGTGCGTAACGTTTTATTCATCGAGTCCTCCTTACGGACAGTACCAGAGTTTAGCACGCCCGGATTAACATTCCATGAAATTGTAGTCGCAGCATGTAAGAAAAGCGTTAAACCTTATCCCCCAGGAGGCTTGGCAGGTCGACCAAATGCAGCAGGGCAGCGTCTGCGTCGTCGTTGGCGGATTCCCTGCCGACCAAGATCGTATACATCCCCAACTGCCGCCCGGCCCGGGTGATGCGGGCCTGGTCATCCAGCAGGACGCAGGCGGCGGGTTCCGGGCTGCCGGCGGCTTTCAAGGCCAGCTCGAACGCCTCGGGCATGGGCTTGCAGTACGGGGCGATGGCGTGCACGTCGATGATCCCCGTAAAGAGTCCCTCCAGCCCGACTATTTTCAGCACCCGGTTGGCGTGGGCGGCATCGGCGTTCGTGAAGATGAACTTCCGGGCGGGCAGGGTCTCGACAGCCGTCCGCAGCCCCGGGTCCGGGTGGATATAGTCGGCCAGCGGGACATTGTGGACGAAGGCCAGATAGTCCTCGGTGTCGATGGCATGATTGGCCTGCAGGCCGCGCAAGGTCGTCCCGAATTCCCGGAAATATTTTTGCCGGATCGCGACCGCCTCTTCGGGCGGGAAACCCATCCGCTCGACCATGTAGAGATTGATCCGCGCCGCGATGGCTTCCCACAATCCGGCGGCGGGAGGGTAGAGGGTATCGTCGAGGTCGAAGAAGAGGGTGGTGAAACGCATCCGCCTATTATACGCGGATATAATACAGCCATGCCGATCAGAATTTTATCCCCCGAAGTCGCCTCGCAAATCGCTGCCGGGGAGGTGGTCGAACGACCCGCCTCGGTGGTCAAGGAGCTGGTGGAAAACGCCCTGGATGCCGGGGCGAAATCCGTGACAGTCGAGATCGCCGCGGCCGGCCGGACCCTGGTCCAGGTGGCCGACGACGGGGCCGGCATCCCCGGGGATGAGTTGACCCTGGCGATCGAGCGGCACGCCACCTCCAAACTGCTCTCCGCCGCCGACTTGTTCCGCATCGCCACGCTGGGATTTCGGGGCGAGGCGCTGGCCTCGATCGGCTCGGTCTCGCGCCTGACGCTCACCTCCCGGGTGGCCGGCTCGGCTGCCGGGGCGCGCCTGCGCGTCGAGGGCGGGACGGTCGGCAAGGTCGAAACGGTCGGCGCCCCGGTCGGGACGGTCGTCAGCGTGGAAGACCTTTTCTTCAATGTCCCGGCCAGGCTCAAGTTCCTTAAGCAGGACGCCACCGAACGGCGGGCGATCGACGCCCTGCTGACCCGCTACGCCCTGGCGTACCCGAATGTGCGCTTCAAACTGGCGGAGGGCAATACCGTCTCGCTGCAGACTGCCGGGGACGGCGACCGGCGGGCCATCCTGGCCGCCCTGTACGGCGTCGACGCCGCCCGCCAGATGCTGGAGGTGTTGGCCGAAGAGGATGGATTTTCCTTGACCGGGTTCATCAGCCCGGTGGCGCTGACCCGTTCCAACCGCAAGGAGATCACCTTCTTCGTCAACGGGCGCTGGATCCAGGATACCCCGCTCAGCCAAGCCCTGGTCCAGGCCTACCATACCCTGTTGATGGTAGGACGCTTCCCGATGGCCGCCCTGTTCATCGAAGTGCCGCCCGAGGAAGTGGACGTGAACGTCCATCCGGCCAAGGCGGAGGTGCGCTTCCGCAACCCGGACCGGGCCTTCAGTTTCGTCCAGCGTTCGGCGCGGCGGGCCCTGCTGGCCTACGCGCCGGTGCCGCAGGGGACAGCGCCGCATTTGTGGGGCGCGGCCTCCGGTGAAGCGCGTACGCTCGACCCGGCCTGGAGCCTGGGACACGCCGGGCCGGATGTTCGGAACACGGACGGTGGAATCCCGGAAACGGTTGCAGGCCCCTCGTTCCCTGTTCCCGATTCTTCCTCACCTATTCCCACTTCCCAATCCAGCCTCCCCAACATCCCGCTCCTGCGCCTGATCGGCCAGATCGGCGCTACTTACCTGGTCGCCGAAGGCCCGGATGGATTGTACCTGATCGATCAGCACGCCGCCCATGAACGCATCCTGTTCGAAAAACTGCTTGCCCGGCACGGCGGACAGGGTCTGCCATCCCAAGCGCTGCTGAACCCGGCGGTGGTGCACCTGCCGGTGGCTTCCGCCCGCCTGCTGGATGGACAGCTACCGGCCCTGCAGCACCTGGGTTTTGCGGTCGAGCCGTTCGGGTCCGACAGCTACCGGGTGCGCGCCATGCCGGCCCTTTTCGGCGACAGCGACCCGGCCGCCGCCCTGCACGCCCTGGTCGAGGATTTCGAAGAAGACGAGACACCCCTCCAGAACGAGCTGGAAGCGAAGATCGCCGGCCGGGTCTGCAAGCGCCTGGCGGTCAAGGCCGGGCAGGTCCTGACACCGGAGGAGCAGCGGGCGCTGTTGAGCGACCTGGAGGCCTGCGCCTCGCCGCGCACCTGCCCGCATGGAAGACCGACGATGATCCATCTTTCGGTGGATATGTTGGAAAGGCAATTTGGGAGGCGAGGGGCGAGATAAATAAGTAAGGGCGACCAGCCGGTCGGCCTTACTCGTGTTAATCAAAGATTACTTCTTCTGTTTGGGGATATGCAAGATGAACGTGGTGCCCTTGCCGTACTTCGACTTCACCTCGATGCTCCCGCCGTGGCCGGAGATGATCTGCTTGCAGATCGACAGGCCCAGCCCGGTGCCGGCCACCTTGCCCTCCGAGGCCTGCACCCGGTAGAACTTCTCGAACAGGTGCGGCAGGGCCTTGACCGGGATGCCCATCCCCGTATCGCGGACCGAGAGCGTCCATTCGTTGCTGTCATGGTCGGCGGCGATCTCCACTAGTCCGTTCGGGCAGTTGTATTTGATGGCGTTGCTGGTCAGGTTGAGCACCACCTGCTTCATCTTGTCCCGATCGGCCTCCACCTGCGGGAAGTCCTCCGGGACCTTCAAACTGAAGGCGATATGGCTCTCGTCGGCTTTGCCCTGCATGATCTGCAGGCATTCCTGGAGCATCGGCTGCAGCTCGAAGAAGGACAGGCGGTACTGGACGCGTCCGGATTCCAGGCGGGCCAGGTCGAGGAACGACGACGCCAGCGAGCTCAAGCGCAGCGTCTCCCCGTGGATGCTGTTGACCATCGAGTCGCGCTGCTCCTGCGACATCTCGGGGCGGAGGAGCAGGTACGTGGCGGTGCCGATCGAGGCCAGCGGGGTGCGGATCTCATGGACGAATTCGGCGATCAGGTCGGATTGCTGGAACAAGCGCGAATTCTCGATGGCGACCGCGGCCTGCGCCCCCAGGACTTGAAGCAGGTCCTCGTCGGAGTCGCTGAACTCCCCGTCGTGCTTGTTGATGACCTCGAGCACGCCGACGATCTTGTCCTTGGTGATCAGCGGGATGCCGAGAAGCTTTTGCGTGGCGACGTGGGTTTGTTTTTCGATGCTGATGAAGTGACGCGGGTCCTGCTGAGCGTTCGTGATGCGGGCCGGCTGGCGGTTGGTAACGATCCAGCCGGCGATGCTTCCTTCCAGGGGCACGACCAGCCCGCGCATGGTCTGCAGGTCGAGATTGGTGGCCACCTGGAAGTACAACTGGCGGGCCGCATCGTCATAAAGAAGGATCGAGGCGGCTTCCGCATCCGCCAGGTCGGCGGCGGCCCGGACGATCCGGTCGAGGAGCACGTCGAGATCCAGGGTGGAGGCCAGGTCGCGGGCAATGTCGATCAGGCGCCGATACCCCTCCAGCCGGTTTTCGATGTCGTTCATTTGGGTTGTTTTTCGAATTCGAGTACGGTCGAGGCCAGCTTGGCGAATTGCTGGACCGTCAGGGTATCCGGGCGGGAGGATACGGCGGTCGTCTTCATTCGAGTGGCCATGTAGATCAATTCGGGGGCGGGCGTGACTGCCACAATCGGGGCCTGGCCGATCTGGTCTTCCACCTGGGACATGTTCAACTGCGTGTCGGAACGAATGCGGTTGACGACGACGACCTGGATGGCTCGTTTGCTGATCCCCAGTTCCGTCAGGTCTTCGATCAGGTATTTGGAATGCAGGACTGAATTTGGCACCGGCTCCGCTACGACAAAGATCAGGCTGCAGGAAGCGGCCAGCTTCGTGGTGAGTGGGGAAAGGCCGGTTCCCAGGTCAAGGACGAGATACGGCGTCAGGAAGCTCAAACGGTTGACCAGAGCTTCCATCGGCTCCGTGCTATTGACCAGCAGGGCATCCTTCGGCTGCACCGAGCCGAACAGGATCCGCAGGCCGTTTTCGTGAACGAAGAGCTGCTCCTTGACCTTCTGGCGGGTCATATCTGCCAGCTTGCCGGTCAGGAGTTCCATCAGGGCCTTTGGCTTGGATTCGCCCATATCGGGGCCAAGTGTGCCCCGCCCCGGCCGAAGTTCTGCCACGATCACATCCGCCTTGGTAGCCATGCGCAGGGAATCTCCGAGGTTGAGCGCCACGGTCGAAGCCCCCAGGCCGCCGCGCGGGGCCAGGATGCCGATGGTCATCGAACGCTTTTCAGTGGGCAGAGGCGAGGTCATCACCCTGCCCTTGTTCGAACGGGAGAGCAAGGCCTTGACGTGGGCGGTCAATTCGGAGGGGTGGGTGGGTTTGGTCAGGTAATCGTCCGCCCCGGCTTCGAACCCGGTCACTTTATCGTCCAACTGGGTTTTTGCGGTAAACATGAGGATGGGAGTATTGGCCGTCAGCGGGTTGGCCCGCAGGCGCTTGGCGACTTCATAGCCATCCATCTCGGGCATCATTACATCCAACAGAATCAGGTCGGGGTTCTCGGCTTCCGCCTGTTCGAGACCTTGGGGACCGTTGTTGGCAGCCACGATATGGTACCCCTGTTTCTGGAGCATCAGACCCACCAGTTTGAGGGTGTCGACGTCATCATCGATGATAAGAATCTTTTCGGCCATACCTTACCTCCGCGGACTTCTACAGTCTAGCATAAAGCGGCCGGGGAGGCAAGATAAAAGCCGGATCCTTAAAAAAGACTCCCGGGAATTTGCTTTCATCAAGCTCGCCAGAAGCCCCGCCGCAGCGGGCGCACGTCCTCCGAGATGACGAAGGCTTCCGCATCCCCCGCGTGGACGATCGACTCCACCTTGGACACATCCTTGCGCAGCACGCTGACGCTCAACATGCTGACCATCCCGTCCCGGCCGCGGGCCGGGATCTCGGTCACGGCGAAGCCGGCCTCCCGGAGCGCCTGGGAGAGGGCCGCTCCGAGCCGCTGGGTGACGATGCTGATCTTGACGTGTCCGATCGCCAGGCGCTCCTCGATCCACATCCCGACCACGTTGCCGGTGGCGAAGCCGGCCGCGTAGCCGACCACGTTGAGGGGGTTGTTCATATGGCTGAGGACCGAGGTGATCGCCACCACGAAGATGACCGACTGGACGAATCCCAGGCCCCAGGCGATCGCCTTGCGGCCGCGCACCACGAACAGCATGCGCAGCGTGTCGCAGGTCATGTCACAGACCCGCAGGGCGAAGATGGTCAAGCCGGCCAGCCAGGCTGCCGGGGAGAGCAGGAAACTCAACATTTGAAGTGTCCTTATTCAAAAAAGTAGGGCAAGATATTCTCTTGCCCTACCGATTTACTTCTTGGCCGGCAGGTATAACCGCTCGATATATTCCTTCATCATCCGGCGCGTGCTGAACAGCGGCGTGATCGTCCGCATCGACTCTTTCATCATCGCCATCCACTCCACCGGGACGTTCTCCGGGTTGCGCTCGTTGTAATAGAGCGGGATGAGCTGGTTTTCCAGGACGTCGTACAGGCTGTCGGCGTCCGCCTTGTCGTCGACCGCGCTATCCAGGTCGGCATCCGGCCCGATCGCCCAGCCGTTCGAACCGTTGAAGGCTTCGCGCCACCAGCCGTCCAGGACCGAGAAGTTGAGGGCCCCGTTCAGGGCGGCCTTCATGCCCGAGGTCCCGGAAGCCTCGTTCGGGCGGCGGGGATTGTTCATCCAGACATCCACGCCCTGGACCAGGTAACGCGCCAGGTTCATGTCGTAGTCTTCGAGGAAGACCAGCCGTCCGCCATCTTCGGCTTTCTTGACGATCCGGTAGACCTCCTGGATGAGCAGCTTGCCGGGCTCATCGGCCGGATGGGCCTTCCCGGCGAAGACGATCTGGACGGCCCGGTTCGGGCGGTTGATCAGCTCGAGCAGCCGGTCGAGGTCGCTGAAGACCAGGCTGGCGCGCTTGTAGGTGGCGAAGCGCCGGGCGAAGCCGATCGTCAACACGTAGGGATCCAGCATCACGCCCGAAGCGATCGCCTGGATCGGGTGGTAGCCGCCCTTCATCCAGCGCTGGCGGGTCCGTTCCATCACATACAGGACCAGCTTGCGCTTGAGGTGCAGGCGAACCTCCCAGAGCTCGCGGTCCGGAATGGCGTCCATGCGGACCCAGGTTTCGGGATCGTCGAGGCGTTCCAGCCAGTCCTCGCCCAGGTATTTGTTCAGCAGGACCCGGACCCGGCGGGCCATCCAGGTGGCCGTGTGGACGCCGTTGGTCACCGAGGTGATCGGGACCTCGTCCTCGGTTTCCACCTCCGGCCAGAGGAACTTCCACATCCGCCGGCTGACGCGCCCGTGCAGCTCCGAGACGGCGTTGCGGCCGTCCGAGTTGCGCAGGGCCAGGATCGGCATGCTGAAGGTCTCGCCCCAGGACTGCTGGTGGCGGGCCAGGTCGACGAACTGGTCGCGGCTCAAGCCGAGCTCGGTCCAGAAATTGGACAGGTTCTTGTCCACCAGCCAGAGCGGGAACTCGTCGTTGCCCGCCGGGACGGGGGTATGGGTAGTGAAGATGTTGCCGTGGCGAGTCCTGGCGATGGCCTTTGCGAAGGTCTCGCCCTGGGCCACCAGCTCACGCGCCCGCTCCAGGGTCAGGAAAGCCGCGTGGCCTTCGTTCATATGCCAGACGTCCGGGTTGTAACCCAGCGCCCGCAGGGCGCGCACGCCGCCCACCCCGAGCATGACCTCCTGGGCGATGCGCAGGTCCAGGTCGCTGTAGTAGAGGCGAAGGGTCAGGTTGCGGTCGGCGGGGGTATTCTCGTCCAGGTCGGTATCCAGTAGGTAGAGCGGGATGCGGCCCACCCGCAGCTCGAAGATCTGGGCCGTCACGGTCCGGTCGGGGAACTTGACCGCGATCGAGAGGGGTTTCTCGTCCTTGTCGACCACCTGCACGACCGGCAGATCGTCGAAGTTGAGCGGATTGTTGATCGCTTCCTGCCAGCCGTCTTCGCTGATGCGCTGGGAGAAGTAGCCCTGTGCGTACATCAGGCCCACACCCACCAGCGGCAGGCCCAGGTCGGAAGCTTCCTTCAGGTAGTCGCCGGCCAGCACGCCCAGGCCGCCCGAGTAGATCGGCAGGGTCTCGTGTACGCCGAACTCCATCGAGAAATAGGCCGTCTCGTACTTGCCCCGGCTCTTGTAGGTGCGGGCGCTCCAGGTATACTTCGAATCCAGGTAGGCGTCGAAATTGGCGAAGGCCTGGTCGTACATTTCCAGATAGGCTGGATCCTGGGCGGCTGCGTTGACTTCAGAGCGGCCCACCGAGCGGAGGAAAAGCAGCGGGTTGTGGTTCAGTCGTTCCCAGAGGGCGTAATCGATCCGGTAGAACAGGCGTTGGGCGTAAGGATTCCAGGTCCACCACAGGTTGTAAGCCAGCTCGCCCAGCCGGTGGATGCGGCGCGGCAGGTCGAAGTGGTTCGGTATCTTCGTTCGAAAATTCGGCATGTACTTTTCTCCAAGCGGATAATCATACCAAAATCCTCCCCGTTTGTGTGATCATTTACCGAATTGTGAAGTACAATTCTTCGGGAGAATCTATGGCTGAAACCGTCCAGCTTTTCGTCACCTGCCTGATCGACTCCTTCTTCCCGCACGTCGGTGAAGCCATGGTCCGTGTGCTCAACCGGGCCGGCGTGCGGGTCGACTTCCCGGCTGCCCAGACCTGCTGCGGGCAGCCGGCTTTCAATGCCGGGCTGCGATCGGACGCCCGCCCGCTGGCCGAACAGACCATCCGGGTCTTCGAAAAGACGACCGGCCCGGTCATCATCCCGTCCGGTTCGTGCGGCGCGATGGTCCGCCAGGGTTACCTGGAGCTGTTCAAGGACGACCCGAAGTGGCTGGCGCGGGCCCGCTCCCTGGCCGAACGGACGTATGAGTTCACCGAATACCTGGTGGATGTGCGCGGCGTGACCGATGTCGGCGCCCGCTGGCCGGGCAGGCTGACCTATCACGCCTCCTGCCACCTGCTGCGCAGCCTGGGGGTGGACCGCCAGCCGCGGGCCCTCCTGGCCAAAGTCCGGGAGGCCGAGCTGGTCGACCTGCCCGGCTTCGACGAGTGCTGCGGCTTCGGCGGGGTCTTCTCGGTGGAACATCCCGAGGTCTCGGCCGAAATGCTCAAGCGCAAGATCGACAACCTCGAAACGACCGGGTCCCCGACGCTGGTGCTGTGCGATACCGGCTGCCTGATGCACATCCAGGGCGGGCTGCACCGCCAGGGCAGGGACCGGCGCGTGGTCCACATTGCCGAAGTTCTCGACCGCCGCTGAACGGACCGGAGGAACCGCCGTGTACGATCAATCCGCCGAGCTTTACGACATCGTCTACCAGAACATGGGCAAGGATTATCCCGCCGAAGCCGCCCGCATCCACGAGCTGGCCGGCGAGTACAAAAAATCGACCGGGACCAGCCTGCTCGATGTGGCCTGCGGGACCGGCCTCCACACCGGCGAGCTGGCGAAACACTATCAGGTCGAAGGGTTGGACCTTGCCGCGGACATGCTCGCCGTGGCCCGTCGGAAACATCCCGGCATTCCCTTCCACGAGGGCGACATGCGCAGCTTCGAGTTGGACCGGCAGTTCGACGTGGTCACCTGCCTGTTCAGCTCCATCGGGTACATGCAGACGGTCGCCGATCTGGAGCAGGCCGTCGCCACGATGGACAGGCACTTGAAGCCCGGCGGCGTGCTGCTCGTCGAGCCCTGGTTCTCGCCGGAAGATTGGAAGCCCGGCAGTTTGTATGCCAGCTTGATCGACCAGCCTGAGCTGAAGATCGCCCGGATGAGCCACAGCGGGCGGGAAGGCAAACTTTCGACCTTCACGTTCTATTTCATGGTGGGTACGCCCGCAGGCGTCCGGACCTTCTCCGAGGATCATGTGATGGCCCTTTTCACGGAAGAAGAATACCTGCATGCCTTCCGCTCCTGCGGCCTGGATGTGAGCTACGACACGGAAGGTGTCTACGGGCGCGGGCTCTACATCGGAGTAAAGAAGAAGTGAACCCATTCCGCACCCACATCCGCAAATCCCTGGCCGACCCGAACCTGCAGGTCGCCCTGGATAACAATGCCGTCCGCCGCCAGGCCGGGCGGCGGGCCGCCCTGGCCCAGCTCCCCGACAAGGACGAACGCCGCCAGCGCGCCCACGCCGTCAAGATGGACGTGATCGCCCACCTCGACCGGTACGTGGACGAGTTTGCCAAGCGGGTGACGGGGAACGGCATCCGGGTCCATCGGGCTGCCGACGCCGGGGAGGCGATCCGCATCTTCCTCGAGATCGCGGGCTCAGTGCGGGCGGATGGCCATCCGCCCCTACTGGTCGCCAAATCAAAATCGATGGTTTCCGAGGAGATCAACTTCAACCACGCCATGGAGGCGCAGGGCATGCGGGTCGTCGAGACTGACCTGGGCGAGTTCATCGTCCAATTGCGCGGCGAGCGTCCCAGCCATATCCTGACCCCGGCCGTCCACCTGCGCAAGGAACAGGTCGGGGAGCTCTTTCATGAAAAGCTCGGAATTCCGTATACTGACGACATCCCTGCGCTGACGGCCACCGCCCGGAAAGTCCTGCGGGAGGTCTTCCTGACCGCCGACATTGGCGTTTCGGGGGTCAACTTCGGGGTGGTCGAGACCGGCACCCTTTGCATGGTCACCAACGAGGGCAACGGGCGGATGTGCACCACCCTCCCGCCGGTCCACGTGGCTCTGATGGGCATCGAGCGCCTGGTCCCGACGATGGACGACCTGGCCCTGTTCCTTTCGCTCCTGCCGCGCTCCGGCACCGGCCAGAAGCTGAGCGTCTACACCAGCCTGCTCAATTCGCCCAGGCGCCCGGGCGACGCCGATGGTCCGGCCGAGCGCCACCTGATCCTGCTCGACAACGGGCGGACCCGGATGAGCCATTCGGACCTGGCCGAGAGCCTGGCCTGTATCCGCTGCGGCGCCTGCCTGAACGCCTGCCCGGTCTTCCGCGAGATCGGCGGGCACGCCTACCGGGGGGCGGACGGCTCGATCGCCCCTTATCCCGGTCCGATCGGTTCGGTCGTCTCGCCCGGGCTGTTCGGCTTGGCGCAATTCGGGCACCTGGCCCAGGCATCCTCCCTGTGCGGGGCTTGCAAGGAAGCCTGCCCGGTGGACATCGACCTGCCGGCCATGCTGCTGCGCCTCCGCTCCGGGAATGTCGGGGCGGATCGGGGTGCCAATCCGGGGGTCGGCCTGCCGCTGCCGGTCAAACTCGGGCTGAAGGCCTACCGTCTCGCCGCCCGGACGCCTTTCCTGTTCGCCGTCGGGCAGGGACTCGGCAGCCTGTTCAGCCGGCTCTACAGCCCGCGGAAACCGTACATGCGCATTCCGGCCTTCACCGGTTGGGGCTACAGCAAGGACTTCCCGCGCTTCGCCGGCCGGACCTTCCACGCCCGTTGGAAGAGGATCGACCAGCGGCTCGAACAGCCGCTCCCGGCTGCGACGACCGCGGCCGTTCATCCGTCGGAATTCACCACCATGATCGTGAAAAAGTCGCCCTCCGAACGATTCACCGAGGAGCTGACCCTGCTGGGCGGGAAGGTGACCCGGGTGCGGTCCCTCGACCTGCCGTCCAGGCTGGCGGATTTCCTGCGGGAGCGGAACATTCCGTCCGTTTTCGTGGACGAAAGCGGGGCAGAGTACGGTGCTTCCCTGAAAGCCGCCGGGATCGCCGTGACCCGCGAAGCCGACCCGGCCGCCCGTTGCGGGATCACCGGCGCTGTTGCCGGGATCGGCGAGACCGGATCGGTGGTCGTCTCCAGCGGCTCTGGCTGCCCGCTGACCGCCTCCCTGCTGCCGGAAATCTACATTGCCATCCTGAAGAAATCCCAGATCCTGCACACCCTGACAGAAACCCTGCGCAAGCCCGAGATCCGGGAGGCCTCCGCCGCGGCGATCATCACCGGCCCTTCGCGCACTGCCGACATCGAGATGGCCCTGACCATCGGCGTCCACGGGCCGGGCGAGATCCACGCCTTCGTGATTGACGATTCACCCGCCGTCTGATAAAATCACGCCCGCTTCAAGCCCCCATCGTCTAGCGGCCTAGGACGGGGCCCTCTCAAGGCCCAAACAGCGGTTCGAGTCCGCTTGGGGGCACAGGAACATATAGTCTATATATTCCATATATTACTAGCTCGTCTACTACGCTCAGCTTTCAGAGCGTAGTTTTTTATCTCTGGTACTTTTTGCACGATATAGATCTCAAGAACATTCAATCCATCTACGGGTTCGCCCCCCACCTGGCAGAGAAGCCACTGCCGCCACGGCCTCCGAGGCCTGTCAATCCGAGGGACCTGGAGATCTTCTGACTTCATCCTGAGGAAAAGAAGACTGTCCGGGAATCGGCAAGAAAATATAGCCTGACAATGAAAAGCGTTCGGGGAATTTGTACGCACATAAGAAAGCTGGTACCTACACAGCAGTAGATATACC
>DATJPX010000042.1:0-3855 GCA_035506155.1 Anaerolineales bacterium
GGCTTGAAACAGCTCTTCACGATCACCCTCCCGCCGACCTTGCGGCGTTACCTGTCCATCGATATCCTGGTCGGGAGCGGCCTGGTGCTCATGCTGATCATCTTCACCATCTGGGGGATCAACCGGGTGATCGGCTTGCGCTCGGCCGAAACCCCCGAGCCGACCGCTCCTTCGATCTCCGACGTCCTGGTCGGCAGCCCCCAGGCTGAAACCTGGACCCCTTCGCCGACCAACCCGGCCCAAAACAGCGGCCAGACAACCGCCAATGCAACCCAGGCGATCACGGTTTCGCCGGTCGGATCCGGGGCCGTCCAAGTGGTGGTGGTCGCCCAGCAAAGCGCCTGGGTGCGCGTGACGGTGGATGGGAAGCAGCAATTCGAGGGACGTGTCCAGCCAGGCGCCACCTATCCATTCGGCGGGAACCAGCAGATCGAAGTCCTGACCGGCGACGGCTCCGCCATCCAGATCCTCTATAACCAGGCCGACCTGGGAACCATGGGGACGCTGGGACAGGTCGTCGATCGCATCTACACCGCCACGGCCATCCTCAACCCGACGGCCACCTTTACCCCCTCGCCGACCATCACCCCCATTCCTTCGATCACCCTGCGGCCGTCGATCACTCCCCGCATCAGCCCCACCCCGCCCTTCTCCCTCACCCCGACGTATTGATCCGGGGCCCTGATAGCCGTTCTTTTATTGGTATAAGGACAGCCCGCATGAACAAGAAAACTTTCCACCTGGTCTCCCTGGGTTGTGCAAAAAATACGGTCGACTCTGATTCAATGGCCCAACTGCTCGTGCGGGACGGCTATCGGCCCGTCGAGGCGCCGCAGCAGGCCAGTGTGCTGGTCGTCAACACCTGTGGTTTCATCGGGCCGGCCCGGGACGAATCCTATTCCGTCCTGAGGGAATTGGCCGAAGACAAGCGCCCCGACCAGCTGCTGATCGCGGCCGGCTGCCTGACCCAGCGATACGGGGCCGAAGTCGCCCGCCACGTCCCGGGCGTGGACGGCATCCTGGGAACGCGGCGCTGGATGGACATCGTCAGCGTGGTGCGCGAGCTGCGCAAGGGGCCGCACCCCGAGCCGCTCTATCACCTGCCGGAAACCGCCACCATCGGCCTGGACGAACAGGAAACCTTGCGGGCCTCGGTGACCGGCGCCAGCGCTTACTTGAAGATCGCAGACGGCTGCAGGCGGCCGTGCGCCTTCTGCGCCATCCCACTCATCAAGGGAACCATGGTCAGCCGGCCGACGGAAGTCATCCTCGACGAGGCCCGCCGCCTGAGGGACCGGGGAGTCCGCGAGCTGGTCCTGATCGCCCAGGATACGACCGATTACGGTCACGACCTGGGGCTGAAGGAAGGCCTCGCCAGCCTGCTCGAACAGATGACGGCCGCCGTCCCGGACCTGGACTGGATCCGCATCCTGTATGCCTTCCCCGGCTACGTCACCGACCGGCTGATCCAGGTGATGGCAGACCACCCGCAGGTGCTCCCCTATCTCGACATGCCGCTCCAGCACGCCCACCCCGACACGCTCCAGCGCATGCGCCGCCCGGCCAATGTGGATTGGGTCCACAAGACCGTTGGCAAGATGCGCAGCACGCTTTCGAAGCTCGCGATCCGAACCACATTCATCGTCGGCTATCCGGGGGAAACCGAGGCCGAGTTCCAGGCCCTGCTGGACTTCGTCCAGGAAATGCGCTTCGACCGCGTCGGCGCTTTCCAGTTCTCCTTCGAGCCGGGAACGACCTCGGCTGCCCTGGGCGACCCGGTCCCGGCCGAGGTGAAGCAGGAACGCTGGGAGCGCCTGATGGAGCTGCAGCAGGGCATTTCCCTGCAGGTCAACCAATCCTACGTCGGCCAGACCCTGGATGTCCTGGTGGAGGGGTTCAACGACGGCATCGCCATTGGCCGTTCCTATCGAGACGCGCCGGAAATCGACGGCATGGTCCTGATCGAAAGCGATCAGAATGGCCGGCCCCCGGCGCAAGTCAAGGTCGGCAGCCTCGTGCCGGTGACGATCACCGGGGCGATGGCCTACGACCTGACCGGCAGGCTGGCCGGATAACCCTCTTCGATCATGCGCAAGGTAGGTTGGATTGCCTTCTTCCTGAGTCTCGCCGGCGTGCTGGCCGCAGCCCTGGTCGCCGACCGGGTCTTCGAACGGGTCCCGCATGTGGAAGACGAGATGGCTTACGTCTGGCAGGCCAAAGTCTACGCCCGCGGCCAGCTGACCGCTCCGGCCCCGCCCGACCCGGGCGAAATGATGGTCCCGTTCGTCGTCAATTACCACGGCCAGCGCTTCGCAAAATATCCGCCCGGCTGGCCGATGTTGCTGGCATTCGGGGTGCTGCTCGGGCTGCGGGATTGGGTCAATCCCCTGCTGGCCGGGCTGGCAATCTGGCTGACCTACCGCCTCGGCGGGAAGCTCTTTTCCCGCGGGGTCGGGCTGCTGGCGGCTTTCCTGATCCTGACTTCCCCGCTCTTCCTGATCAATTCGGGCTCCCTGGATTCCCATCCCTGGTCGCTGGTACTGAGCCTCGTTTTTACCCTGGCATGGCTGGATGCATTCGGCCTGGGGAAGGTCGAGGGGAAACCCATCCCGGCCTGGCTGACAGCGCCGATCGCCGGCCTGAGCCTGGGTCTGCTGGCCCTGACCCGTCCGCTGACCGCCCTGGCGGTGGGACTGCCCTTCTTCGTCCACGGATTGATCCGGCTCTTCCGCGGCGGCCCGGCCGACCGCCGGCGCGTGCTGGCGATCGGCCTCCTCGGCCTGGCGACCGGGCTGCTCTTCTTCGCCTGGCAGTACGGGGTGACCGGAAGCCCCTTCATCGACCCCTATACTTTGTGGTGGAGCTTCGACCGGATCGGCTTCGGTCCCGGGATTGGCACGGCAGCCGGGGGGCACACGTTGCTGCTCGGGCTCCGGAACGCCAGGGACATGCTCAAGGCGGGCGCCCGGGACCTGTTCGGCTGGAAATCCTATTCCTGGTTGTTTCTGCCCTTCGGCCTGTGGGCCATGCGGCGCAACCGCCCCGCCTGGCTGGCGTTGGGAATCTTCCCGGCCCTCGTCGGGGCGTATGTCTTCTACTGGGCGGAGGCGGTCCACTACGGGCCGCGCTATTATTACGAAAGCCTGCCCATCCTGGCGCTGGTCAGCGCAGCAGGGATCTTCTGGCTGGCCGGACGAATCAAGACACGACCATGGAACCGGATCAACCCGGCCCTGGCTGCCCTCCTGACCGCGGCGCTGGTCGGGTACAACCTGCAGGCATTCCTGCCGGCCACCCTGAAGACAGTCTACGGGCTGTATGGGATCCATCGCAGCCAGCTGGCGCCTTTCCAGACCGGCGAGGCCAAGACCCACACCCCGGCCCTGGTCTTCGTCCATATCGAAAAAACCTGGACCGAATACGGCGGCTTGCTCGAGTTGGAGGATCCCTGGCTGACCTCCCCATTCATCTTCGCCTGGAGCAATACCCCGGCCACGGACGCGCGCCTGGCAAGCCAGTATCCACAGCGCCAAGTGCTGCAATATTACCCGGATAAGCCGGGCCAGCTTTTTGCCTCCCCATAAATAAGAACCGGGTTGCAACCCGGTTTTTATTTGCCGAAAAGACTTGTTCTATGCCGTTCCATCTGGCCTTGATTCGACCGGCTTCGCCCGCCAGGGTCGGAAGACCAGGGCAACGAAGAGCGCCATTCCGACCAGGGCGCTGATCAGCCCATAGGCTGCGTCCACCACCTGGACGGTAAACAGCGAAGGGGACGGGAGCGCGGTAACGGAGTAGTTGGCGACCAGGACCGAATAAAGATTATTGGCGGCATGCACGCCCAGCGCCAGTTCC
>DATJPX010000043.1:0-59842 GCA_035506155.1 Anaerolineales bacterium
GGAAATGGTCCTCCCGGGTGACAACGTCGACCTGACCGTGTCCTTGATCGTCCCGGTGGCGCTCGAGCAGGGTTCCAAGTTCGCCATCCGCGAAGGCGGCCTCACCGTCGGCGCTGGCGTCATCACTAAAATCATCGAATAGGTATAGGCAACCATATGACGAAGCAGAAAATCCGTATCCGCCTCAAGGCGTACGATCATCGTGTTCTCGACCAGTCTGCCAAGCGGATTGTTGAAACCGCCGAGCGCTCTGGCGCCCATGTGGTTGGCCCGGTACCCTTGCCAACCAAGAAAGAACGGTTTACAATACGCCGCTCGACTTTCATCGACAAAGACTCGCACGAGCACTTTGAAATCCGCACGCACAATCGGCTGATCGACGTCCTGGATCCTGATTCCAAGACGATCGATATGCTGATGCGGCTGAACCTGCCTGCGGGTGTGGATATCGAGATTAAAATCTAGCGATCGTCAATTTGTCTGACTGGTCCGACCGGTAGATTGGTCGGACCAAGAAGACCGAATGACAGCACAAGAACGGTTCTGTTCGTAGGCCCCAAAACCCTGTGTGCCGCGACAGACCGGGTGACTGTGCTGCGACCGAGATGATGCAGCCGATGCCCAGGCTGACAGTCTCTTAGGCGAAGACAACTTCGCCTCTATATCAAAAGAAGGAGAAAACCGAGCATGTTGAAAGGGCTGATTGGCAAGAAGATCGGCATGACCCAGATCTTCGATGAGAACGGTGCGGCTGTACCGGTTACTCTGATCGAAGCTGGGCCTTGCTATGTAACGCAGGTACGCCTTCCGGAAAAGGAAGGCTACGCAGCGGTGCAACTCGGATTCGATGAGGCCAAACCCAAGCGCCTGACTTCAGGTCAACTGGGTCACCTCAAAAAGAACGAATTGCCTCCGCTGCGTTTTTTGCGCGAGTTTCGCGTTAAGGATGCCGGGCTCAAAGCGGGTGACAAGGTCACCGTCGAGACCTTCGGCATCGGCGAGCGCGTCGATGTGATCGGGACGAGCAAGGGTAAGGGCTTCGCCGGTGCGGTGAAACGTTACCACTTTGCGGGTGGACCGAAGACCCATGGTGCTTCGGACCGTCTGCGCGCCCCCGGCTCGAACTCTTCGACGACCACCCCCGGTCGCGTTTATAAGGGCAGCCGCCGCCCGGGACACATGGGGCATGAGCGGGTGACCGCCCAGGGCCTCAAAGTCGTCCTGGTCGATGCGGAACGCAACCTGCTGGGCGTGAATGGTGCCGTCCCCGGGCCGAAGGGTGGCCTGGTCATGATTCAGGACGCGCGCAAGCAGTAAGCGCTGATGGGAGTATGGGTACTATGAAAGTAGACGTTTTCAACATGAGCGGCGAAAAGGTCAAGACCGTGGAACTCCCGGCCGAGATCTTCGAAGCCCAAGTGAATATCGACCTGATGCACCAGGCCTTTGTCCAGCAGATGGCCAATGCCCGCCTGGGCACTCACAAGACCAAAACCCGCAGCGAAGTCTCCGGCGGCGGCAAGAAGCCGTGGAAGCAGAAGGGGACCGGCCGCGCCCGTCAGGGCTCCACGCGGGCTCCGAACTGGGCGCACGGCGGCAAGATTCACACGCCGCGTCCGCGCAAGTACACCCAGCACCTGCCGGTCAAGATGCGCCGCGCCGCCCTGCGCTCGGCCCTCTCGGCCAAGGCCGCCGAATCCAGCGTTGTTGTGGTGGATGAGCTGGTCCTGCCCGAAGCCAAGACCCGCCTGATGGCCGAGGCTTTGAACAGCCTGGTCGGCGATGCCAGCGTCCTGATCCTGGGCGCTGAAAAAGACGCGAACTACGACGTGGTCGCCCGATCGACCAATAATCTTCCGGATGCCAAGCTGTTGATGGCAAATTACGTCAACGTCCGGGACCTGCTTGGTTATGACAAACTCGTCATGCCCCTCAAGGCATTGGACGTGTTGAAATCTTTTCTGGTGTAGGAGGGCAGCATGACAACGATATATGATGTAATCCGCCGCCCGTTGGTCACCGAGAAGTCGAACTACCAGTCCAACAAGCTCCACCAGTACACGTTCGAGGTGACGCCTGAAGCCACCCGCACGCTGGTCAAGGATGCTGTCGAGACGCTGTTCGACGTCAAGGTCGTGAGCGTGAATATTATGAACACGGCTGCCAAGCGCAGCCGCCGCCGCAATCGCCGGCTCCTGCCGCGTGATCCCGGTTACAAAAAGGCAATCATAACCCTGGCCGAGGGAAACACCCTCGAGATCTTTGAAGGGGTGAAGTAATGGCTGTCAAGAAGTACAAACCCACTACGCCCGGCCAGCGGGGGATGACCGGATATACGTTCGAAGAGATTACGAAATCCACTCCCGAACGCAGCCTGTTGATCGCACGGCGTGAGCACGGCGGCCGCAATTCCTATGGCCGGGTGACCGTTCGCCATCGCGGTGGCGGGAACCGTGGCTATATCCGCATCGTGGACTTCAAGCGGGAAAAGCACAACATCCCGGCGAAGGTCGCGGCGATCGAATACGATCCGAACCGCACAGCCCGCCTGGCGCTCCTGTTCTACGCCGATGGCGAGAAGCGCTACATCGTTGCCCCTCTGGGGATCAAAGTCGGCGATACGCTGATTTCCGGCCCCCAGGCGGAGATCCGCCCCGGCAACTGCCTGCCCCTTTCGAATATCCCTGTCGGTACCATGGTCCACAACCTCGAGCTGAAAGAGGGCAAGGGTGGCCAACTGGTCCGATCGGCAGGCGGCGCTGCACAGTTGCTGGCCAAGGAAGGTGAGTACGCCCAGATCCGCCTGCCTTCGGGCGAGGTTCGCCTGGTCCGCCAGACCTGCTACGCCACCATCGGTCAGGTCGGCAACCTGGATCACAACAACATCAAACTCGGTAAGGCCGGACGCAAGCGCCACATGGGCATCCGCCCGACTGTCCGTGGTACTGCCATGAGCCCCCGCGATCACCCGCATGGTGGTGGCGAAGGCCGGCAGCCGGCCGGTATGCCGGGTCCGAAGACCCCCTGGGGTCGCCCTGCACGCGGTTACAAGACTCGCCGCAACAAGCGGTCTGACAAGTACATCGTGCGCCGCCGCAGCAAGTCGAAACGCTAGGCGCTGAGTAGGATGCGAGGTAAGCAAATATGTCTCGTTCATTGAAAAAAGGGCCATTCATTGCCCCGAAACTTTTGAAGAAGATTGAAGCGATGAACCAGAAGGGCGAGAAGAAAGTCATCCGCACCTGGAGTCGCGCCAGCGTAATCTTCCCGCAGATGGTCGGACACACCATTGCAGTCCATGACGGCCGCCGGCATGTACCGATTTACATCACCGAAAACATGGTCGGCCATCGTCTGGGCGAATTCGCCCCGACCCGCCTGTTCCGTGGCCACGTAACCGGCGAGAAGACCGCCAAGGCTGCCTAGGAGACGGACAATGGCTCACGATATTCGTGCTCAATTGCGTTACCTGTCCATCTCGGCCCAGAAGGTCCGCTTGGTGGTCGACCTCGTGCGCGGCAAGAGCGCTACGCAGGCGATGGAAATTCTGCGCTTTGCGCCTCAGGCCGGTGCACTGCCCGTGTCCAAGTTGCTGGCTTCAGCGATTGCAAATGCCGAAGAGAATTTCGGTGTCAGCCGCGACGACCTGTTTGTAGACAAGATCTTTGCCGATGAAGCGCCCACCCGCAAGTGGCGCCGCTTTGGGGCACGCGGTCGCTTCAAGCCGATTATGCGTCGTTCGTCGCATGTAACCGTTGTGTTGCGCGAACGTGAGGCTGCCTAAGCGGCAAGGAAAGGACGAAGGATATCTTATGGGTCGCAAAGTACATCCGATTGGTTTTCGCCTGAACGTCACTCAGGACTGGCGCGGCCGCTGGTTCGCAGAAGGCGCCCAGTATCGCGAACAGCTCGAGCAGGATTTTTCCATCCGCGAAATGATCTATGCGGAAGCTGGCCGTGCAGGCGTCTCCCGCATCGACGTGGAGCGCTATCCCGGCAAGCTGAAGGTGGCTGTCTTCACCGCCAAGCCCGGAATCCTGATCGGCCGCAAGGGTGAAGGCATCAAGAAGATCCGCGTCAGCCTGGAAGGGTTGACCGGCAAGAAAGTCGATCTGGACATCAAGGAAATCAAGGCTCCGGATTGTGACGCTTACCTGGTTGCACACAACATCGCCGACCAGCTGGAACGCCGTATCAGCTACCGGCGGGCGATGAAGCGTGCCATCCAGCAGGCCATGCGCCAGGGCGCCCAGGGCATCAAGATCGAATGCGGCGGCCGTTTGGCCGGCGCGGAGATGGCCCGCAACGTCTGGCTGCGGGATGGACGCGTGCCGCTGCAAACCCTGCGTGCCGACATCGAATTCGCCCGTTGCGAAGCCACCACCACTTACGGCCAAATTGGCATCAAGGTGTGGGTCTACCATGGCGAAATGAAGCCCGAAGTGGAAGAAAAAGTCGAGACGACCGAAGGCGTCTACGTCAGCGAGTAGCCGCGGTGTCTGTAGAGTGAGGTTGATGCTATGTTAATGCCAAAACGTGTGAAATACCGCAAGCAGATGCGTGGCCGCATGAAGGGCAAGGAATCCCGCGGTGTCGAGATTTCCTTCGGCGAATACGGTCTGTTGGCTCTGGAACCGGGGTGGGTGACTGCCCGTCAAATCGAAGCTGCCCGCCGCACCCTCGTACATGCGATGAAGCGCCGCGGCAAGGTCTGGATCCGCATCTTCCCGGACAAGCCCTATACCCAGAAACCGCCCGAAACCCGTATGGGTAAAGGCAAGGGTGGGGTGGAGTACTGGGTGGCAGTGGTCAAGCCAGGCCGGGTCATGTTCGAAGTCGGCGGCCTGGACGAGGCGACGGCCAAGGAAGCCCTTGGACTCGCCCGCCGCAAGTTCGCCATCAAGACCAAGGTCATTGCCCGCCATGATGTGACCCTAGGAGAACAGGCATGAAACCGCAGGATATTCGCAAGATGTCTGTCGATGAATTGCAGGCCAAAGTCCAGGATACTCGCGAAGAGTTGATGAAACTCCGCTTCCAACAGGTTACCGGTCAACTGACCGATACCAGCCGCCTGCGCCAAGTACGACGCGAAATTGCCCGTATGGAAACAATCCTGAAAGAGTCCCGTCAGACGGCTGTACAGGAAGGTGAAGCATGAATAACCGTCGTCGTTTAGCTGGTGTCGTCACCAGCAACAAAATGACAAAAACTGTGGTCGTGGAGATCGGCCGTACCTACCGGCATCCACTCTACCGGAAAGTCGTCCATTCGAGCCGACGCGTCAAGGCGCACGACGAACTGGGTTGCCAGATCGGCGACGAAGTCCAGATCGTCGAGAGCCGCCCGATGTCCCGCGACAAGCGCTGGGTGGTCGAGACGATCCTCAAGCATGAAATTCGCACCGCCGATACCGGCGTGGCGGAAGTCGCTGCAGCGGATGTCGTGACTGAGACAGCTCCGGCGGCTGCGGATGAATCCCCGGCGGAGGTCCAGTCATGATCCAGCACGAGTCTCGCCTGAAAGTCGCCGATAACACCGGCGCTCGTGAACTGCTCGTGATCCATGTCATGGGTGGCTCCACCCGGCGATACGGCGCGATCGGTGACACTGTGGTGGCCGCCGTCCAATCCGCCGCCCCGCAGGGATCGGTCAAGAAGTCGGAAGTCGTCAAGGCTGTGATCGTCCGTTGCACCAAAGAATGGCGCCGTGAGGACGGATCCTACATCCGTTTCGATGACAACGCCGCCGTCATCCTGGATACGGATGGCCAGAATCCCAAAGGCAGCCGCATTTTCGGACCAGTGGCACGTGAACTGCGCGAAAAGGGCTTCATGAAGATTGTTTCCCTGGCGCCGGAAGTGCTCTAGGCCATTGAGGAGTGAACGATGAACGTCAAGATCCGAAAAGGTGATACCGTTGAGTTGATCAGCGGAAAAATAGAGGAAAAAGGCAAACGCGGCGAGGTGATCAAGGTCTTGCCGGACGAGCGGCAGGTTGTGGTGCAAGGTTTGAATATCCACACCAAGCATCAGAAGCAGGTCCAGACTCAGGGTCGGACGATCAACCCTGGCCGCATGAAGTTCGAGGCTCCGATTGACATCTCCAATGTCATGCTGGTCTGCCCCAAGTGCGGCGAACCGGCGCGTGTCTCTGTCCAGCGAGATGATGATGGCGCCCATCGCGTCTGCAAGAAGTGTCAGGCGTTGATAGACTAGCCGCCAGTGGAGCAATAATTTATGAATAGAATGCAAGAACGATATCAGAAAGAAGCTGTTCCCGGCCTGCGTAAAGCCTTTGCATACAAGAATGTCATGCAGGTACCGCGCATCGACAAGATCGTGTTGAACATCGGCCTGGGGAGCGAACAGGACAATGCCAAGGCTCTCGAAGCCGCCATGGGCGATATGACCACGATTTCCGGGCAGAAGCCTGTCATGACCAAGGCTCGCCGGAGCATCGCCAACTTCAAGCTCCGTGAAGGTCGCATCATTGGCACCAAGGTGACCCTGCGCGGTGACAAGATGTGGGCTTTCCTGGATCGGCTGGTCAACGTTGCCCTGCCGCGCGTGCGTGACTTCCGTGGGGTTTCCCCGGACGCTTTCGACGGACGCGGCAACTATACGCTTGGCCTGCGCGACCAGTTGATCTTCCCGGAAATCGAGTACGACAAGATCGATAAAATGAGAGGCATGGAGGTCACCATCGTGACCACGGCCCAATCTGACGATCATGCACGGCTGATGCTGCAGCTGCTGGGCATGCCGTTCAAGAAGGAAGCATAACTATGGCAAGTACTTGCATGAAGTATCGTGAACAACGTCGGAAATATTCCAATCAGGTGCGTCATCGCTGCTCCCGCTGCGGACGTCCACGCGGTTATATTCGTCGTTTCGGTCTTTGCCGGATTTGCTTCCGTGAGTTGGCGCTGGAAGGAAAAATCCCCGGCGTCGTGAAATCATCCTGGTAACCGGGTGGAGGTAGGAATATGAGCGTTAATGATCCTATTGCTGATATGCTGACCCGCATCCGCAACGCAACCATGAGCGGACAGGCTTTGACGGCCATGCCCAATTCCAAGATCAAGGTGGAAATTGCCAAGATCTTGAAAGAGGAAGGCTATCTTGAAAACTTCGAGGTTGCCGACGGAGAACAGCCCAGCCAGAAAATTCTGCGCATCAAGATCAAGTATTTCGGTGAGCGCCGCGAGCGCAAATCGGTAATTACTGGCATCGAACGCGTCAGCCGCCCTGGTCGCCGTGTCTATACCAAGAAACAGGATATTCCCTGGGTGCTTTCGGGTATTGGCGTTGCCATCCTATCCACGCCCAAGGGTATCATGACCGGTCAGCGTGCTCGCCAACTGGGCGTCGGCGGCGAGATCCTCTGCAAGGTCTGGTAGAGAGGAGGAGGAAAAGTGTCTCGAGTTGGACGTATGCCCGTAGTTGTCCCGGCAGGTGTGCAGATTGAAATCAACGGCACGCACGTCGGTGTAAAGGGTCCCAAAGGCGAATTGAAACGCGCATTCTCCCCGTTGATCGGGATTGCGATGGAAAACGGCCAGGTTGTGATCACCCGCAAGTCGGATCAGCCTGCCGAACGCGCCTTGCACGGAACGACCCGCGCGGTGCTTGCCAATATGATCCATGGCGTAAGCGCCGGTTTTGAGCGCATTCTGGAAATCGAAGGCGTGGGCTACCGCGCCGAGCTGAACGGCAAGAACCTGGTCCTTTACATGGGGTATTCGCACCCCGTCGAGGTCGAGCCGCCGGCTGGGATTTCCTTTGATGTAGATACGAAAGCCCGCCAGGTCTTCGTGCGTGGCTTTGATAAAGAGTTGGTCGGCCAAATTGCGGCAAATATCCGCAACGTCCGCCCGCCGGAACCTTATCACGGCAAGGGTTTGCACTACCTGGGTGAGAAGATCCGCCGCAAGGCTGGCAAGGCCGGAAAGGCAGCGAAGTAATCATGGCTGAGAAAAATCGTACCGAGGCGCGCATTCGCCGTCAGGCACGCGTGCGCATGGAAATCCATGGCACCCAGCAGCGCCCCCGCTTGAGCGTATTCCGCAGCCTCTCTGAAATCTACGCCCAGGTCATCGATGACCAGGCCGGACAGACGATCGTTTCGGCTTCGACCATCGATCAGGAACTGCGCGGCAAGATGAAGGGCCTCAAGAAAGCCGAACAGGCCAAACTGGTCGGCAAGGCATTGGCTGAACGCGCCAAGAAAAAAGGCGTGCAGGCGGTCGTGTTCGACCGTGGTGGTTTCAAATACAGCGGCCGGGTGAAGGCTCTGGCCGATGGCGCCCGCGAAGGCGGCCTGGAATTCTAAGGCCTGATTGGAGAAAGCTATGTTGGATTACCAGGTTAAAGATATCGAACAGCAAGGCGAAGCATTCGACGAGCGCGTCATCGAGATTGCCCGCGTGGCCAAAGTGGTCAAAGGCGGCCGCCGGTTCCAATTCCGTGTAACCTTGATCATGGGCGACAACCACGGCAAGGTGGGCATGGGAGTCGGCAAGGCGAATGCCGTGCCGGATGCCATGCGCAAGGCCACTGACCGGGCTCGTAAGAATATGCACAGCATCTATCTCTCCGGGACGACCATTCCTCATCAGTCGACCGGAAAGGTGGGTGGTTCGGTCATCCTGCTCAAGCCGGCTTCCCTGGGTACCGGCGTTATCGCCGGCGGCGGCGTACGTGCCGTGCTGGAAGCGGTCGGCGTGCACGACATCCTGACCAAGTCGCTCGGATCCTCGAACGTCCTGAACTCTGTCCAGGCGACCCTCCAGGCCCTCGAGGCGCTCAAGTCGCCGCAGGAAGAGGCAGCCCGGCGCGGCAAGTCAGTTGAAGACCTGCTGCCGTACTGGGAAAGGAGAAAGAAGCATGGCTAAGAAGGAAGAGGGTAAAACCATCAAGGTAACCTTGGTGCGCAGCCCCATCGGGTACCCGCAGCCGCAAAAGTTGACCATCCAGGCACTTGGCTTCCATCACCTGAACGAGACTGTGGAGCACAAAGATACGCCTGCCCTGCGCGGCATGCTCGCGAAAGTGGTCCACCTGATTCGTGTCGAAGAATAGGAACGAACGATGAAACTGAACGATCTCAAACCCAATCCAGGGTCCAAAAAAGACCGCAAGCGTGTGGGACATGGCATCTCTGCCGGTCAGGGAAAGACCGCCGGCCGGGGTACCAAGGGTGAAGGCTCCCGCACCGGTACGGGTGGTCACCTGTATCGCCAGGGCGGTAATCTGCCCTTCTTCCGCCGCCTGCCGTTTGTACGTGGCAAGGGATTCACCCCTCCCTACGAGACCGAGTTCAACGAAGTCAATCTGGACCAGTTGACCTCCTTCAAGGCGGGTGGGGAAGTGAACCCCGAAACGCTCGATAAAGCCCGCCTTTTGCGTGACACACGCAACCCGGTCGCCATTCTGGGCCGCGGTGAACTGAAGGCCGCCCTCAAAGTGCGCGTCCACCGCGTCACCAAGAGCGCCAAGGCGAAGATCGAGGCTGCCGGCGGTTCTGTGGAACTGATCGCCTAGCCCGTTCTCGCGAGGAGACCCTTATGAAGAACGTATTTTCGGGATGGCGGTATCTTTGGACTTCGCAGGACATCCGCCGCAAGCTGCTCATCACCCTGCTCCTGTTGGTCATCTTCCGCCTGGCGGCCAATATTCCGGTGCCGGGAATCAATGGCGCCGCTTTGAAGAACCTGTTCCAGAGCGCCAGCGCCACTGGTTCGTTTTTCGCCTTCCTGGACTTATTGTCGGGCGGTACGATCTCGCGCTTTTCCCTCCTGGCGATGGGCGTCTACCCGTATATCACTGCGCAGATCATCCTGCAGCTGCTGACCCCCATCTTCCCGGCTCTCCAGCGGAAAATGGAAGAGGATCCTCGTGAAGGCCGCAAGTGGCAGGAAAAGTGGACTTATTACCTGGCCGTCCCGATGGCTGCCCTGACCGCTCTTGGCCAGATCAACCTTTTCAACTCCTATTCGCAGCAGTTGAATAATGGTGTTGCGATCGTGCCGTTCGGGTTCACCAGCTCCCTGTGGTTGAGCTCGGTGACCCTGCTTCTGACCATGATGGCCGGCACGATGTTCGCCATCTGGCTGGGCGAGCTGATTTCGGAATACGGCATCCGCGGGCAGGGCCTGTCCCTGATCATCTTCGCAGGGATCGTTGCCAAGATGCCGGCGAACTTCAAGGCTTTGCTGGCTGATAAGACGCATGGTTGGATCCTGATGATCTCGATGGTTGTCATCATGGTCTTGGTCATTTATGCGATCGTCTACGTCCAGCAGGGTCGCCGGAATGTTCCGGTCATGTACCCCGGCCGCCGGATCGGTAATCGTATGTCGATGCCTGTGAAAGGCACTCTGCCGCTGATGGTCAACCTGGCTGGCATGATCCCGCTCATCTTTGCTGGCGCGCTGTTACAGTTCCCGACCATCATCGCCAGCTATTTCGTGAACAATAAGACAGCCAGTGTCGCCGCTTTTGCGACCAATGTTCAGAATATCTTCAACGGCGGTTCCTGGATTTACTGGCTGCTCTACTTCCTGATGGTCGTGAGCTTCACTTTCTTCTATACCGACGTTCTCTTCACCCAGCAAAACTATGGTGAGAACTTGAAGAAAGTCGGCGCGCAGATCCCGGGCGTCAACCGTGGCACCCCGACTCAGAAGTACCTGACCAAGGTCCAACGTCGGATCACCCTGCCGGGCGCTTTGTTCCTGGGCCTGGTGGCGGTCCTGCCGTTCCTGATCAACTCGATCCTCAAGGCTGTGGGAGTTTCATCCTCTGCTTCGAACTCGACCTTGTACCTGGTTTCTTCTGCGGGCTTGTTGATCGTCGTCGGTGTCGTTCGCGATACTTTCCTGAACATCGACGCAGAGTTGAAACTGCACGGTTATGACGATGCCAAGCTGGTCAGATAACCAGATATGTTGACATTCATCGTTTTGCTTGGCCCTCCAGGCGTTGGCAAAGGTACACAAGCGAAGGTCATCGCCGAAAGAACCGGCTTGCCGCATATTTCGTCTGGCGACCTGTTCCGGGAGAACATTAAAAACAGCACCGATCTTGGAAAACTTGCCCAGTCTTACATGAACAAGGGCGAGCTCGTCCCGGACGATGTCACCATCCGCATGATCCGTGACCGTCTCTCCCGACCAGATTGCAAAGACGGCGCCCTTCTGGATGGATTTCCTCGGACGACTCCGCAGGCCGATGCCCTCGAGAAGCTTTTGGCTGAATTCGGCGGGAATGTAAACTACGTTCCTTATATCGCCGCCTCCGAAGCGACCCTGATCGAACGGCTGAGCGGCCGCTGGACTTGTCGGGCCGAGGGGCATGTCTTCCACGAGAAGTACAACCCTCCCAAGCAGGAGGGCAAGTGCGATATGGATGGATCGGAGCTGTATCAACGGGACGATGATAAAGTGGAGACGGTCACGAAACGCATCCAGGTCTACTTCGCCCAGACAGCGCCTCTGATCGCCTATTATCGTGAACGCGGCTTATTGTCCGAAATTAATGGTGCTCAACCGATTGAGAAAGTTTCCGCTGAATTGCTGGCGGTGCTTAGAAGGTAACATGGCTTGGGATCGTGATATCCATATAAAAAATCCGGCAGAGATGAAGTTGATGCGCGAAGCCGGTCGGGTCAACGCCCTGGCGTTGGCTGCGGTGCGAGAACTTTTACAACCCGGCGTCACGACTGCAGACCTCAACGCGGCTGCTGAGGAAACCCTGCGGAAACATGGCGCTTACTCACCTTTCAAGAACTACGGTCAACCGCCGTTCCCCGCCTCGATCTGTGCCAGTGTCAACGAAGAACTGGTTCACGGGATCCCCGGCAAACGGAAGTTGAAGGAAGGTGACATCATCTCGATCGATTGTGGGGCGGTCGTCGAAGGTTTCGTCGGCGATGCAGCTTTCACGGCCGGTATCGGGGAGATCTCCCCGGAAGCGACGAAGTTGATCGAGGTGACGCAGCAAGCGCTTCTTGTTGGCATCGCCATGATGCGCGCCGGAAATAAAACGGGCGACGTTTCTGCAGCCATCCAGCAGTATGTGGAGGCTCAGGGGTTCCAGGTCGTCCGGGAATACACGGGGCATGGTGTCGGCCGGAAGATGCATGAAGGACCCCAGGTGCCGAATTATGGCACCCCTGGCACCGGCGTGCTCCTGCGACCGGGGATGACGATTGCCCTCGAACCGATGGTGCTCGTCGGCACCTACCGGACCCGTGTCCTGTCCAACCAGTGGACAGTTGTCTCAGCGGATGGGTCTCTTACTGCCCATCAGGAACATTCCGTGGCTGTCACCGAAGGCGACCCTCTCGTCCTGACAGTCCCGTAACAGTTACGCATAGACAACAACCTAACTGGACGGAATAAAGCAGTGCAAGTATAATTCGAACTTTGGCTGAACTACCGAAGCAAGGAGAAAGCAATCATGAAAGTAGGACCCTCCATTCGCAAGCGCTGTGCGAAGTGCAAGATTGTCAAGCGCAAGGGCAGATTGTACATTATCTGCGAGAATCCTAAGCATAAGCAGCGACAAGGATAAGTAGACCATGGCAAGAATTGAAGGTGTTGACCTCCCGCGCAATAAGCGTGTCGAAGTGGGCCTGAACTACCTCTTCGGGATTGGCCCTGCGCGCTCCCGCGAAATTCTGGCGGCGACCAAAATCAATCCGGATACCCGCGTCAAGGATTTGACCGAAGCTGAAGTCTCAGCCATCCGCGAGTACATCGCCAAGAACTGGAAAGTCGAAGGCGATCTGCGTCGTCAGGAACAGATGAACATCAAGCGTCTGGTCGAAATTGGCTGCTACCGCGGCCTGCGCCACCGTCGCAATCTACCTGCCCACGGCCAGCGCACTCGCACCAACGCTCGCACCGCCAAGGGTCCGAAAAAGACCGTGGCCGGGCGCGGACGCCGCAAGGGCGGTAAGAAGTAATCCGGTAAGAGGAATAAAGAGGATCTATGGCTCAGACTGTACGCTCCGCGCGCCGCTCCGGTGGCGCCAAAAAGGGCAAGCGCGCCCTGTCCTCCGGGCAGGTGCATGTCTTTGCATCATTCAACAATACCATTGTGACCGTAACCGACCCCGACGGCAACACCCTGTGCTGGGGTAGCGCTGGTTCGGTCGGCTTCAAGGGCTCCCGCAAAAGCACCCCGTTCGCGGCCCGTCTGGCTGCGGAGCAGGCCATCAAGGCTGCCCAAGGGATTGGCATTCAGGAAGTTGACCTGTTTGTCAAGGGCCCCGGCCCTGGTCGTGAATCCGCGATTCGCGCCGTCCAATCGATGGGCCTGAAAGTCAAGTCCATTTCCGATCTGACGCCGGTTCCCCACAATGGTTGCCGGCCTCCCAAGAAGCGCCGCGTTTAGTTCTGGTGAGAGAGGTTAGTACGTATGGCGAAATATACTGGGCCGGCTTGTAAACTTTGCCGGCGAGAAGGCGAAAAATTGTTCTTAAAGGGAGAGCGTTGCTTTTCTCCCAAGTGTGCATTCGAGCGTCGCGGTTTTGCCCCCGGTCAGCATGGTCGGGCGGGTGGGCAGGGCGGCGGTGGCCGACGTGGCGGCACAGGGCGCGAGTCCGACTATGCCAAGCAGCTGCGCGCCAAGCAGAAGGCTCGCCGCATCGACGGCGTCTACGAGCGCCAGTTCCGCCGGTACTACGGGGCGGCTCTCAAGGCTCGTGGCATCACCGGTTTGATGCTCCTGCAGATCCTCGAATCACGCCTCGATAATGTCATCTTCCGGCTCGGATTCGCTTCCAGCCGCAGCCAGGCGCGCCTGCTGGTGACCCACGGCCATTTCACGGTCAACGGTCGCCGCACGGATGTCCCCTCGATGACTGTCGGTGTTGGTGATGTGATTGCGGTCCGCGAAGGCTCGCATGACACGACCTATTTCAAGGATTTAGCTCCAGTGGCCGAAACCCGCAATATTCCGGCCTGGCTGGGCCGTGATCTGAAAGCTCTCTCGGGCAATGTCCTGCGCCTGCCTGAACGTCCTGAGATTGACGGCAACCTGAACGAGCAGTTGATCGTCGAGTACTACTCGCGCTAATCCAAGTCTGTTTTCCTAGACGCGGCGTACTGTTCCGTACGCCGGGGAGAGGTGTATCGTGACTATCACGAACATGGTGATGCCGAAGATCGAGCGCGAAGCGGAAGCTCGTAATTATGGCAAATTTGTTATCAGCCCGCTGGAGCATGGCTACGGCGTGACGTTGGGGAATGCCCTGCGGCGTGTCTTGCTTTCCTCCCTGGAAGGCGCCGCGGTGACTTCCATCCGTCTGGCGGATGTCTTGCACGAGTTCAGTGATATTCCGGGCGTGCGCGAAGATGTTTTGCAGGTCATGCTTCAGGTCAAGCAGTTGCGTCTGAAGCTGGACGGTGTGGATACCACCCGCATGCACCTGGAAGTGCGCGGCGAAGGTGTTGTTACCGCCGCAGACATCATTACGTCGCCAGAGGTGCAGATCATCAATCCGGATCTGTATCTCTTTACAGCGGATTCTGCCAAGACCCGTCTGGACATTGAATTCTCGGTTGAACGCGGCCGTGGCTATGCCCCCTCGAATGAGCGCGGCCGGATGCCCATCGGCGAGCTGCCGGTGGACGCCATCTTCAGCCCGGTCAAGCGGGTCAACTGGGAAGTGCAGGCTGCCCGCGTGGGCCAGAGCACCAACTACGATAAACTCGTCCTTGAAATCTGGACCGACGGAACCATTTCGCCGGAAAAGTCCTTGAGCGCCTCTGCCAAGATCCTGATCGAGCACCTGCGCTACGTCGCCGGTATCAGCGAAGAGACCCTGGCCATTACGATGGAGAAGGAAGTCACCGGGTCCCACCTGACCAGCGAGGTCGCCGAGACCCCGGTCGAATCCCTCGACCTTTCGGTCCGTGTGTTCAATTCGCTCAAGCGCACGGGCATTACCACCGTCGGCGATGTGCTCGAGTTGCTCGAAAAGGGCGATCAGGCGGTCATGTCCATCCGCAACTTCGGTGAAAAGAGCCTGGACGAACTGCGTGCCAAGATGCAGGAGAAGGGCTATCTGAAGGACGAACAAAAGAAAGAGTCGGAGTAATTAGGCAATGCGACACCAAGTAGCAGGTTATAAACTCAATCGTACAAAAGGCGCTCGGATTGCCTTGCGCCGGAATTTGATCAAGCAATTCTTCACCCACGAGCGCATTCGCACGACCGTAACCAAGGCCGCCGCGATCCGTGGCGAAGCCGAGCAGATGATCACTGTCGCTCGCAAGGTCGCAGAGTCCAGTGACGCCGAGAAGGTGGCTGCTCGCCGCCTGATCGCTGCCAAACTGGGCGGCAACAGCAACGAGGTCATCAAGAAGCTGTTCGACGAGATTGCCCCGCGCTTTGCCGAACGCAACGGCGGGTATACGCGTGTCTTGAAGCTCGGCCCGCGCTTCGGCGACAAAGCCGAGATGGCGTTGCTCGAATTGGTCGAAGAATAGTTTTCGTTGGGCGGCATCGTCTGCCCGGGCGACCGAAGTCGCCGAAACAATGGCACGTTACCAGATTATCCTTGCTTATGACGGCACCGGGTTCCTCGGCAGCCAGCGGCAGGCAGAGTCAAGGACGGTTCAAAGCGAACTCGAAAAGGCGCTGCGCAAGATCGGCTGGCGAGGCAGGAGCGTCCTCCTGGCCGGGAGGACGGATACCGGCACCCATGCCAGCGGGCAGGTGGCGGCTTTCGACCTCGATTGGGTCCACGGCCTGGACAGGCTCCAGGCGGCACTGAACTCCAATCTTCCGGCGGATATGGCGGTCAGGCAGATTGCCCTGGCGGCGGACGATTTTCACCCTCGTTTCGATGCCAGTTCCCGTTGCTACCGCTACCGCCTGTTCTGCTCCGATGTGCGCGACCCCCTGCGGGAGCGCTTCGCTTGGCGGGTTTGGCCAGGCGTAACGGACTTGGTGTCCTTGGCCGAAATATGGACCGGAACGCACGATTTCGCGGCCTTTGGCACCCCGCCTCGATCCGGAGGCAGCACTGTGCGGACAGTCCAGTCCGCCGGGTGGCATAAGCGAGGGGATGAATGGACCTTCGAAATTCGAGCAGATGCCTTCCTCTACCGGATGGTCCGCCGGCTGGTGTATGTCCAGGCGGCGGTCGGGCAGGGGAGGCTTCCAGCGGAGACGTTGGTCCGGGCGCTGGATGACCGGTTCGAGATCCGGAGAATTGCCCGGATGGAAATTCCGGCCGGGCTTGCCCCCGCCAGCGGCCTGACCCTGGTCGAAGTCTGTTATGAAAATCTGGCTTGAGCTCGTTAGTCTGAAAGTTTGGAGAGACGAAAGTGTATAAATCTTATTATCCTAAGGCTGCTGAAATTAACCGCCAATGGGTGCTGGTCGATGCCAGCGGTGAGACCCTGGGCCGGCTGGCGACCAAGATCGCCGGAATCCTCCTGGGCAAAAACAAGCCCAGCTTCACTCCCGGCGTCGAGATGGGTGATTTTGTGGTCGTCATCAATGCCCAACAGATCACCGTCACCGGCACGAAGACCCATTCCAAGATGACGGAAAAGGTGTACCACAGCCACTCGGGCTATCCCGGCGGTTTGAAGTCGATCAACCTGCGCGACCAACTGTCGACTCACCCGGATCGCGTCATCCGTTCCGCGGTGTGGGGCATGTTGCCGCATAACAAGATGGGCCGCCATCTGCTGACTCATCTGCGAGTCTATGGCGGTGCGGAACATCCGCATGCCACCCAGAGCCCACAGACGGTTGCATAAAGGAGCAGGAATATGTCTGTTCAGTACTTTGAAGGTGTTGGACGCCGCAAACAGAGCATTGCCCGCGTACGCATCATGAGCGGTTCAGGTCGTTTCATCGTCAATGACAAGGAGGCTCCGGCCTACTTCAATCGTTTGGGCGATATCGAGGCCATCCTGGCTGTCATGAAGGCCGCCGGCCAGGAACCGAAATCGTATGACATCACGGTCGTCGTCAATGGCGGCGGCGTGACCGGCCAGACGGACTCCGTTCAGCTCGGCCTCGCCCGCGCCCTTGTCAAGATGAATCCCGAGAATGTCTCGGCAATGCGCAAGGGCGGCTTCCTGACCCGGGATGCCCGTGTCAAGGAACGCAAGAAGCCCGGTCTGAAGCGCGCCCGCAAGGCCCCGACCTATACCAAGCGCTAGTCCGCAAGAAAAACGTAAAGAAGAACAACGCAAAATAGATAGTTCCGTAAAGTGTAAAACGTATTGCGTGGAACCTACGCTACGTTTTACGCTTTACTCTTTAAGGAGATCTTATGCCTGAAATCACCCTCCTCGGTCTCGGTCCCGGCGATCCAACCAAACTTACCCGTGAGGCGTGGGATACCCTGGGCAAAGCCGGTGAAGTCTGGCTGCGCACGAAGGAGCATCCCACCGTCGCTGGACTGCCAGTCTCTGTAAAAATCCATTCCTTTGACGAATTGTACGAAAAAGGCGAATCCTTCGAGGATGTTTATACGGCCATCGTCGATAAAGTGATCGAGTTGGGCAAGCGGCCGGAAGGGGTGGTGTATGCCGTACCCGGTGACCCGTTTGTGGCGGAGGCGACCTGTCCGAAGATCGTCGAGCAGGCCCGGACTCTTGGCCTTGGACTGCGCGTAGTCAATGGCGTCTCCTTCCTGGAGCCGGTTTTTGCGGCTCTTGGATTGGACGCCTATCCCAGATTGACCCTGGTGGATGCCCTGGAATTGAGCCAGGCGCACATGCCGGCTCTTCCCCCAGATAAGCCCGCCCTCGTCGCCCAGATCTATTCGAGGATGGTGGCTGCCGAGGTCAAGATGACCCTCAATGCAGTCTATCCGGATGAGCATCCGGTGAAACTGGTCCATGCAGCGGGGACGAAGGACGAATTGGTCGAAAACATCCAGCTCTACGAGATCGACCGGTCGGAGAGGATCGGACTACTGACCGTCCTTTATCTGCCTCCACTCGGAGAAGGAACTTCTTTCGAGGCCTTCCAGGAGATCATCGCCCACTTGCGCGCCCCGGATGGATGTCCTTGGGACAAGGAACAGACTCACCAGTCTCTCCGCTCCCATCTGCTGGACGAATCCTATGAGACCCTCGAAGCCATGGACGAGGAGGATCCGGTCAAGATGGCCGAGGAATTTGGGGACCTGCTCCTGCAGATTGTCCTTAACGCCCAGATTGCCGGCGAGGAGGGCGAGTTCAGCATGGCGGATGTGATCAAACATGTTTATGACAAGATCATCCGACGCCACCCGCATGTCTTCGGCGATGTCCAGGTGGAGGGGGTGAAGGGCGTCCTGCAGAATTGGGAAAAACTCAAGGCGGACGAGCGGAAAGCCAACGGTGCGGCGGAGAAAGGGCCGCTGGATGGCATTCCGTTGGCACTGCCGGCGCTGATCCAGGCCCAGGAATATCAGGACCGGGCAGCCCGGTTAGGGTTCGACTGGCCCAAGGTGGATGGGGTGTTGGAAAAGATCGCCGAGGAGATCCAGGAGGTCCGGGATGCCGAAAACGATGAAGAACTGGCTGCCGAGATTGGGGATCTCTTCTTCGCCCTGGTCAATCTTGCCCGCTGGAGGAAAGTGGATGCCGAGTCTGCCCTCCGTGGAACGAATATCCGTTTCAAGAAGCGGTTCGCCCACATCGAAGCAGGCGCCAAGAAGCAAGGCAAAAAGACGTCCGAGCTGACGCTGGATGAGATGGAAAAGCTCTGGCAGGAAGCTAAAAAGCTGTAGCAGGGGAATTGAAAAGGCCTCCGTCATCATCGACGGGGACCTTTTTGTTTCGACCGGCTTATTTGCTGAACAACCAGGCTCTTGCCCATGGTACGGCAGGAAAAACCCGCTGGGGTTTTTGAGGGTCGAATTTGACCAATACGCTTTGGCCCGGTTCAAGCTGGGTAAGGGATGGAATCTCAACCAGCCAGCAAGTTTTCGTCTCGACCGGAAGTGAGTTGGGGAGGTGTATTTTCAAATCCAGGTCAACCTTAGCAATCCCACGCGCTTCGGGCGAGATCGTTTCGCTTTTATGAATAACCTCAGCTTTGAGCGGGGCGGAATCCCGTAGCCAGACAGCGCTGTCGTCGAGGGTTTTCTGTCTCGAGACGACTTTGTCCACCTGTTTGCGGGTAAATCGAAAAATAAAAAAACCGATCAACAGGATGGGGAGGAGCAAAAAGACATAAACCGCGATTTGATTCATCCTTTCCTCCTTGTGGGCTGATAAAGATCATGTCGATGCGATCGGCAGCCAAACAAAAAAGGTAGTGCCTTTTCCCTCGATTCCTTCACTCTGGACTTCGATCTTGCCGTTGTGCTGCTGAATGATCTCCTTGGCAATTGAAAGACCAAGTCCGGTTCCGGGGGTGGAAGAGGTCCTCCCGGCCTTCCCTCGGTAGAAGCGTTCAAACAAATGATCCAGGTCTTCATTGGTGATCCCCAGACCGGTATCGCTGATTGAAAAACCGGCCCAGGATTGGCCATCCCGTTTTGTGGTAAGCGTCCGAATGGTAATCTTCCCACCGGCAGGGGTGTAGTTCATCGCGTTGGTCAGCAGGACACTTATCACCTGCCCGGTCATTTGTTCATCCGCGAAGGCACACGGGAGTGAAAGGGCCTCCTCGAACGCCAGGGACAACTGCCGTTCGTTTGCAAGCTGCAGGCGATCGGTATAATATTCCTTTGCCAGGCGGTTGAGGTCAAGCGATTCAGGATGGAAGGGCGAATAGCCCTGTTCCAGACGTGAAAAATAGAGCAAGTCCTCGATCAGCCGGGCCAGGCGGTCGGTTTCGCGTTTGAGATGGCGGATGTACTTTTCCGGATCGTTTGGGTGCTTCTCCAGGAGGTTGTGATAGAGCTTGATACTCGTCAGGGGAGTCCGCAACTCATGAGAGACGTTGGCGAGGAATTCGTCCTTTAAGTGGCTGAGCGTCGTCAAGTTTTTGTTGGCAGTCTGCAACTCCTGGGTCCGTTCGGCGACGCGCTTTTCCAGTTCTTTATTCAGTTGGCGGATCTTCGCCTCGACCCGTTTCTTTTCGGACAATTCCCGCTGGAGCTGGCGATACAGCCGCGCATTGCTGATGGCATTGGCAAGCTGGTCGGCCATAGCCTGGAAGATGGCGATGTCTTCGTCGCTGAAAGCGGATTCCGATTTGCTCTGTATGCCTAGCGCGCCGATCACATCTCCGCGACTGCTAAGGGGGAGGGCGAGCTCCGATCGTGTTTCAGGCAGGATGGGGTTGTCAAAGCGGACGGCTTCCTTCCCGACATCCAGGGCAATGCGGGCTTTCTGGCTGGCGATGCACCCGCCGATCATGGAAGTATTTCCTATGCTCAGATGGTGACCTTTTTGCAGCAGAACTTTCCCGGCTTCTCCCGTACCGGCGTGCAGGATGGCCCATTCGTTCTTTTCATCCACCAAGTACAAGCTGACGAAATATAATCCAAACCGGCTGCCGACTAGGTCGACGACTTGCTGGCAAAGTTCATCCGGCTCGAGAATCGTGCTGGCAGCCCGCGAAACCTGGGCGCCGGTGAGCAATTGGCGGGAGCGCTGTTCGAGGATCGATGTATAGCGACCGAGATCGTCGTTGGCCTGGCGTAATGCCTGATCGGCAAGTTGGATCGAGGCAAGGCTCTTGCTCATGTAGTTTGTGGCGAAATACATGAAAGCGGCAGTGATCCACAAAAGGATCGCCATGACGATGAGATCATCGGGCGTAGTTTGACTGCGGAATTGAATCGCGCCTGGAATCAGGCCATGAACTTCACCCCAATAAATGATAATGAAACAGATCGTTCCCTGGAAGGCGGCCCAAATCGATCCGTGTTTGCCCTGGAGAAGGCCGCCGATCGCGACGATCATCGGAAAACTCAGCAAGGTAATATCGTGTATTCCCGCCCCTCTGAAGGCGATATAAGTTGCTGTGGTATTCAGGACGAGCGGGATAAAATGGCAGGCAAAGATGACATTTCCCCTGCGGGCCAGCAGCAAGAAGGCCAGAAGGAAGAAATCAGCAATCAAAACGCTGATCAAGTCGGGATAATTGCGGCGAATTACGATCGAAGTGACTAGGATGGTGGAAGCTAAGAGCAATACCAGCACCAGAAAGGTAATTGCCCCCTCTCTGCGTTTCAATTCATCCCGGCTGGCAGGAGGTGGAACGGCGATGCTTCGTAGAGTTGGCAGAATTTTTCTAAACACCACCAGCCTTCCTTTTCTTCTTATCAAGGACGAGGGTGTGCATTTCTGCATGAACTGGACAGGAACAATTTTACTATACTCGATTAAACAAATTGTTTCAACCGAGATTCGGGAAAACTTTAAGGTAAATCCCCCGTCTGTCCTCTTGTTTCAACCTAACAATCATGTTAAAATAAGGGAAATAATGCCCCAAATACAGGGGATTTTGTTTTATTACCGCCAGATATGGCGGCTACAAATGTTCTAGGATTGTGGAGTATCAAGGATGCGTTGTCCGTATTGCCAGAATGACGATTCAAAGGTGATCGACACAACCCATGATAGTCATGGCGGTATCCGCCGAAGGCGGGAGTGCCTAAATTGTGGACAGCGTTTCAGCAGCTACGAGCGACCGATTTTGGCAACGCCTCTCATTGTTAAGCAAGATGGTACGCGGGAAGAATTCGATCGTGAGAAACTGGAACGTGGAATCCGGATTTCCTGCGCAAAACGTCCCGTATCGGCGACAGATATTGAGCGGTTAGTGGGTCAGATCGAGGCCGAATTGCAGCGGTTGGGAAAATCAGAGATTTCCTCCCGTGTGGTTGGCGATATGGTGATCAAAGGTCTAAAGGAATTGGACCAGATCGCCTACATTCGTTATGCCATTGTTTACCTGCGCCTGGACGATCTGCATGCCCTTCGTAATGAAATCGATCACCTGTTACTAGAGTCATAAAGTTGGCCAGACGTTGAGCATTCTCCGTCCCGATTGTGGAGGAGGCTCTTTTTACGCCTCTGGAGCCGGTGCGTACTTCCGACCGTTTATCCGTTAGAGCAGATTACATTTAGAAGCCGAGGAGAACTTCAGCATGGAAAATGTCCTGTCAACATCGAAAAAAGGATTGCTGCCCACCCCGCCGATGCCTTCGGACCTTGCGGGTGTGGAATTGACCGAAAACGCCCGGCAGGTGTTGCTGCGGCGCTATGTCCGCCACGGCGAAGAGGGGGAGCCGATCGAAACCGTCGAAGAGATGTTCTGGCGGGTGGCATACCACATTGCCAAGGCGGAAGAGCCGTACGGGATTAACGTAGAGGCCCGAGCCCGCGAATTTTACGTTTTATTGTCATCCAAGAAGTTTTTCCCAAATTCTCCTACCTTTACAGGTGCCGGCACCCTCCTGGGCCAACTGGCAGCCTGTTTTGTACTCCCCATCACCGATGACATGGGGCGCGATCCGGCGGGTATTTTCCAGTCCCTGCGGGATGCCGCCCTGATCCAGCAGACCGGCGGCGGGAACGGCTTCTCGTTTTCGCGCCTGCGCCCAAAGGGAGCGTTGGTCAAATCATCCGCCGGCCAGGCGACCGGTCCGGTGGGATTCTTGCGGGTCTACGACCATGCCTTCGGGGAGATCGCCCAGGGTGGGACGCGTCGTGGCGCCAACATGGGTGTCTTGCGCGTCGATCACCCGGATATCGAGGAGTTCGTTGCCTGTAAAACCAACGAAAACCAGATCACGAATTTCAATATTTCCGTCGGGATTACGGATGCCTTCATGCAGGCGGTCAAGGAGGATGCCGATTGGGAGCTCAAGTTCCCCGACGTAACCGCTCCGGCTTATCATGGTTTCAGCGGCACGCTGGAACAGGCCGATGCCAAGGGAATCCCGTTACGCACCTACAAAACTGTGCGCGCCCGGGAGCTTTTCCAGAAGATCGTCGACCAGGCTCACCACAATGGGGAACCGGGGGTCCTGTTCCTGGATGCAGCCAACCGCTCCAACCCTGTCCCGCACCTCTACCCGCTCGAAGCGACCAACCCATGCGGCGAGCAGTGGCTCGGTCCATATGAGAACTGCTGTCTGGGATCGGTCAACCTGGCTGAACATTGCGGCGCAGACGGGAAGGTGGACTGGGAGGACCTGCGCCAGAGTGTGGAACTCTCCACCCGTTTCCTGGATGACGTGGTCGATGTGAATGCCTACGTCCCGGCAGTGGCCCAGTTGAAGGAAGCGGCCCACCGGGCGCGCCGGATCGGGCTTGGGATTATGGGCCTAGGGGACCTGATGTACCACGTCGGCGTCCGATATGGCTCCGCGGAAGGCCAGGAATTCGGTGCGCAGGTGATGGAATTCGTCCGCTACCATGCCATGCAGACGAGCGTGACCCTGGCGCGTGAGCGCGGCGCCTTCCCGGCCATTCACGGCAGCATCTACGATTTCGAAGATTTGCGCTGGACTGCTCCAAAGCCGCTCGCGCCGTTCACCCACGATTGGGATCGTCCGCAGGTCGATTGGGCCGGGATCGTCGAGGGCATCAAGAAATATGGAATTCGCAATGCAGCCCAGACAACCGTTGCCCCGACGGGGACGATCGCCACGGTCGCCGGTTGTGAAGGCTACGGCTGCGAACCTGTCTTTGCCCTGGCCTACATCCGCCATGTCAATGACAAGGGCAAGGATCTTCAACTGACCTATGCCAGCCCACGCTTCAACGGGGCGCTGGAAAAGGCCGGGATCGTCGGGGAAGCCCGCCAAAAGATCGTCGAAGAGGTCATGGAAAACGGAACCTGCCAGACGGTCGACGAGATCCCGGAGGCTCTCCGCAATGTTTTCGTGGTGGCGAGCGACATCCGCGCCGAAGAACACGTCCACATGCAGGCTTCCCTGCAGGCCTTCGTGGATAATTCCCTGTCCAAAACGGTCAATTTTCCCGAAGGCGCCACGCCGGAGGATGTTGCCGAAGCCTACATGCTGGCCTGGGAACTCGGTTGCAAGGGGATCACGGTCTACGTAACCGGCTCCCGCGAGAAGGTGGTGCTCGAGACGAAGGCGACCGCCGAGAAGAAGCAACCCGCGCCAGTGGCCGCGGCAAGCGGCCCGGCCATGCCCTACTGGCCGTCCGTCACAGGGGATGCCGCCCCTGCCAGCGTTGCGGAATCCGAGATTGCCACCCAGTTGGCTGCCTGGCACGAAACGAAGAAACCGCGTCCCAGGACGCTGGTCGGGAGCACCTTCCGGGTGGAGACGCCCCTAGGCAAGGCCTTCATCACCGTCAACGAGAACGGCGGCGGGCATCCCTTCGAGGTTTTCATCAACACGGCCAAGGCCGGTTCCGAAACGGCTGCCGTCTCGGAGGCCATAGGCCGCCTGATCTCCTATGTCCTGCGCCTGGCCTCGCCAATCCCGCCGCGTGAACGCCTGGCGGAGGTCGTCCGACAGCTCTCAGGGATTGGGGGAGGGCGTTCCCTGGGCTTCGGCCCGAATCGGGTCCGTTCCCTGCCGGATGCTGTCGGGCAGGTGCTGGATGAGTACCTGATCGGCAAGACCACGCACCAGGTATCCGACTCGGACGATTCGACGAGCAGCCCGATCCACTTGGGCGACCCTCTGGCGGCCTCCCTGGATCGATCTGCTCCGGAACCGCTCGCGGTCGCGTCGGACCAATCCCCTCAACCTGAACGGTCTGCCCGCCAGATGGCCCTGAAGACGAGCGACCTCTGCCCGGAATGCGGGGAAGCCTCCATGGTCAACGAGGAAGGCTGCCGGAAGTGTTATTCCTGCGGATATAGCGAGTGCTAGGAATAGCCTCCTTCGAACATGATCGACGACAAGCGCCCGGCCGGGCGCTTGTTTATTTCATAGCCGGAATTCTTCACGGTTTGATCCGGTTCGTCTTGACAAAAAGCATACAGCGTTTGACGATTTGCTCTTTTCTAGACAGGTCTTTTGCGATATGATGGGGGCTCGTTGGCTATCGAGCGATTCCAGCGGGCGACGGCCTGTCCGTTTGGACAGGAGAATCCACCCCTTTCTGCAAAGGGAAAGCGTCGAACCCAATCGTAGGAACTGTTTGTAAGGTCTATTCCCGATAAGAAAATAGACGATCTCCAGACCACTGTAACAGTCAGGCTTTGTGCGGGGAGGGCAGGGGAATCTACCACACGAAGCCTTTTTAGGAGGCACAGAATGATCACAGTAAAACGCGACCTGGCCCCAAGGCGCAGGTTGCCAAAGACGAAAAAACCTCTTTCGCTGCGGCGTTACGAGGCGACGGTGGGGTTCATTTTCCTCCTGCCCTGGCTCCTGGGATTCCTCTTGTTCAAGGCGATTCCCATCCTGGCCGCGCTGGGATTTTCGTTCACGAATTTCAACATGCTGCAGCCCGAACAGACCCAGTTCGTCGGCCTGGCGAACTACATCACTTTCTTCAAGGATACGGCGGCCGGAGCCAGCCTGTTCGGCTCGATCAGCTATTTCATCCTGTCCGTCCCGCTGGAGATGGGGGTGGCGCTCGCCCTGGCGGCTATTTTCTCGAGCGACCGGCTCAAGGGCAAGCGCATCATGCGAACGCTCTTCTTCATGCCCAGCATCATCCCGGCCATTGCGATCTTCATCATCATATCCGGTCTGATCAGCCCGACCAGCGGATGGATCAACCGCCTGATCATCATTCCCCTGCATCTGTCACGGTCGCTGCCATTGTATAACCTGTTCCCGATCATCCTGTCGCTCTGGACGATCGGTCCGGGTTTCCTGATCATCCTGGGCGCCATGCAGGCCGTCCCGAAGGAGTTGTACGAAGCAGCCCGGGTCGATGGCGCAGGTCCGGTCAACCGTTTCTTCTCGATCACCCTGCCGATGAGCTCTCCGGCGGTATTCTTCGCCCTGGTCATCAACATGATCAGCGCATTCGGCGGCGTTGCCCTCTTGGACCGCGGCCTTTCCTACAGCCAGAGCCTTTCACCGATGGAAGGCTACATCAGCCAGCAGATGTTCTCCTTCATGCGCCTTGGGTACGCCAGCGCGCTGGCCTGGGTGACTTTTATCGTGGTCATGACGATCACGGCACTCTTGTTCCGTTCCGCCCGCTATTGGGTTCACTTCCCCGAGGAGCGCAGTGATGAAGAAATCTAAAGATACCCGCAAGAAATATTCCTCCAGCCTGACTTTGCGGATGTGGGAATTCACCGGGACAGCCATGCTGACCCTGTTCATTTGGATATTCCTGATCGTCTTTCTGTCGCCGCTGACCTATATGGTCATCACCTCGCTGAAGTCTTCGGATGAATTTCGGGATTCCAACGGACCGATCTACCCGGCGGAGCGGCTCTCGTATACATACCAGGGGCGTTCTCTTGACTTATATAAAGTACCCACCCCTGATGGTGTTGTCCACGAATGGGCCTTGGTGACAGCCAGCCGGACCTCCAGTCAGTTCGTCGATCCCGCCCATCCGGAGCTTGGATTGATCACCTGGAATGGGAACTGGCGAGGATTGGCGGGCGTCTACCACTTCCGGTTGTTTTTTAGCAATTACATCAACATCTGGTCGGTGGTGAACTACTCTTTGTATTTCAAGAATACATTGATCATCGTCCTGGTGAGCGAGATTGGAGTGCTTCTTTCGTCGATTGCTGTCGCCTACGGCTTTTCGCGCTTCCGGATTCCCGGCGCGAAGTTCCTGTTCTACCTGCTGATTGCCACGATCGTGATTCCCGATAGCATCACGCTTGTGCCAAGTTACGTCATCTTCACCCGCGTCCTGAACTGGAACGGGACTTACTATCCTCTGATCGTACCGGCCTTCTTTGGCAGCGCCATCTACATCTTCCTGCTCCGGCAGAACTTCAAGAGCATCCCGCGCGACCTGGACGAGGCAGCCATGCTGGACGGCGCCGGCCCGTTGCGGACGTTGATATCCATCATCATGCCGCAGGCGGTCCCGGCGATCGCTACCGTGGCGCTGCTGCATTTCTTCAACTCCTGGAACGAATTGAAGATGGCCAGTCTGTATCTTGCGATCAGACCCGACAAACAGACTTTGGCCTTTACCGCCCAGGCGTTCCCGACCTACGGATTCACCCCTGAGACTCTCCAGACTGGGGCGGTTATCCTGATGCTGGTCCCGTTGTTGGTGCTCTTCCTTTCCCAGCGATTTTTCATGCAAGACATGGTCGTAACCGGATTGGAGAAATAATATGAAGAGAATCGCCTTGCGCAACATCGTCCTGATCTGGCTGGCATGGGCGGTCATCGTGATCGCCTTCCAAGCCTGGTCGACCGCCCGCCTGCAGCCTCAGTGGCCTGACCGGGCCCAGACCTGGACAGAGACGTATACGCTCCCGGCCACCTACCAGGTCAACCGTCCCTACCTCCTCGAGCCGTTCATGAACGACCAGGTCTCCTGGGATTCGGAGTACTACATCGGCATCGCGATCGGCGGTTATGACGATCCCAAAGTTCCTCACCTGACACCCTTCGGCTCGACGACCTACTGGCGGGATGGGATCCTGGTGGGCGGCGACCGCTATAACGGCGAATCGACCTCCCTCAGCTATGCCTTCTTCCCGTTTTACCCATGGATGATGTGGCTGTTGGCCCAACCCCTGAAGATCTTCGGGTTGAATATCGTTGCCACGACGACGCTGGCGGGGGTAATCGTCTCAGCCTTGGGCGCCTTGCTGGCGATGCTTGCGCTCTACGATCTGACCTACGAGCTGCTGGGCGAAGACGGCGCCATGCGGGCGGTCTTCTATTTATTGATCTTCCCGACCGGGTTCTTTCTGGTCCAGGTCTACACGGAGGGACTGTTCGTCGGCTTGGCGTTCGCCTGCCTGGCCATGCTCAGGCGGAACAAATGGGTACCGGCTGCCCTGCTTGGCTCGGCGGCCACCCTGACGCGCGCCGTCGGAGTCGCGTTGATCATCCCCATGGCGCTGACCTGGTTCCGCACCGGAGATTGGCTGGATATCGACCTGGAGTGGCGCCAAATCTATTATTGGTTCAAGGAATCCTGGCGGGCGATCTTCATGGCCATCCGCAAGGCCTTCCACGTGGTATTCCGCAGGTCCCAGGCAAACGATCCGGATTGGGCCTGGCTTCGCAAGGAGTTGGTGGTCGTCGTCTCGTTTGCCAAAATGCTGATTGCCTTCGCCCCGCTGATCACTTACATCATCTGGAAATTTTCCCACCTGGGTTTGAATTTCAGCATCGTCGAATCGAATTATTTCGGACGCGGGTTCCTGGATTTCGGCAGCGCCTTCTATAATTGGGGAACGGCCTTCCACAGCCTGTTCATGGGCGTCCCGGAGCGGACGGCTTATTTCCTGACCGAATTCCTGGGCCTCGCCATCGGGGTGACCACTTGCATCGCCTGTATCAAGTATTATCCGGAGATCGCTTGGTTCAGCCTGGCCGTCTTGATCATCTCCTGGGGCAGCGGACCGGCCCAGGGCATCATCCGCTACATCCTTGGGGCGCCGGCCGTCTTCGTCATGCTGGCCAGGTGGGGAAAGAATACGGTCTTCGACCGTGCCTGGACGATATTGAGCCTCCTGCTAATGGGGCTCCTTGCAATGTTGTTTGCTTTCAATTTCTGGGTTGCGTAACGGTATAATCGTGAGCGGTCAGCCAGCAGGCTGGCCGCTCTTTCTACGCCTGGGTTCCTGAATATTTCCACAATTCATCCAATTCTTAGAGGTGTAATTTGGCAACTGCCGAGCAATCTTCGAAAAGCGCGCTTGCCTTGCGCTGGCGGGAAACGTTTGCAGCCCTCAGACATTACAATTATCGGCTCTGGTTCATCGGCCAGGTCGTCTCCCTGGTCGGAACCTGGATGCAGAGTACCGCCCAGGGATATTTGATCTATCAGATCACGGGGTCCCCGGCTTACCTTGGCCTGGTCGGATTCGTCGGAGGCGCACCGTCCCTTATTTTCACCCTCTTTGGAGGGGTGATCGCCGATCGACTGCCGCGCCGGAAAATGCTGGTCATCACGCAAACTTCGATGATGATCCTGGCGTTCATCCTGGCTGCCCTGACGTTTATGGGACTGGTCCTGCCCTGGCACATCATTGTGTTGGCATTCCTGCTTGGCGTTGCCAATGCCTTCGACGCACCTGCCCGGACCTCTTTCATCCTGGAATTGGTCAGTCGGGAGGACATGACCAATGCGATCGCACTGAACTCAACCATGTTCAACATCGGGACGGTCGTGGGCCCGGCAATCGCCGGCCTGACCTATGCGGCTTTCGGCCCGGCCTGGTGTTTCACGATCAACGGCATTTCCTTCATCGCCGTGATCGTCGCCCTTCTTCTGATGCGGATCAAATTGGAACCGCAGGCGCCGCGCCAGACCCGCGCATTGGCCGAGTTGGGCGAAGGGATTCGCTATGTCCTTGCAAATCGCCTGATCCTCAGCTTGATCATCTCGGTTGGCATCGTCAGCGTTTTCGGGATCGGCATGATGAACCTGCTGCCGGCCTGGGCGAAGGACGTCCTGAACGGCGATGTCACCACGAACGGCTGGTTGGTTTCGGCGCGCGGCTTCGGGTCGCTCGTCAGCGCCCTCATGCTGGCTTACTGGGGCACCCGCAAGGCGCGGGGGAAATTGTGGACTATCGGCGCCTTCGTCATGCCGGTCATGCTGGTCGTTTTTGCCCTGACCCGCTGGCTGCCCTTGTCATTGATTTTCCTGGTCGCGATCGGCTGGAGTTTTATGATGGTGACGAACAACAGCCACGCCATCGTCCAATCCCTGGTTCCGGATGAACTGCGCGGCCGGGTGATGGGTGTATATACCCTGGTTTTCTTCGGCTCGATGCCGATCGGCGCGTTGCTGGCAGGTGAGCTTGCCCAGCGCATCGGCGAAACCGTGACGGTGATTTTATCGGGCCTGGTGATGATGGTGTTGGCGATCGTCGCCTGGAAGCGCCTGCCGGATATCCGCACGCAGGAATAGGGCTTGAAATGTTCCGTAATATAAAAAGGAGCAGGCCTGCTCCTTTTTTGATTCATTTCAGCCTCGATCACAAATCTCCGAAGGCGACCACCTTGTAAGTCCAGCCGCAGGCGGCGATGGCCTGCTGGATTGGCCCTTTGATCTCGTCTGAAGTGAATTTGTAATTGTAAACCGCCCCGGGAGCAAAGTTTTCCTGGTAACCTGCTCCGAGACCAAACGAGAAGGAGGACTGTTGCCCGCGAAAGACGCTGGTCTTCAGGGTCAGGCTGGGTATGCCAGCCTGCCAGGAAACCTCATACTCACGATCCTGGGCGCGTACTTCACGCCGCTCCGGGTCCAGTTTCATGTAGACTCGCAACACCCTGGTCAGATTCGCCCTGGCAAAGACCTGGTACCATTGGGAATCGATGATCTTCCACTCGGCGATCAGGTCAACGTTTTCGGACCGTCCGTCGATGATCCGGAAAGGTGCGGTTGGGCGGTTGAGGCCCATCAGGCGGGAGATAACGTCCTCTGGGCTGGCTGGTGAAGCCTGGACAGGGATGGATACCTGGGGAACGGAGGCTGCAGTCGGGGGAGTATACACCTGGGCGGGCGATAGATCCGGATGATATGACGGTTGAACAGTAGGGGCATAGGGATTCGTCATATCCATCGCCGGTTCGGGTCTGCGGCGTAGAGTCAGTATCCCGACCGCGATGGGGATGATGATCAGGACGGTCCCTCCGCAGAAGAGGAAGGCCGCGCCCAGGTACGCATATTGTGGCGAGGTGCCGGGTTGGTCGAATGAGGCCGGATCCTGGGCTCCGATCACCGTAAGCAGGCCCAAACAGAATGACCCCAACCCCGGCAGTCCACATAAAATGCTGGCGGCGATCGTTGCGATTATTCCTCCGCTTTTATTCATCGGCCGTCTCCTTGTCAAAAATAAACGACTACCAAAAGTATACAGGTATTCAATAAGGGATGCAACTTGTCTTGTGTCTGTGGGAAAGATGGGGATATTCTCGTGTACAATTATGTACACTGCTTTTCTCGGGAAGGAGAAGATATGTCAAAACGCCTGGTGGTCGTGGCAGGTAACATCGGGACGGGCAAGACGTCCCTTACCGAACGGATCGGTTCACTCCTTGGCTGGCGTACCGATTACGAATCGGTCGCCGATAACCCCTACCTGCCGGATTTCTATGCCGACATGCGTGCATGGTCCTTCCATTTGCAGATCTTCTTCCTCGGCCACCGGGCCGACCAGTACCTCGAAGCGGTCCGGGACACCCGTTCGGTCATCCTGGACCGGAGCATTTATGAGGACGCTTACATATTTTCCCGCGCCCTTCATCACATGGGAAACCTTTCGGAACGGGATTATCTTGCTTACCGGAAACTCTTCGATCTGGTGGTGGGGAATCTTCCCTCGCCGAACCTTCTCGTCTACCTGAAATGTCCGGTGAATGTGCTGATGGACCGGATCCGGAAGCGCGCCCGCAATATCGAAACCGGCATCTCGGCCGACTATTTGTCCCTTTTGGATACTTTCTACGACGAATGGTTGCGTTCCTTTGATTTGTGCCCGGTTCTCACCATTCACACCGATGACCTGGATTACGTCCACCAGACAGCCGCCCTGGATATCGTCGTGGAACGCATCCGGGAGAAGCTCGGCGGCAAGGAAGAGATCGATTTTACCAATCCAGTTAAGTAACCTGCTCACCACCTCAAGAAAAGTCCGCAAAGATATGCATGGAGAACATGAAAGTGAAAAAATGGAGTAATGTCCTTGTTCTGGGTATCGGCTTGGCGTTGATGTTGGCGTCCGCGGTCGTTTACGGCATTCACGTCGTCCAATCGGCTACCCCGGCTGCCAACGTTCCCTTGATCCAGCAATACAGCCTGTTCCTGTGGCTGTTCCTTCCCGGCCTGACTCTCCTGGCTATTTATGGCACGATTGGCGTTCGCCGGCCGGATAACCCGGTTGGCCTGATTCCCAAGTTCATCCTTGTGCTGATCCTGCTGACCAACACGATCACGATCCTCACGTATACGATCGTCGCCCCAGGCAGCAAAGCCCCCTCTGAGGCGGCCTTTTGGACTTTCCTGGCGGTGGCCATCCTGGGATTGGCAGATTTCGGCTTCAGCCTGGTCGTCTGGAATGGATTGAAATGGGGGTATTGGTGCCTGTGCATCTCGGCTTTCCTGATGTTTGTCCTCAAGTTTGCCGGGAGCGTGCCGATCGTCCCGTCCGTTTTCGAATTATCCGCCGTTGCGGTTTTGTTCATCTTCCTCCGCCCGATCTGGCAGGAGATGGACTGAGGAGACTCCCCTGAACCAACGACCTTCTTCGAATAGGCTCGCCACGGCCAGCTTGGTGCTGGGGCTGGTTGGCTGGGCTTTTTACCTGCTGCAGTGGTGTTTCGACTTGACCATCGGTCTGTTGGTGGCCGCCGTCACGGCCGGGGCCGGAGCCGTCTGCACTTCGGTCCTGGATGTCTTGCCCTTCCTGCTCTGGCTGGTTGGGATCGTAACCGGTCATGTGGCGCTCAGCCAGATCAGGCACACTGGCGCTTCCGGCCGTGGCCGGGCAGTCTGGGGCCTGATCTTGAATTATTCAGGCTTGCTTTTCATCGTACTTTTCATCATTTTGATCGCCATCCTGATTTCTGCCGGCATTGGGGTGGGTGTGCTCGATAAACTCCTCCCGATGCTCAAGCAGCATTAATCGTTTATTACAGGTGCCCTGATGCCACAAACCATTCTCTTCAAGAAAGTCCCGTTGTTGAGCGATTTGCCCCGCCAAGAGCTGGATTACCTCGGCTCGACCCTCCAGGTGGTAAATCTCCAGATCGGGGATATCCTTTTCCGTGAAGAGGAACCGGGGGAGAGTCTTTTCATCATCCTGGATGGGCAATTGGAGGTCGTGCTGGGACTGGGAACGCCGGATGAACACCCTCTGGCTGTTTTCGGTCCCGGTGAGTTCATCGGCGAGATGAGCCTGCTGATCCCTGGGCGGGCCCGGACGGCGTCGGTGCGGGCAGTCTCGGCGGCCCGTTTGTGGATGATGACCCGCGAAGATTTCAACGGCCTGCTAATCCGCCAGCCTAAATTATCCTACACCATCGTCCAAACCCTGACGAAACGCCTGGACTCGACAACGATGCTCGGCTTTCGCGATCTCCAGGAAAAGAACCGCCAGCTGCAGCAGGCTTATGACGAGCTGAAGGCCGCCCAGGCCCAGCTCATCGAAAAAGAGCGCCTGGAGCGCGAGCTCCAGGTGGCGGCCGAGATCCAGGTCAGCATCCTCCCGCAGGAGCTGCCCCGGATTCCCGGTTTCGACTTCGGCGCCGCCATGCAGCCGGCCAGGATGGTCGGCGGGGATTTCTACGATATCTTCCTGCTCGATGAGAATCGTGTGGGGGTCGTCATCGGGGATGTCGCCGATAAGGGTGTTCCCTCGGCCATTTTCATGGCCCGGACCCATGCCCTGATCATGTCCGAGGCCTCCCACGGCGGGACGCCGGGCGAGATCCTGCGCCGGGCCAATCGACACTTGATCCAGCTCGCCCAGACCGACCTGTTCGTCACCGTCCTGTTCGGGATCCTGAACGGGGACAGCGGGGAGTTCGCCTTCGCCCGCGCCGGTCACGAGCTGCCGCTTTTGCTGACGGCGGATGGGAAGGTCAAGACTCTCCCTCACGCCACCGGCCAGGCGGTCGGTATGTTCGATGACCTGATCTTGGACGAAAGCTCCATTGCGATCCCTCCTGGAGGAACCCTGCTCCTGTTCACGGATGGGTTGACGGATGGGCGCAACCCGAAAGGGGAGGTCTACGGCCACCCGCGGGCCCAGAAAGCACTTTCCGCCCAGAAGGGCTGCTCCGCCCAGACGGCTTGCGATTCGCTCCTGGAAAACTTGCGCAAATACCAGGCGGAAGCTCCCCAGGAAGACGATATCACCCTGGTGTTGATCCATGCTGCGAAGGCTGGAAAATGAAATAAAACGACCTGAATCGCGTATATTTCCGGCTCACCCACTGAAAATCGGGTGAGTTTTTTATCCTTTGGCGAATTGTGAAAGATGGGACCCGCTGTCAGTCGGGGCGGAAGACGTCTGGACCACTGCTTGACTTCGAGACTCCGCTGTGCTAGAATGTAAGCGGTTCCAATACTTGCGTATAGAAGTATATTGTGGCTAATCTTCGACGTCCTCTACGGCTCAACGTTGGATTCCTGATCAATTCTACAATCGGCACTAGCCGTGATTTTGACTTCGATTTTGAGACCATGCAGTTGGGGGAAGATCTTACAGTCAGTAATTTCTCCGGTTCTGCCCGTTTCGACCGCACCCCTCAGGGATTGCTTCTGCAAGGCGAGTTCGCCGCCGTCACCGACCTCGAGTGCGTGCGCTGCCTGGAAGCCTTTTCCCAACCCTTGAAATGGTCGTTCACCGACTTGTATGCGTTTGACAAGCGTTCGATCTCGGAATCCAACCTGCTCGTTCCCGAGGATGGTCAAATCGACCTGGAACCGCTCCTGCGGGAGTACGCACTGCTCGAAATCCCGATCAGCCCGGTCTGCAAACCGGATTGCAAAGGCCTTTGTCCGATTTGTGGGGAAAACCTGAACCAGACGGACTGTGGTCACCGCCCCGAGTCTGATTCGCCGTTCGCGGCGTTGAAAGACCTGCTGAAGTAGGTTGCGCAGATGAGGAGGGTAATGCATGGCGCCGCTTGACCGAAGATCCCGAAACCGCGAATTATTGAATCTCCTCCTGGAGAAGGCTTCCGTCCAGGGGTACCTGACTACCGACGATCTGTTGGAAGTATCGCCGGATGTGGGCGAGGATACCGAACGGCTGTCGGTCATCATGCTGGCCCTTCGCCATCGCGGCGTCGACGTCATGGATTCCGAGCCAATGGACGCGCCGGCCGGGGAATTGATGGCCGTCCCGGAGATGGATGCCTGGTCCGATGCGGAACAGCCTGTGACCGGGGATTATACGAGCGACGATACCGTCGGGATGTACCTCAAGGAGATGTCCCGCGTTCCCCTCCTGAAAGCCGACGAAGAGTACGAGCTGGCGATCCGGATCGAGGACGGCCGCCGGGCGAAGGCCGAGCTGATGCGTTTCGGCACCCGCAAGCGGGTCCAGGACCGACAGCGCCTGGAGGCCCTGGTCCAGGACGGCATCTTGGCCCGCGAGCACATCATCAAGGCCAACACCCGCCTGGTGGTCAGCATCGCCAAGAAATACATGGGCCGCGGCGTCCATTTCCTGGATTTGATCCAGGAAGGCAACCTCGGCTTGATGAAGGCGGTCGAGAAGTACGACGTCCACAAGGGCTTCCGCTTCTCCACGTATGCCACCTGGTGGATCCGCCAGACCATCACACGGGCGATCGCCGACCAGGCCCGCACCATCCGTATCCCGGTCCACATGAGTGACCGGATCCGCCAGACTTACAAGGCCACCCACGATCTCGAGCAGCGCCTGGGACGTGTCCCGACCCCTGAAGAGCTGGCGGCCGAGCTGCACCTTGATTTGGAAAAGCTCCAATGGATCCTCAAAGTCTCCTGGCTGCCGCTCTCGCTGGAGAGCCCGGTCGGGGACGATGAAGAGTCCGAGCTGGGCATGTTCATCGAGGACGAGCTCAGCCCAACGCCCATGCAGAGCGCCTACCAGTCCATGCTGAAGGAAAAGATCGATGAGGTCCTCGGGACCCTCTCGCCGCGGGAGGCGCGGGTCCTGCGTCTGCGCTTCGGGCTGGACACGGGTGTGCCTTATACGCTGGAGGAAGTGGGGGAGAAGTTCGGCCTGACCCGTGAGCGTATCCGCCAAATCGAGGGAAAGGCCCTGCGCCGGCTGCGCCATCCAAGGCGGGCGCGGCAGTTGAAAGAATATCTGTAATTCCGGGGAGGCAAGCGTGACGGGGATCGTGGTAAGTTCTGTCCTTGCGATTACAAAAAACCTAAAGGAATTTTTCGAAACAACCGATCCCAGCCGGCTGGTTGAGGACGAACGCTTCGAGAACTCCTTGAAAGCTGTCCTGAATGCCGTCCATGCGACGAACCAATATTTGAATTTCCTCAGCGGCAGGAAGACCATCGATCCCAAGCTGGAGAAACGGCTGCCCGATTTATGGACCGTTGCCGGCTCGGAATTGAAGGAATTCGACGCGGAGCTTGCCCGGCAATGTGCGCCGAAGAATCTGTTTTTGTCCGGCAAGACTGCGCCGGATTATCCCGGGATCAATCGGGCAAGAAACGCGCTCCAAAACCTGGAATTCCGCCTTGAACAGGCGATGAAGACCAATCCGGCCTGGTCGAGCGCCGACCTGCAGAAGGCTGCCGCCCGGGAAAGATTCCTGTCCGAGCGGCTCGAGGTCGAAAAGCCTTATGTCTTTATCAGTTACAGCCACAAAGACAAGAAATACGCCCACCGGCTTAAAAAGGCCCTCGAAGATCGAGGCTACCGCGCCTGGATCGATGACCTGATCGATTACGGCGAGGAGTGGCCAAGGGTCATTGAAACCCATATCGACCATTGCGATGATTTTGTCCTCGTCATGTCGCGCCGTTCGTATCAATCCAGATGGGTCCATAATGAATTATCCCGGGCGATCAGGAAACGAAAACATATCCTGCCAATCCTTCTGGATGGAGATCTCTGGTTTGAAGTGGAATCCATCCAGGCGGTGATGATTAAGAACAACCAATTGCCGTCCTCTCGTTTTTTTGACCAGTTGAAGAAGCCGTAGCGATAACAAGACGCCCCGCTCCAGTATAAGAGCGAGGCGTCTTGTTTTGTGGGAAGATCGGGAAATAGGGGGAAAAAGCGGACTTATTTCTGGACGGAATATAAGCGCTTGTACAACCCCCCGAGCTCGATCAGCTCCTCGTGCGTCCCGATCTCGCGGATGGATTTGTCCTCCAACACCACGATCTGGTCGGCGTTGCGGATGGTGGACAGGCGGTGGGCGATGATGATGGTCGTGCGACCCTGCATCAGCCGTTCCAGGGCCTGCTGGATAAGCTGCTCGGTTTCCGTGTCAACCGAGGAGGTGGCTTCGTCGAGAATGAGGATGGGGGCGTCCTTCAGGATGGCCCGGGCGATCGACAGGCGCTGCTTTTGCCCGCCTGAGAGCTTGACGCCGCGCTCCCCGATCAAGGTGTCGTAGCCCTGGGGCAGGTCAGCGATGAAGTCGTGGGCGTTGGCGGCCCGGGCGGCTGCGATCAACTCCGCCTCGCCGGCATCCGGGCGGCCGAAGAGCAGGTTCTCCCGGACCGTCCCGTAGAACAGGAAGACGTCCTGCAGGACGATGCTGATTTGCCGGCGCAGGCTCTCCAGGGTGTATTCGCGCAGCTCGCAGCCGTCCAGCTGGATCGAGCCATCCGTGATGTCGTAGAAGCGCGGGATCAGGCTGACCAGGGTGGTCTTGCCCACACCGGTCGGCCCGACCAGGGCCACCACCGATTTGGCCGGAACTTCCAGCGAAATATCCTCCAGCACCGGGATGCCCCGGGTATATTCGAAATTCACGTTGCGGAAGACCACCTCACCGTTGACCCGTCCGGCCAGCGGACCGGCGCCGCGCACGTTCTGTGGCTCATGCGGCTCGGCCATCAGGTCTGCCACCCGGTCCGCGCCGGCCAAGGAGGACTGGATGGCTTCCCAGGCGCCGCTCAGGTTCTGGACCGGGGCGTAGAAGCTCTGCAGGTACAGGAAAAAGGCCACCAAGTCCGCGACCGGCAGGGACCCTTTCAGGGCCAACTGCCCGCCGAAGTAGACCACGATCAGGGTCCCAAGCGATGAAGTGAATTCGACGAAAGGTTGGAAGGTGGCCATCAGCTTCAGGGCGCTTAGCTGGGATTTGCGGTAGTTCTCGATGCCGATGTGGACACGCCGGGCTTCCTCGGTCTCGCGGGTAAAGGCCTTGATCTCGCGGATGCCCGACAGGTTGTCGTTCAGCAGGGCGTTCAGGTCGCCGAGGACCTTCTGACGGTTGCGGAAGGCCGGGCGGACGTATTTGGCGTAAACCCGCAGGGACAGGAATACCAGCGGGATCGGGATCAGGCTGAGCAGGGTCAGCTTCCAGTTCAGGCTGAAAAGGACGATCGTCACTCCGACCAGGGTGACCAGATTGACGACCACATCCGGGATGGCGTGGGCAATGAACTGCTCGAATAGGTCGGTATCATTGACCACGTTGGACATCAGGTTGCCGACCTGCTTGTCTTCGTAGAAGCGCAGGGACAGGCGCTGCATGTGTTCGTAGATGTACTCGCGCACGTCCGCCACCACGCCCCAGCCGGCCACGTGAGCCACGTACGAGCGGACGAACGACAGGCCGGCCCGGACGAGGTAGGCGCCCAGGACGATCGCCGCCAGGATCGTGACATAATTCATGCTGGCCAGCGTGGCGCCCGGTTCGGTGACCCGCGCCACCAGCAGCTTGATGATCCAGGGGATGAGCAGTTGGATTCCAACCAGGGCAAGCATGCTGATGGCGGTCAGCACCAGCGACCAGGTGTAGCGGCGAGCGTAATTGATGATCAATTGAAAAGGTTTCATGAATTCCTCGGCAGCCATTGTAAAGCCGATCCGGCAATCCGCCCAGGCTTGTGCCTTTGGGGACATGCCTAATTATCTGAAAATGGAAACGAAATGATTTGCTTGCCCCTCCGATTTGCTATACAATAGTTTATCAGGCTGAGATTATGGTGCAAATGGTCTGTGGATGAATTGCCGGAGGGTTGATCTGACTTTGGATGCATATGGCTGACAAAGCTCAAGCGAGGCGGACCCTTTCCAAATATATGACCCCGGGGCTTTGTGCTTCCATTTTCGAGCGAGCCGAAGAGGGGATGTTGGTATTGGACCCACAGCAAAGGATCGTGGAGACCAATGAGGCGGCCTTGGCGCTCCTCGGGTACCCGCGTAAAAACCTCCTCGGACGTTGCCTGGCGGAACTGTATCCTGCGGATGCAAAGGGCCCTGAGCTTGCCAAGTTGACGATCCGCAAACCTGTTGTGGGTGTTTATCAGTGGCGTAGCCAGCAGGGGGGTAGCAAAGCGTTCTTCACCGAAATTCGAAAATTTGTCGACGGCGGTCACTTGGTGATCTTATGCGATCCAGTCAGACCAATTGCTGCTGGCCAGGAAATGACCCAGACGATCTTCGAGAACTCGACCGCGGGGGTTGCCCTGGTGGATCTGGACGGGCGGTATCGAATGGTCAATCCCGCCTTCAGCCAGCTCTTTGGCTATTCCCCCGACGAGCTGTTGACGGTCGATTTCTTCAAGATCACCCACCCGGAAGACATCGAACTCAGCCGGAGGATCATGCAGCAGGTGCTGGACAGTCGCGGCAAGGGCATTCGCTATACCAAGCGATATATTCACAAGGACGGCCATACTATCTGGACGGAGGTCACTTCGACGTTGGTCGTCGACGCCGATGGAAAGCCGTCCTATTTCGTCACCCACATCAACGACATCACCGAACGGAAGCTGGCGGAAGATAACCTGCGTGAGAGCGAGGAAAAGTACCGCTGCCTGGTGGAAGTGTCCCCGCTCGCCATGTGGATCAACAAGAACGGCGTCATCAATTACATGAATCCCGCTGCGCTGAGAGTCCTCGGGGCGACGGATCTCGCCCAGGTGGTCGGGAAGCCGGTCTTTAACTTCATCCATCCTGACTATCACGCCATGGTCAGGGAGCGCATCACCCGGATGGTCGACAAAGGCGAAGTCGTGCCGCTGCTGGAAGAGAAGTACATCCGCCTGGACGGCAGCGTGGTGGACGTGGAAGTCACCGCCACCCCATTCGAGGCCGTCGATGGACGCGCCATGCAGGTGTTCTTCCAGGACATCACCGAGCGAAAGCGCGCCGACCAGGCGATCCGCGCCAGCGAACGGCGCCTGTCCGAGGCGCTGCGGGTTGCCAAGATGGGCTCCTGGGAATACGACATCCAAACCGGCTTGTTTACCTTCAACGATCAATACTATGCCTTGCATAAGACCACTGCCGAGGCAGCCGGCGGGTATCAGATGACGGCCGAGAATTTCGCCCGCCATTACGTCTTTCCTGAAGACGCCTATACCGTGCAGGAAGTCATAGACGAAGCCATTGCGTCGGAGGACGCCAACTTCCAGAAACAACTGGAAGGGCGGATCATCTGTGCGGATGGTGAGGTGCGCTGGATCGTCATCTGGTTCCGCGGAGAAAAAGATGCCCAGGGGCAGACAGTCAAGCTCCATGGGGTGAATCAAGATATTCACGATCGCAAACTGGCCGAAGAGAGGGTCTATCAAAGCGCTCATCGCTCGGAGGCCCTTGCCCGGATCGCCTCACTGATCAACAAACAACAGGACCTGAACAGCCTGCTGAATTCGGTGTGTCTGGAGACGGCCCGGGCGATGAAAGCGCAGGCAGCCGGGATCCTCCTGGCAGACCCCGGTTCTCAAGTGGCCGCGCTGGCAGCGGAGGATGGCCTGCCGCCTGACCTGAAGAAGGAATTCCCCTCTCTTCCGCTGGCCGAGTTCAATGAGAGGATGAAGAAGTATTCAGAACCGTTGATCCGGATTGCAGACCTCCGGGAGGTGCCCGTCAATCCTGCCAGCGAGATCATGGCGCGTTTCGGCGTCCGGTCTCTGGTGATCGTCAAGATCATGTGGAAATTGCAGACGATCGGCGCGCTGATCGTCCTGAGCATCGGCCAGACCCATCAGTTCGAGGCGGACGATGCCGCCTGGTTGCAAACTCTCGCCAACGAAGCGGCTCAAGCGATTGCCAACGCCCGCCTCCTGGAAGACGCCAAGCGCAGGCTCGAGCGCCTGGAAGCCCTGCGGACCATCGACAACGTGATTACTGCCAGCCTGGACCTGCACCATACCCTTTCCGTATTCCTGGAGCAATTGCGGAACCAACTGCACGTGGACGCGGCGGATGTACTTTTGTTCAATTCTCACAACCTGACGCTCGAATATGCTTCCGGAATCGGCCTGCAAACGGAGGCTTTGAAGAGCAGCCGCCTGGCTCCGAATGGCGACCCGGCCGGCAGCATTGTCCTGGAGCGGCGGAGCATCCAAATCCCGGATCTCCAGAGCGGGCCTGATTTTTACCGCCTGCAAGGATTCAAGTCCGAAGGGTTTGTCAGTTACTACGGGGTCCCGCTGATCTCCAAGGGGCAGGTGCGCGGGGTCTTGGAGATCTTCCACCGTTCCCCGAAGAAGCATGACAATGAGTGGATCGATTTCCTCGAAGCCCTTGCCGGTCAGGCTGCCATCTCGATCGATAATGCTTCCCTTTTCGATGAATTGCAGCGCTCTAATTTGGAATTGACCCTGGCATATGAAGCGACCATCGATGGCTGGTCGCTTGCCATGGATATGCGCGATAAGGAGACGGAAGGCCATACCCAGCGCGTTACCCAGCTGACTGTTCGCCTGGCCGAGGAGATGGGTTTGAAAGACGATGAACTTGTCCACATCCGCCGAGGCGCCATGCTCCATGATATCGGGAAGATGGGCGTTCCCGATGATATCCTGTTGAAGCCAGCCCAGCTCGATGAACGAGAAGAAGCTCTAATGAAGAAGCACCCTCAATATGCATATGAGATGCTTTCTTCGATCAAATACCTGAAGACTTCCCTGGATATTCCTTATTGCCATCATGAGAGATGGGATGGCTCGGGCTACCCGCGCGGACTTGCCGGAGAGCAGATTCCCCTGCCCGCCCGCCTGTTTGCGATCATAGACGTTTGGGATGCCCTCACCACGGATCGCCCTTATCGCGCTGCCTGGGACAAGGACAAGGCGATCGCTTACATCCGGGAACAGTCCGGCCGCTATTTTGATCCGGATATCGTTGCCCTTTTCCTGAAAACGATCGAGAGAGAAAAAACGGATTGACGGCGGCGGATATATTCCAGCACGAAATTGGCTCCTCGTTTGCTTGACATCTGTCCCTGCCTCAGGTAGAATACCCCACGCCCATGAAATAGCCTGCTGGGTAGAACCGGGCCTGTAGCGCAGTTGGGAGCGCGCCTCAATCGCACTGAGGAGGTCAGGGGTTCGAATCCCCTCAGGTCCACTGGAGTGCGAATGCAGAATTAAGCATTCCGCATTCATCCTTCAAAAACCAGCATTACGAACGGGCCCATAGCGCAGTTGGGAGCGCGTCTCAATGGCATTGAGAAGGTCGCGAGTTCGAATCTCGCTGGGTCCACAGAAGCCCTTAGCGATTGGCAGTTGGCATCGAGCTGACGCTGGTCGCTAAAGTGCTATAATGGGACAAATAATGAAAGTCAGGACAGGAGTAGTAGGTCATCCCGTCAGCGAGAAGGGAGAGCGAGGTGGAAGCCCTTCACGGTGCAAACGGGAGCGCCAAACGCCTTGAGCGGAGCGCGAGCGAAGCGAGGGCGTAGTCGAAAGACCGAACTCGCCTGTTGCCCTGAGCCGAGGGTCGAGCATCGAGACCCGGAGACGAAGGGAGACTGCGCTGGTGAAGCCAGTAGTCAGCGCCGGGAACGCCCGTTACAGCAGACTGAGTGGCGGTAGCGCAAAATGTCATTTTGCGTTACGGCAACCAGGGTGGTACCACGGAGCTGACCCTTCGTCCCTGAACGGATGAAGGGATTTTTGTTTTTTTTACCCTTTACAGATGCCTTGGAAAGGAGGCGGAAATGAGAATCGAGTATGTCGATAAAAGCGTCAGGGGTAGCATCCGCCTTCTCGCGCCGGATGCACTTCCGGTGCTCGCGCGCCTCCGCACGGAGCCGTGGAAAAGAATTTAACACGAAGGGCACAAAGGAGCACACGGACCTACACCCTCCTTCGTGAGACTTCGTGTCCTTTGTGTTTAGATCAAATTCGAACTTACTCATAAGGAAAAAGAATGAGCGAAAATTACGTACCTCAGGAAATCGAACCGAAATGGCAGGCCAGATGGGACGCCGATAGGTTGTACCACGCCGACATCGACGAGAAGCGCCCCAAGCATTATGCCCTGACGATGCTGCCGTATCCCTCCGGGGACCTGCACATCGGGCACTGGTATGCCATGACGCCCTCCGACGCCCGGGCCCGTTACAAGCGCATGAACGGTTTCAATGTGATGTTCCCGATCGGCTTCGACGCCTTCGGCCTGCCGGCCGAGAACGCTGCCATCAAGGACGGCGTCCACCCGATGAAACGCACTTATGCCAACATCGAACGGATGCGCAAGCAGCTCCGCTCGATGGGCGCCATGTGGGACTGGCGCCGGGAGGCCGTCTCGGCGGACCCCGAATACTACAAGTGGACCCAGTGGTTCTTCATCCAGCTCTACAAGCACGGGCTGGCCTATCGCAAGATGTCGCCGGTGGATTTCTGCCCGCACTGCAACACAACTCTTGCCCGTGAGCAGGTCTGGGGAGACGACCGGCACTGCGAGCGCTGCGGCACCCCGGTCATCAAGAAAGACCTGGACCAATGGTTCTTCCGCATCACCAAGTACGCCGACGAGCTGTTGAGCTACGATGGTGCGGACTGGCCCGAGCGCGTCCGCACCCTGCAGACCAACTGGATCGGCCGCTCGGAAGGCGCCTCGGTCGTCTTCAAGACCGTCCCCTCCGGGGATGATAAAGCCGGCGATTCCATCGAAGTCTTCACCACCCGGCCCGACACGCTCTGGGGCGCCACTTTCATGGTCCTGTCGCCCGAGCACCCGCTGGTCGGGGGGCTGACCACGCCGGAGCACAGGAAGGAAGTCGAGGTGTACAAGAAACAGGCCGCCCGCCAGTCCGACATCGAGCGGGAGGCAGCGGACAAGGAGAAGACCGGCGTTTTCATTGGCGCATATGCGCTCAACCCCGTCAACCAGGTAAAGATCCCGATCTGGATCGCCGATTACGTCCTGATGACCTATGGGACCGGCGCCATCATGGCCGTCCCGGCCCACGACGAGCGCGACTTTGCCTTTGCCCGCAAATTCGGGCTGAAGGTCATCCCGGTCATTCAGCCGGACGGCCAACCCGACCTGGACGGCGATACGATGAAAGAAGCCTACGTCGGCGGCGGGCACATGATCAACTCGGCCCAGTTTAACGGCACGGCCGTCAACGAAGAGAAAGGCCGCAAGAACCCCGGCATCTCCGCTGCCATCGACTGGCTGGCGAAGCAGGGCGTCGGCAGGGAAGCCGTCACCTACAAGCTGCGGGATTGGCTGATCAGCCGTCAGCGCTATTGGGGCGCGCCCATCCCGATGGTCTACTGCAAGAAGGACGGCTGGAACCCGGTCCCGGACGAAGCCCTGCCGGTGCTGCTGCCCGAAGACGTCGAATGGAAGCCGACCGGGGAGTCGCCCCTCAAGCTGCATCCCACCTGGAAGAACACGACCTGCCCGGTCTGCGGCGAACCGGCCGAGCGCGAGACCGACACGATGGACACCTTCATGTGCTCGTCGTGGTACCACCTGCGCTACCTGAGCCCCAGGTATGACAAGGGCCCGTTCGACGAGGCCGAGTATAACTACTGGATGCCGGTCGACACTTACACCGGCGGCATCGAGCACGCCACCATGCACCTGATGTACACGCGCTTCTTCCACAAGGCACTGCGTGACATGGGCATCACCGAGGGCTCCGAGCCGATGATGCAGCTGCGCAACCAGGGCATGGTCCTGGGCGAGGATCACGAGAAGATGTCCAAGAGCCGCGGCAACGTCATTGCGCCGGACGTCCTGGTCGAGCGCTACGGGGCGGACGCGGTGCGGGCTTACCTGATGTTCTTCGCCCGCTGGGACATGGGCGCGCCCTGGAATTCGACCGGCATCGACGGCACGGTCCGCTGGTTGCGCCGCGTCTGGACCATTGTCACCGAACCCGGAACCGGCACGGCAACCGACGATGTCAAGAAGAACCTGCGCCGCAAGGTTCACCAGACCCTGAAGCGGGTCACCCGCGACTTCGAGACGTTCGAGTTCAACACGATCGTCTCCAGCCTGATGGAGTTGCTGAACGAGATGCTCAAGGCCAGGGAGGCCGGTGCGGCCGGGTCGGCGGAGTGGACCGAAGCCATCGATATCTACCTGCGCATGCTGGCGCCGGTCTGCCCGCACATCGCCGAAGAGCTGTGGCAGAAGATCAGCAAGAAGTATTCGGTCCATAGCCAGCCCTGGCCGAAGGTCGACGAGGCCGCCGCCAAGGAGGACGAGATCGTCATCCCGGTCCAGGTCAACGGCAAGGTGCGCGACCGGGTGACCGTCCCGGCGGATGCCAGCGAAGAGGCGATCAAATCTGCTGCGCTGGCCAGTGAGGGCGTCAGGAAATTCCTGGAAGGCCAGACGCCCAAGAAGGTCATCGTGGCGCAGAAGAAACTGGTCAATATTGTCGTTTGATCCACCGTAGGGGCGACCGGCCGGTCGCCCCTACGTTTTTTGTTGTACAATGATGGGACGATCGTTCGATTGGGAGGGCGTATGAAGAGAATCGGGTCTTTGGCATTCATGCTTCTGGTTTGCTCGCTTATGGTTCCTCTTGGCTCAGCCCGGGCAGACGCCGCCCCGCCGATGAATCCGCCAGGCGGCGACGTCAGCCCGGAGGGCGGGACGCAGGTCCAGATGACCGCCGAGCAGGTCACAATCGACCTGCGCCAGTATTCCAACGATAACGCGGCAGTCTCGGCCTGGTTCCTGTTCCATAACACCAGTGACGAGGACGAGCATCTCAAGGTCCGCTTCCCGTTGAATGGAGATCCAAGGTGGGATCAGACGACAGGTAACGATTATTTTCCACTCACCAAGGATTTCGTCGCCAGGGTCAACGGCCAGGTCCAGGCCACTAAAACGGTCGAAGACACCGATACCGATGCCGCCCAATTCTTTGTTGGAAGCAGCATGGTGCTGTATTGGGCGGTTTTCGAGATGGATTTCCCGGCCGGCAAGGATGTTAGACTGACGGTCAGTTATACCCTCCAACCGACCGAGGATGCCAGTTATGCCGATTATTATTACCTCCTGGCGACAGGCGCAGGTTGGAAAGGTCCGATCGGGAAGGCCGACATCAATGTTTACTTCCCGTATATTCTCAATGAGCTCAACTTGCCGGATTCCAATGATTTCGGCCATGCTACGGTGTTCGAAAACCAGATCCGCTACCATTACGAGAACCTGGAACCGACCCAGGACGATAACATCGGTCTTTGGGTCGTCCAGCCTCACCTTTGGCAGGAGGTCGTACGCTGGCGGGCGAACGTGATCAGCCAGCCGAACGACCCGGCCAGTTGGGAAGCCCTTGCCCGGGCATACGCAGCGACCGGACAGGAGCATCATGGCGCGTTCGAAAATCAACGCTTGGCCGATCTTTACGTCCTGGCGGCCGAACGGGCGGCCGAGCTGAATCCGAACGACCTTTTGTTTCATCTGGATTTTGCCGAGACTATCTTTTACGCGCAGCTGTTGGCCAATCAGGATCGCGCCGATTACTTCCATGCCCTCTTTCTGGACGAACTGGCTGCAGCCGCCCGGTTGGATCCCCAGAACCCTCGTCTCGATGAACTCCTCCAATATGCACAACTTTCCATCTCTGACCTGCCCCAGCCCGGACCATTCCCGAGTTATTCTGCTTCGACGGCGACCTTCGAACCGACCGACACTCCCATCCTTTCCACGCCGACGCTCGTCCCGATGGCCACAGATACCGATGTCCTGCCAACCCGGACCTCGCCGCCGGCTGCGCCGGCGACCGCCCATTTGCCAAACTCGCCGGTTTTGATTGCCGTCATCGGGCTGCTCCTGGTCGGGGCGGGATTTATCATCGGCTGGTTGGTGAGCAAGGCGAAGTAAGACAAATCTCGTGGGCGGCCTCCGGGCCGCCCTTCTGCTCTCGAAATCCTCCCGGAATATCTACCCTTCCCCACGACTCTTGAGTAGAATCGCCTTCCCTGTTCAGAAAGGTTGGCCCATGTCCGTGATCGAAGTATCCCAATTGACCAAGGTCTTCCGGATTCCGAAGAAGGAGCCCGGCCTGGGCGGCGCGGTGAAGGGCCTGTTCCGCCCGCGCTTCGAAGCCAAGACGGCCGTGGATCACATCGATTTCAAGATGGACTCCGGTGAGATCGTCGGCTACATCGGGGTCAACGGGGCCGGCAAGTCCACCACCATCAAGATGTTGACCGGGGTCTTGCTGCCCACCAGCGGGTCGGCCCGCATCCTTGGGCGGGACCCGCACCGCCAGCGGGTGGCCAACGCCCGTGAGATCGGGGTCGTCTTCGGCCAGCGCACCCAGCTCTGGTGGGACCTGGCCTTGATCGAGTCGCTCAACCTGATCGCCCGCATCTACGAGGTCCCGCCGGCCCGTTACAGGCAGATGCTCGAGCGGTTTTCCGAGACGCTCGACCTGGGCGACCTGCTCAAGGTGCCGGTGCGCAACATGTCGCTGGGACAGAAGATGCGCGCCGAGTTGGCCGCCGCCCTGATCCACGAGCCCAAGGTGGTCTACCTGGACGAGCCGACCATCGGCCTGGACCTGATCGTCAAGGAGCGCATCCGCGAATTCATCCGCAGCCAGTGCGCCGGCACCGGCATGACCGTCCTGCTGACCACCCATGACCTGGGCGACATCGAGGAGCTCTGCCAGCGGGTGCTGATCATCGACGCCGGCCGGATCCTGTTCGACGGGCCGATCAGCGCCATCCGGGACCGTTTCGGCAAGTACCGCGAAATCGCCTTCGAGACGGTCGCCCCGGCGGCCGGGCTGTCGCTCAAGCTGCCGCGGGGGACGGAAGTGGTCGAGGCAAGCGAGCACCGCCTGCGGGTCCGCTTCGACCGGACGCGGGCCACCGCTTCGCAGGTGGCCTCCCAGGCGATGAACCAGACCGAGGTGCTGGATTTCTCCCTGTCCGAGCCGGACCTGGCCTCGATCGTCAAGCAAATCTACAACGGGGCGCTGGTAAAATGATCCGCCGCCTGTTCCGTGAACCCCCCAAGTACCTGGCCATCCTTGGCATGGTGCCGAAGGTTTTCATGGCCTACCAGCTTTGGTTCTGGATCGGCCTGGTCCTGAGCACGATCGCCATGGCGATCCTGTACTTCTTCTGGCGGGCCGTCTACGGCGGGACCCAGGCCATCGCCGGCCTGACCCTCGATACCACCCTGACCTATATCTTGCTGGCGCAGGTCTTCCGCCCGCTGACGGACGTCGACCTGATCTACGAGTTCGGCTACAATCTGCGGGAAGGCGGGATCGTCCACCATTTGCTTCGGCCGCTCAATTTCCAGGGCATGTTTTACGCCCAAAGCCTGGGCAACCTGGCGACGCAGATGGTCCTGCAGATCCCGATGGCGCTGGTCGCCACGTTCGTTTTCGGCCTGCGCTGGCCGGCCGACCCGGTCGTCTGGGGCGCTTTCCTGGTCTCGGCCATCATGGGATATACTGCCCTCTTCTTTTTCGTCTATTCTGTGGCCTGCCTCACCTTCTATACTACCGAGGTGTGGGGCCTGGGCGTGCTCTTCTTCGGCATGTCGCTCTTCCTGAGCGGCGGACTGGTTCCCCTGGCGATGATGCCTGGCTGGCTGAGAACGGTCGTGCTTTCCATCCCGTTCGCCCAGGCGCTGGCCGTGCCGATCAACATCCTGACCGGGATCACCCCGCTCGCCCAGGTGCCGCAGGTCTGGCTGTCGCAGCTCGTCTGGGTGGTCGGCCTGTGGCTGGCCTCCAACCTGGTCTTTCGGGTCGCCCTGCGCAAAGTGACCGTGCAGGGAGGCTGAGAAAATGACCCGCTACCTGTCCCTCTACCGGCTCTTCCTGACCCAGCGCTTCAAGGCGCTGATGGAATACCGCGCCAATTTCATCATCGGGGCGGCTTCCACCGTCTTCCTGCAAGCTTCCTCTATCCTGGCCATCTGGGTGGTCATGCAGCAGGTCCCGACCCTGAACGGCTGGACTTATGACGAGGTCCTGCTGGTCTACGGCCTGATCACCCTGGCCAAGTCGATCAACCACATGTTCGCCGACAATTTGTGGACGCTCGGGCGGGTCTACATCCGCTCGGGCGGCTTCGACCGCTTCCTGGTCCGCCCGATCGACCCGCTTTTCCACCTGCTGGCGGACCGCTTCTGCCAGGACGGGGTGGGCAACTTCCTGGTGGGGGTGGCGCTGGTGATCAAGTCCTCCATCTCGCTGCAGATCGCCTGGACGCCGCTCAAGGCGCTCATGCTCCTGGTGGCCGTGGTCAGCGGCGGCCTGATCTTCATCGCCCTCAACCTGCTGACCTGTACGGCCGCCTTCTGGATCGTCGACTCGGTCCCGGTCACCCGCCTGGTCTTCGACAACCACCTTTTCGCCCAGTATCCCCTAAGCATCTACCCGAAGGCGATCGGCATCCTGCTGACCTGGGTGGTCCCGTACGGCCTGGCGTCATTCTATCCGGCCGCCTACCTGCTCGGGCGCGACCTGGGCTGGGTGGCCTGGCTGGCCCCGCTGGCGGCTGCGGTATTGCTCTTCCTGGGGTATCGATTCTTCCAGTTTGGCTTGAGACATTACTCCGGAACGGGTACGTGAAGGAAAAGTCCCTGACATTTTTGGAAGTGTCAGGGACTTCCATTCTTCTATGGGTGGGCGGTCATCTATTGTATAATCGTTTCAGCGATTTCGAGAAATTGACCGGCACAGGCGGAGAGCATCGACGAGAAAGGTTTGCGATTATCGACCAGAAACTGCCTCGATCCACGGCGGGCCAGGCGAAAAGCGAAGCCCGGCTGCAAAAGACTTGGAGCTGGTTGACAGAACCAAGGGATGTTCCTGAGGCCAACAGGTCCCGGGGGCGCCTGTTAACTGGTCTGCTCCTGCCCCCGCCGCTGAATTTCTTTGCGGCATTCACCACGACAGCCATCCTTTCGGTGGGAGTTTAGCCGATGGCCTTCCTGGATCGCCTGAACAAGCCAGTAGCTTCCATCGGTGAGACGGAGCGCCGCCGCGCCCGGTTGCTTTCGGCGTTGCTGGCCGCCCAATTGTTCTTGTCTCTCCTGGTAACCCTGCTGATATTTTTCACAGATCATCGACCCATCGAAACGTATTTGGGCTTGGGGACCACGCTGGTCTTGGTCGGAGCATTCTTTCTCAGTCGCACAAGGTATTACACCCTGGCTGCGTTGCTGGCGGTCGGCACGTTGTCTGGAACGGTCTTTATTTCAGAGGCCGTTCGCCTGGACCCCGGCCCGTTGTATTTCCTGGTCCTGGGCGTGTTGATGGGTAGCCTGTTCTTTTCCCGCCGGGATACCATCCTGACCATGGCGATCATTATGATCGGTATCGGGCTGCTGTTCTGGGTTTCTTTCCCAGCCCTGGCGCTGCGGGATGCGGTCGGCGCAATGTTCGCCGTATTGTGTGTAGGGGTGCTCGGGAGTGTTGCCATCACCATCCGGCAGCAAGACCAGGTGGAAATCCATCGCCAGAGCATCTCCCTGCGGCAATCGGAGGAGCGTTTCCACCTGATATCGTACGCGACCAACGATGTCGTCTGGGATTGGGACATCCTGAGCGGGCACGTCTGGAGGAACAAAGGCATCCAGCGTCTGTTTGGGTTCGACGAGGACCAGGTCAGGCCGGAATTCGACTGGTGGAGAGAGCTCATCCACCCGGACGAACGCGAGAAAATTGCCATGAATATCCAGGCCGCCATAGCGAATGGTGAAACATTCTGGTCGAAAGAATATCGTGTCCAGCGCGCGGACGGCAGTTTTGTCTACGTGTTCGACCGCGCCTATATCATCCATGACGAAAGTGGAAAACCGGTCCGTATGATCGGCGCCGTCATGGACATCACTGCCCGTAAACAGGCTGAAGAGGTCCTGCGCCAGGAATCCCTGCATGATCCGCTGACCGGACTTTTCAACCGCCGATATATGGAAGAGATGTTGGAGCGGGAGATCCGGCGCGCCCAGCGAAGCCAGCAGCAAATCAGCATCATCATGCTGGATGTGGATCATTTTAAAAAGATCAACGATACCTTTGGCCACGCGGCCGGCGATACCGTTTTGCACAACCTGGGCACATTCCTGCTCAAATATGTCCGCGGGGGCGATATCGCCTGCCGGTACGGCGGCGATGAATTCATCCTGATCCTGCCCGGAGCCACCCTGGATGTCGCCAGGCAGCGCGCTGAAAAATTGCGCCTGGAAGCGGAAAAGCTTAAGATCGGACCGCTCGAAAAATCTGCGGCAGGTTTCACGGTTTCCCTTGGGGTAGCGGTCTTTCCCGACCAAGGGAAAGACCTCGGAGCGATCCTGAAAGCTGTCGATACCGCTCTCTATGCGGCGAAAGATGCCGGCCGGAACCGGGTCTTCGTGGCGGGCGAGGAAAAGGGCGAGCCCGAAGCGACCTGACCTGTCACTGGGCATCCAAGTCAATCCGGTCCCCTGCATCTCTGGATGGCAGGGGATTTGTCTTTCCTAGACCCTTGATTTATCGGCGGATGTGTAGTATACATCGTTTAGTACAAACTAAACATTCTAAATAAAAGAGGCAGGATGGCCGAAGATCTTGGACAACTCAAACAGGATTTCGTCTCTGGCCTGAGCAACATCAGCGGCTTCTGGGGCTTTCCCAAAGGGATGGGCGCCATTTTTGCCGTGCTGTATCTGTCGCCCGGGCCGCTCTCGCTGGACGAGCTCGTCGCCCGGACCGGCCTGACGAAGGGCGCCATCAGCACCAACGTGCGCGGCCTGGCCCGCCTGGGCCTGATCCACCCGTCTGCCCAGCTGGGCGATCGCAGGGATTATTACGTTGCGGAGACGGATTTCTACCGGGCAGTGCGCGCCATCCTGCAGGAACGCCGCAACAGCGACTTCGATCGGGCCATCGCCACGGTACAGGTCACCCTGGAGGCGCTGGAAGCGGGAGGCGGATCCGAGCCCGAGCGGGCTTTCCTGATCGAACGGCTGCGGGCGTTGAAGGAATTCTTCGACGCCCTCGACTCGCTCGTCAACGCGGTTGCCCGTCTGGACAGCCTGGGGTTGAACACCGTCCAGACCATTTTGAAGATCCTGAAGTAAACCGGAAGCGGAGAACGCTCCGCTTTCCCCTTCTTCACCGGGACGAACGTCGCCGGTTTGGTTCGAGTTGCAATTTGCGACCGAAAGGAGCATCCATGAATACGATTTCGATGTATCTCACCCAGTTTGGCCTGACGCTGGTTGCCTGTTTCCTGCTGACGGCATACCTGCGTCCTGCCCTGAAGCGGGTCCTGCTCGATCTGTGCAAGACGGAGGCCCGGGCCGGTTTCTGGGCGGCCTTCTCGAACCTCCTCCTGATCGTCCTGCCGGTCATCTTCGGCATGGGCTACCGGCCCGGATCGGGCTTGGCAGCGGAGGCCTTCTTCGACATTGCCGGACAGCTGCGCTGGAACCTGCTGGGGTACATCGCTGCTCTGATCGTCATCGGCATGGCGGTCTCGTTCTTTGCCCTGGTGGCCCCGCGGCCTCAGGAAAAACAATGAAAGGTTGCTGCCATGAGGATCGCTGTTACAGGTGCTTTTTCTTATACCGGTAAATATATTGCCCGCAAGCTGCTCGAACGGGGCGACGAGGTCGTCACCCTGACCAACCATCCTGACCGACCTGATCCGTTCGCAGGCAGGGTCAAGGCCTATCCGCTCGATTTCGGTCGGGAGGCGCGCCTCGTCGAAGCCCTGACCGGAGCTGACGTGCTGGTCAATACGTACTGGGTCCGTTTCGACCGGGGGGCGGTCACGCAGGCCGGGGCGGTCGAAAACACCCGCGCCCTGGTCCGGGCAGCGAAGGCCGCCGGCGTGGGCCGGATCGTCCATATCAGCATCACAAATCCCTCGGCTGATTCGCATCTGCCTTATTTCAGCGGCAAGGCAGCCAACGAACGGGCGGTCGTCGATTCCGGGTTGGGCTATTCCATCCTGCGCCCGACCTTAATCTTTGGCACGGAGGACATCCTGATCAACAACATCGCCTGGATCCTGCGGCGCTTCCCTCTTTTTGCCCAGATCGGCGATGGCCGGTACAAGCTCCAGCCGGTCTGCGTGGACGACCTGGCGGAGGTTGCCGGCCAGGCGGTCCACGGCCGGGAGAACGCCACCCTTGACGTGACCGGCCCCGAGACCTTCACCTTCGACGAACTGGTCCATTTGATCGGGCGGACGGTGGGCTGGGATCGGCCCATCCTGCACGTTCCGGCCGGGTTGGCGCTGCAGGCGGCCCGTTTCATCAGCCTGTTCATCGGAGACGTGCTCATCACTAAGGAAGAGGTGGGCGGCCTGATGGCCGGCCTCCTGGTTTCCCCCGAACCGCCGCGCGGCTCGACCAGGCTGTCGGATTGGCTGGAAGCCAACCGGGATACGGTCGGGAGGCAGTACGCTTCGGAGCTCGCCCGGCATTATCAATGATCGGCAGGCTGGCTCCATCGATTGAATCAAAATCCCCGACACTTCGATCATATCGGGGATTTTTCATCCGGTTCTAGCGGTTCTGGTCGGTGAACTTCCACCAGATGTAGGTGCCTGCCAGACCAGCCAATCCGGTCAGGATGACCAGGATGTAGCTGATCCAGGTGAGCGGCAGGGCTTGCATATACAATCCCGGGACCGCCCAGGGGAAGTACTCGCCCCAGCCGAGGGTGATGGACAGGTTGCCCAGGATCGCGGTGAGGACGGCAAGGCCGATCGGGAGGAGATAGCCGCGCCCCAGGCTTGCGAAAAAGCCAAACGGCAGGACGAGGGTGATCGACATGGCGGCTGTGACTGCCAGGATACGGGTGCCGTGCAGGAGGATGGCGGGCGAGCCACCCGGAAGTTGGATGACTGCTCCCAGGGCCAGGCCGACCAGGTACGTTTCCACGATCAATGCCAGGCACCAGATCGCGGAGACGATGAATTTGGCCAGGAGGATGCTCGCCCGCGGGACCGGCACTGCCAGCAAATCTTTTAGGGTCCCGTCGGTGAATTCCCGGCCGAACACCCAACTGATGGCGATGCAAAAAAAGAAAAAGCCTCCCAGGGCAGTGAACTCCACCATCAAGGTCAAATATCCCGGCCAATCGGCAGATCCAACCACCAGGTTGGCTTTGGCTCCCAGCAGGCCGAGCTGGCGGGCAAGTTGGGGGTCCTTGAAAATAAAGATCAACAGTGCGCCTATCAACGGCATCATCAGGAACCCAAGGGCGGTAAACAAGGGTACCCGTGAGCGGAGCACTTTTCGCAGTTCGATCCAGATCATATCGGCAAGGCTTTTCATCGGGAATCTCCATTCACTCCGACCAGGCGCAGGAAATACGCTTCCAGGTCTTCCTGTTCGACGAACAGCTGGGTGGGTGGGGTTTTTGCGCGCACCAGCAGTGTGGCGATCTCGTCGGGTCGGTCCACTGCTGCTGGATCCAGCAGCGCAAGGGAGCCGTCTTCGCAGGACGAGGCCGGAAACCCGGCTTTGGCCAGGGTCGTCCGGGCCGCCTCAAGGTCGGCAGAACGGATGAGCAGCCGCCGATGGCGGTTTTGCTCCAGTTTGTCGACGTCCATCTCCTGGAGCAGGCGCCCCTCGTGAATGATGCCGATGCGCTGCGCCAGGCGGGAGACCTCGGCCAGGATGTGGCTCGACATGAAGACGGTCACACCCTCCTGGCGGGTCAGCTCGCGGAGCAGCTCACGGATCTCGACGATCCCGGCGGGATCCAGGCCGTTGGCCGGCTCGTCGAGGAGCAGCAGCTGGGGATTGTGCAGCAAGGCTTTGGCGAGGCCCAACCGCTGGGCATTTCCAAGGGAGAGCGTCCCGGTTTTCCGGTCCGCGTAGGGGGCCAGGGCCAGGCGTTCGATCACCCGGCTGACGGCTTTGCGCTCCGTGCCCGGGTGCAGCCGGCGGGCGGCCTCCAGGTTCTCCCTGACGGTCAGCTCGGGGTAGGCGTGGGGCGTCTCGACCAGATACCCGACCTGCGCCCAGGGCTCGCGGCTGCCCAAGCAGACGCGCTTCCCCAGGACAGTCGCGCTGCCGGCAGTCGGCCGGATCATGCCAAGCAACATGCGAATGGTGGTCGTCTTCCCGGCCCCGTTCAGGCCGAGGAAGGCATAGATCTCGCCTTCGCCGACCCGCAGGGACAGCCCTTCGACTGCGGCCACCGTGCCATAGTTTTTCCCGAGGTGATCGGTTTCGATGGTCCAATTCATGGTGTCAATCCTTTCGGTTCGCTGTTTACCGCCGGGACACGAAAATGCAAGTCATTTTCTGGCGGCTTCGAGCGGCTTTGCGACCACGATCTCTTAGAGAAAAAGGTCGTCGTCCTTGTTGATCCGATACTTAAAGATGGCGTAGATCACCACGCAGATGATCCCGGTCACGGCGATCTTGACGAACGCGATCGCAGCCAGGGAGAGGAGCAGCGTCCCGGTTTCATTGGTGAAAAGCGTTGATAAGTTGCTGGTCCGGTTGACCCACAAGGCCGCCGGGATGGACAGTCCGCCAACCAACAGGATGGTGATGGCGATGGCGCTGAAGACGATCCACAGGACGGTTCGCAGGTTCTTGAGCTTCTTTTGTTTTGGGGTAAGCGGGGTGATGGGCATTGGATTATCCTTTCTCGTTTCCATTGGATGAGAGCGTTTTCTGGATCAGGTCGGCCACATCGGGCAACTCGAAGACCATGATATTGCGGGAGATGAAACGGGTGAGCAGTTCACGGCCGAGGCTGGTGAGGAAAAAATAGCGCCGGCTGGGACCGGTCCCGGAGGGAATGACCTCGCTGTCGACGATCCCGGAATCGGCCAGGCGGTTGAGGGAGCGGTAGATGCTGTTCTCGTCGGCGTCGATTGTGTCGTGGCTCATTTCGACGATGGCAGCCCTGATCTCGTAGGGATAGGCTTTTCGATGCGCCAGGAGCAGCAGCAGCCAGAAGCTGAGCAGCCCTTTCTTGTAGGTTCCTTCCCACTGGGCCAACAGGTTTTCCAGTTCGGTTGATTCCATATTGCTCCTTCCAAAGGTATTATACTAATAGTATAATACCTTTGGATAGGTATGTCAATGGGGAATATTTTCCAGCCAGGCGGATGGGGTTTTCGACATCGACCCGGCGATCGAACTTAATAAGGTTATAATCATCTGAATAATCGCATTGGCATTAATCGACAGACTTTCATCCTAGCAATTGACTCATCCGGGAAGGAAATTATGCGAAATCGTCTCTTCGGCCTAATCAGTTTTTTGGTTGTTTTAGTGATCCTGAGTGGGTGCGCCATACCGACTGCCGGCCCAATCCGGGTCACGACGACTCCGTTTCTGGCATCCACTGTCCCTGCCACGGAAACTGCTACCAGCCTGCCGCCGGTCTCCCTGGCGATCACCCTGGGGCAGATCAACGTTTCCAAGGGGATCACCCTGGACCAGGGCGGGGATGTGGACACCAAAGTCGTGACGGTAGGCAGCCCGGCGGTCGAAGCGCGCGCCAGCGGGAATGGGATCGCGCTTCCGGGCGGCAATTCCACGCCGGATTCCTACATCCAATTCAATGTGGACGATCAAAAGCTTTTTGCGGGCAAACCGACGGCACACGTACGGGTCGAAGTGGACTATTTCGACCAGGGCACGAATTCCTTTTCCCTGCAGTACGATTCCCTTTCCGGTGTTTTTGCCGGCGGTGGGGCGGTAGTCAAGACGAATACGGGAAAAATGCGAACGGCCAGCTTCAACCTGTGCGATGCCAGCTTCTCCAACCGGGATAACGGTGCAGACTTTCGCATCGCCGACGACGGGAAGGGGGCCGTAATCATCCGGGCAGTCCGCGTGACCGGCCTGCCGTCCGGAGCGGCGATTGTGAACGTCGACTCCTTTGGAGCCAATCCTCTGGATCAGCAACCCGACAGCCAGGCGATCCAGGCCGCCCTCGATTCGACCTGTAGCGGCGATACGGTCGTTTTCACATCCGGGGTCAACAGGCCCGGGTATGTGGGCTATCTGATCGACAAGACCCTCTTCCTGACCGGCATGTCGGCCAAACACAACCTGACCTTCACATCCAGCGATCCCGGCGACCATGCCCTCCTGCAGGCCACCGCCAATTTGAAAGGCTATGTCGTCCGCCTGTATGCCCGGTCCCGTTTCAGCGATGCTGGCCGGATCGACCGCATCGACTTCGGCTACATCGATGTCAATGGGGGGCGAGCTGTCCGCAAGTGTCTCGGGGTGGATAACTCGATCAACGGCATCGATGATAACTGGGGATCCTGGGTGCCAGAATGCACCCAGGCCGGCGACCCGTGGTGTTCGCCCGGGAACATTGGCTTGGACGGCGGCCTGGATTGGCCGGACGCCACCCAGAATTATCAGGCCAATCCCGACCTGTGGACGACCGGGATCGTCATCCACGACGTGGTCGACAGCCAGGCCGAATGCGGGTCGGCGTTGACTTTCCAGGGCGCGGCCGGGACGATCAAGAATGTGACCATCGAAACCGCCGGCGATCATGTCCACGCCCCGGGCTGCACTTATACCGACAATGATGGGGATAAGACCGGCTGGTCGGATGGCATCACCCTGTTCGGCCCCGCCATGTCTGTGACGAACAATACCATCATCGATCCATCGGATGTAGGGATCGTCTACTTTGGAGGGAAGAATACGATCATCTCGAACAACACAGTCCAGATCACGCCCGGGAATTATGGCGCGTTTGCCGGCATAGCAATTCATCCGTGGTCTTTTGGCGATGTCTCCGGTTTGCAGATCATTGGGAATCATGTCACCAGTGAAGGCGATCCAAAATGCGGGGGCCTGCACGTTGGCATCAACCTCGGGCCGCAGATGTGGGGCGGAGCGTGCGTATCCAGTTCGACCGCTGCCATGGATGGAAACAGTGCCTGTTCCAATAACCCCGTCCAGCCGAAAGGCACTCCTTGCACGGGCGGCCCCTGTCAGCTGTGGGCGTACGTCCCCGCCAATGCCAGTTTGACAATGGAAAATAATGTGGTCAGCGGGGCACAGATCAATTATCTGGTGGACGGCCTGGACTTGGTCGGTCAGTTGATCGACCAGAACAATGTCAGCAATACTCCTCGTCTTTCGGATTGGGAAAGCGCCAAGGGTTGCCAGGGAGTCAGTTGGGGCGCCCTGGACAAGGTCGCCCATAATCCGAGCCTGCCGGGCTGGCAGAATGTCCGCGTGCTCTGTGAAAGATGAACCGGGACAGGCACTGGTCAGATCCAACCCCGTGGCCTGCCTTCCGGGCAGGGTCCGTGGAATAACCTTCGGGCGAGGATGGGCCACGATGCCGACGCGGGCGAGACTTGCCTTGAGCGCCTCGAGAACTGTATAATAAAGTCAAGGAAACCATGAACCTGACTGCGTTCCTGAATTCATCTATCGTTGCATGGGCCATGGTGGGGCTGTTGATGCTCATGGTGGCAATGCTGGCGTTCCTGCGCAACCGCCAGTTGGTCAAGGAGCGGGTTGCCATCCTGGTGATCGCCATGGTCATGCTGTTGGCGTTGCTCGCCCTCACCCTCGGTGAGGGATGATCCGACGAGCCCCGCCGAGCATCGAGTCTCCGTTGATCCGGGCTGACGATTATGAAAGGTGGCCGGGATCGAATTTCGTTTACAATTCGAACAAGCCCGCCATTTGTTATGTATTGGATGAGAGAATTCGATGGATCTTGAACTATCCCTGATGGGATCGCCTTCCCGACACGACGAGGTCCAAGCCCTCTTGAACGGTTTTGAGAGCCGCGGCCGGAACAAGATAAAGATTTCCTACCGAAGCTGGGACTCCGCCTGGTCCGACATGGTCCGTAACAGCATCCACGGCGTTTCCCCCTCCGTATCCGAGGTCGGGACCTCATGGGTCCCCGATCTTGTGGGGATGAACGCCCTCTACCCCTTGCCGGCGACGGTGACTGCAAAATGCGGGAACAAGGAAGATTACGTTTCCCAAAGCTGGAAGAGTTGTTTTTTGGTGGACAACCCTCAGATGTGGGCGATCCCGTGGGTGAGCGGTGCCCGGGTGATCTACTATCGCCGCGACCTGTTGGAGAAAGCAGGGATCAACCCCGACAATGCCTTTCTAAACCCGACTGCCATGGCGCAGACCCTCTCGCGCCTGCAAGCCGCGGGCGTCGAAAGGCCCTGGATCACGTCCACGATCGCCTCGTTGAACACTTTGCATCTGATCTCCAGCTGGATCTGGGCCGCGGGCGGGGACTACATCTCAAAAGACGGGATGAAATTATTGTTTGCGGAAAAGGAAGCCGTCGATGGGATGGCAAATTTCTTCGCCCTGGCGCCCTTCCTGGGTCCCAACCCGCACGAGTGTAGCTACCCCGCTGCGATCGACCTGTTCTGGAAGGGCGAAGCTGCCGTCACGATGGATGGCACCTGGATCTATGGCGACCAGAAAGCCACGGCTGCCCCGGTCGTCTTGGATAACCTGGGCGTCGCCCTGGCTCCCGGCCCGGCGTACGTCGGCGGGTCCAATCTGGTCATCTGGACGAATACGGCCGACAAGTTTGCCTCCGAGGACCTCCTGCTGTTCATGCTCGAGCCGGCTTCCGTGCTTGCCATGGCCAAGGTAACCGGACTGGCTCCGGCCCGCCTCGACTCCCTCCGATCGCCCGAAATTTTCGAGCCGGCCTACGGGGACACTTTCGTCAGGGCCATCGAAACCGGCCGGTCAATGCCAAGCCAGATGTTCAGCGGGATGATCGAAGACAAGCTGCACTATACGTTTGGCAACATCTGGGCGGATGTGCTCGACTCCCCGGATGCCGACCTGCACGAGATCATCACCAACCGGCTGATCCCGCTCAAAAGGCGCCTGGAGATTGCAATCTTCGGCTAAGTCGCAGGAGTACAGCGCAATTCTGATTTCTCGAGAGAGACCGATGAACCGGTCTCTCTTTTTTCGCGCCTGAATCGGGCCGATCG
>DATJPX010000044.1:0-22492 GCA_035506155.1 Anaerolineales bacterium
GCGACCCCGGAGGAGGCGTCGGTGGGGGCGATGCCGATGTGGACATCCGAGACGAACCAGCCGTCCAGCCCGACCGTCCCGGTCAGCGTCGCGTTCAGCGCCGGGGCGACCGAATCTACTTTGGCGCTGGCCGAGCCCATCAGGGACGAGTCCCCAAAACTGGAAAGAGCCCAGAAGGTCAGGTCGTCCTGGCCTTCGGGGAGGGCGAGCGTGCAGGAGGCGCCGGAGCACAGGAACGGGGTGGCGCCGTTGAGCTTGCCTTCGATGGCGGTGATCTGGTAGCCGGAGACCGGCTCGGTCCCAGTGAGGGTGAGCGAGGCGGAGCCCCGGCACCAGCCGTTCGAGCCTGCCAGCGAGCAGGCGACCGGCCCGGCCGAAATGGTTGCGTCGGGCAGGTTCGGCCCGGGGATGGTCGTGTATTGCTGGGAATCGTTACAGCCGGTCTGACAGGCAGCGCCGCACATGGCCTGGTAGTATTCGGGCTCGCCGCAGGGCATCGAGCAGGCGACCTGGCCTTGGTACGGGCCGGTTTTATAGCGGTAGATCTCACTGCAGACGATCTGGTCGGGGCCGACCCGGTTCTTCGGTCCAATATAGTCTGCCAGGACGGCCGCCGCCCCGAAGACGACGAGCGGCGCGACGAGACAAACGGCGACGAGAACCTTGTGATAAGACGGTTTCCCCAAAAGACGGCTGGCGACGATCTTCATGCAATCCCTCCCAAAATAATCAACTCATTCCCCGCGACCCCCGGATCGGTCTGGTCACCTTGATCGGAATGGAGTTCTAATGCTTCCCCGGAAAAACGGCAACCCCTGGATAAGTATCGCTCCTATTCTATATCAATTCAACGGTCTATTCAAGTGAGGATTGGGCCGCCGGGACCGGCGGGAAAAAATAAAACCAGGCTGAATGGCCTGGTTCTTTCGTTCGGGTTGGGTCCGGGCTACTTCAGCCCGGTGGGCCGGAACTTGTAGCCGTAGACGAGCATGCCGCGCTCGTCGCCGTCCTGGCGCAGGCGGCGGGTGACCATCTCGACCGGCATGCCGATCTCGACGGGCTGCCCGCCTAAATCGGTCAACTGGGCGGTCACGACCGGCCCCTCTTCCAGCTTGACCAGGGCCACCGTGTAGGGGGCCGTCTCGTCGTAGCCGGTGGGGGCTTCGTAGATGGTGGTGTAAGAATAGATCTCGCCCTTGCCACTGAAGGCGAAGGCGGTTTTGGCCTCCTGTCCGCAGGATGGGCAGACGTCCCGGGGAGGGAATATCTTGGTGTTGCAGTGGGGGCAGGATTCGCCGATCAATCCGTAGCGTTGTTGTTTGAGTCGCCAGTGGCGTGGAATTTCCATAATTCTTGGTTCTCCTTGTCGTGCAAGGATTATTCTAAGCTGCGGGACTCTCAGGAACTATCAATCTTGCCGACGGCTTTGTAAGGCCTAATCCAGCCGCTCGAGGATGTGGGTGACGACTGTGGAGGCTGCCCCCCCGACGGACTGGGTCAGGGCGAACTTCGCACCGGCGATCTGGTTCGGGCCAGCCTGGCCGCGCAGCTGCAGCGCAGCTTCCACTGCCTGATATACGCCGGTGGCCCCCCCCGGGTTGCCGCGGGCCTTCGATCCGCCCAGGGTGGCGCAGGGGATCTGGCCGGTCAGGTCGATCGATCCGTCGGCGGCGAGCTTCCAGCCCTGGCCCGGTTCGGCGAACCCGGCGGCTTCGAGGGCGAGGGCGGCGAAGATGGAAAAGCTGTCGTGATACTCGAAGAGGTCCACCTGCTCGCGGGCGAGCCCGGCCTTCTCGAAGGCCTGCCGGGCCGATCGCTGGGCGGCGTCGAAGCTCAGGAGGGCAGGGCGGTCGTGGATGGCCAGGGTGTCGGAGGCGGCCGCCGAGGCGGAGAGGCGCACCAGCGGGTGGGAATAGTCCCTGGGGAGCAGGTCCCGGCGGGTCAGGACGAGGGCGGCCGCCCCGTCCGCGTTGGGGGCCACGTCGAACAGGTTGAGCGGGTCGGCGACCGCCTCGGCCTTTCGATAGGCTTCCAGAGAGATCGCTTTGCGGTACATGGCGTTCTTGTTGCCTGCCCCGTTGGCGTGGGCGGTGAGTGGGAAGCCCGCCAGGCCATCGGCGGGGACCCGGTATTCGTGCATGTAGCGGCGCATCAGCAGGGCAGCCTGGGAGGTGGGGGTCAGGCCCTGGACGGCCTCGAAATCGCCGTCCGTGACCGTGGAGAGGGCGGCTTCCACGTCCGGCCCGACCATGTCGGTGATTTTCTCCACGCCCAGAACGAGGACGGCCTCGACGAGGCCGCTGGCGACGGCCAGGTAGCCCTGGCGGAGGGCCGCGCCGCCCGAAGCGCCGGCCGCCTCGACGGTTTCGGCTTCGATCCCGCCCAGCCCGGCGTGGTCGGCCATCAGGGTGGCCAGGTGGGCCTGATGCGACAGGTTCCCGGCCAGGATGTTGCCGACGTAGATCGCCTGCGGCTGCAGGCCGCCGGCGTCCTGGATGGCGTCCTGGATGGCCCTGGCGCCGAGGGCGCGCAGGGAGGTGTCCCAGAATTCCCCGACCGGGGTCTGCCCGATTCCTGCAATGACGACGTCTGTCATGATTCACCTTTCAAGAGGTCCTGAGCGAAGCCGCCGTAAGCGGCGCAGACGTAGGATAGCAAAGTCAGTAGCGCACTACCTTGGTGGTCCTTCGACTTCGCTATGCTTCACTCAGGGCCTGGTCTATTTCATCGTGATCTTCCCGCGCAGGCGGGCGTAGGTGGCGTAGTCGATCTCGGTCCGGCGGGCGATATAGTCCTGCGTTTTGGGCGCCTTGTCGCGGCGCTCGAGTAGTTTGTCGGTGACCTGGATGTCGAAGGCGTCCGATCCGGCCCCGGAGCCGAACGAGACCACCAGGATGCGATCGCCCGGCTCGGCTACGTCGAGCGTGGCGGTCAGGCCGATGATGGCCGCCCCGGCGTAGGTGTTGCCGATGACCGGTGAGAGCAGGCCGGGGGCGATCTGCTCGGGAGTGAAGCCCAGCAGGGTGGCGGCCCGCTGCGGGAACTTGGCGTTGGGCTGGTGGAAGACCGCCCACTTGTAGTCCTTGGGGGAGGTCCCGCTGGCTTCCATCATGGCCTTCCCGGCCGAGGTGATGTGCTTGAAGTAGGCCGGCTCGCCGGTGAAACGCTGGCCGTGTTCGGGGTAGACCTGGTGCTCGCGCCGCCAGAAATCCGGGGTGTCGGTGACGAAGGAGTAGGAGGACTGGATGATGGCCAGCGACTCCTCGGCTGGGCCGAGGATGTAGGCCGCCCCGCCGGCCGCGGCGGTGTACTCCAGGGCGTCGCCCGGTTTGCCCTGGGCGGTGTCCATGCCGATGGCCACGGCGTAGCGGGCCATCGACGAGCCGACCATCCCGATCGCCATGACCATGGCTTCCGTCCCGGCCTTGCAGGCGAACTCCATGTCGGCGGCCTGGATGTGCGGCCCGGCCCCGATCGCTTCGGCGACGATGGTCGAGCTGGGCTTGACGGCGTAGGGATGCGACTCCGAGCCGATCCAGACCGCCCGGATCTCGGCCGGGTCGATCCCGGCGCGTTGCATGGCGTTCCGGGCGGCTTCGATGGACATGGTGACCACGTCCTCGTCAAGCCCGGGGACGGCTTTCTCCTTGATCGGCAGGCCGGAGGTCCGGCCGCCGGTCCAGATGCGGGCGACTTCCTTGGCCGGCAGGCGGTAGCGCGGCACGTAGGCCCCGTAGCCGACGATGCCGACGGGACGGGATGTTTTCAAGAGGGTGTTGGATTCTGGCATGGTTGTATCTCCTGTAGGGGTCGACCGGTGTGTCGGCCCCTACGAATTATTTCAGGGTCTTGAGGATTTCCTCGGCCCGGTCGATGCGGACCGTCTTCTCTGCCACCATCCGGGCGGCAACCCGTTCGATCTGCTCGCCGGTCGCCCCGGCGGCGACGGCCACCTGGCGGGCGTGCAGGGACATGTGGCCCTTTTGAATTCCCTCGGTGGCCAGGGCCCGCAGGGCGGCCAGGTTCTGGGCCAGCCCGACCGAGACGACGATCCCGGCCAGCTCGGCGGCGGTCGTCACGCCCATCAGCTTCAGCGCGGCTTTGGCCGCCGGATGGACCTTGGTGGCCCCGCCGACGATCCCGACTGCCATGGGCATCTCGAGCTTGCCGGTCAGGTTCCCGGCCGCGTCCCTGCCCCAGGCGCTCAAGCTGGTGTAGCGGCCGTCGCGGGCAGCGTAGGCATGCGCCCCGGCTTCGATGGCGCGCCAGTCGTTGCCGGTGGCGATGACGACCGCGTCCACGCCGTTCATGATGCCCTTGTTATGGGTGGCGGCCCGGTAGGGATCGGCCGCCGCAAAGGCCCAGGCTTCGATGATCCCGTCCCGCACCTGCTCGCCGGTGAAGGACAAGATCGTATCTTGTCCCGTCGATTTGAAGGCCAGCTCAGCAAGCGGGATCGTGCAGGTTGCTTTTGCCAGCCTGCGGTCCGCCAGGTTGGAGAGGATGCGCAGGTGAACGCGGCCGCCGGTCAGGCGCTCGACCTGGGGCGCCAAGCGCTCGCAGGCCGTGTTAACCGCGTTGGCGCCCATCGCATCCCGTACGTCGTAGATCAGGTGGAGCACCAGGAAGGGTCCGATCGGGGAGCTCTCGATCAGGCGGACTTCCAGGTCACGCGCCCCGCCGCCGAATTTCTTCAGCACCGGATCGATGGCGTCCGCCTCGGCAATCAGCTCCGCCTTGTGCTCACGCAGGGCCAGGCTGGCCGCCAGCGGGTCCTTGAGGTCGAGGACCTGCATCTGGCCGATCATCTCCGGGGCGGTCGTGGTGACGGTGAACCCGCCCCCGGCCCGGACCAGCTTGGCCATGAACGAAGCCCCGGCCACCACCGAGGGTTCCTCGATCGCCATCGGGACGAGGACCTCCCGCCCGTTGACGACGAAGTTCAGCCCGATGCCCAGCGGCAGGCCGAAGGTCCCGACGGCGTTCTCGACCATATGGTCGGCCTGGTCCGTCGAGAGACCAGCCGGTCCGAACGCGGCCAACTCCTCCGGGGAGAGCCCGGAAGCCTGGGCCAGTTTTTCGATCCGTTCTGGCAGGGGCAGGTTGTAGAAGCCGGCAATTCGAGATGAAGTCATGAAATCCTTCCGTAATCCTAGCTATTTTACCGTCTCAGGCTGGCAAAATCTATCAAACTTGCTATTAAGCGGGCTTGTAGAGTAAAATTGTCTGGATTAACGAGGTGTCCACGTGCTCCTGACGCGCGAAGAGCTACAAGACAGATTGATTGCCCTCCATCGAGCAAGCCTGGAACTTGTCAAGGACGTCTCGCTTGAAACGCTATTGGAGCGCATCGCCGCCCTGGCCTGCGAGCAGGCCGGGGCCAAATACGCCGCCTTGGGCGTCCTGGACGATGAGGGGAAACTCAAACAGTTTATCACCGTTGGCATGACTGCCGAGGAGATCAGACGCATTCCCCACCCGCCGCGCGGGCTGGGGTTGATCGGCGCGCTGATGCACAGCGACGGCGAGCCGATCCGCATCCCGGAGATTGCCGACGATCCGCGTTCGGTCGGCTTCCCGGCCGGCCACGTGGATATGCATCCCTTCCTGGGAGTGCCCATCCGCCAGGCCGACCGCCAGCTGGGCCAGATCTACCTCACGGAAAAGATCAACGCCCCCGAGTTCACCCAGGACGACCAGACGGTCATCGAGATCCTGGCTGCCTATGCCGGCGTCGCCATCGATAACGCCCGCCTGTACGAAAGTTTGCAGGAGCGCGACCAGGCCCTGACCCGGCGCAACGAAGAGCTGGCCCTGTTGAACCAGATCAACACCGCCCTGGCTTCTTCGCTCGAGCTGGATGAGATACTGAACAAGACCCTGGCGCTCCTGATCGCCCACTTCAAAGTGGAGGCCGGCGAGATCTTCCTGCGGGAGGAGGATGGGGAAACCCTCCGGCTGGTCCTGCACCGCGGCGAAGCTGCCGAGGCATTCTGGACCCGCAACCGCTACAAGTTTGGCGAAGGGATGGTCGGCCAGGCCGCCCAGACGAAGGAGCCGGTCGTCAGCCACCACCTCGAGAAGGACGAGCGCGTTACCCGGCAGGCCGTCGTCAAGGCCGGCTTCCGGCAGATCGCCTGCATTCCGCTCACCTCCCATGGGGAGGTGGTGGGAGTGCTGACCATCGCCACGCGCAGCCGCAAGGCGATCGCCAAAAGCGAGCTGCAGCTGCTGGTCTCGGTCGCCGCCGGCGCCGGGACGGCCATCGAGAACGCCCGTCTGCATTCCGATGCCCGGCGGGTGGCTGTACTCGAGGAGCGCGAGCGCTTCGGGATGGACCTGCACGACGGCGTGATCCAGTCCATCTACGGGGTCGGGCTGGTGCTCGAGAACGCCCGGGCCACCCTGCGCGAAGATCCAAAATCCGCCGAGACCCGCATCCAGAAAGCGATGGATGACCTGAACCGGACCATCCGGGACATCCGCAACTACATCTTGGATCTGCGTCCGCGCCAGTTGCGCGGCGAGAGCCTGATCGAAGGCCTCAACCGCCTGATCCAGGAGTTCCGCCAGAATACCAAGCTCGAAGTCAGCCTGGCTGGTCCGAAGGCCCCGCTGTCCAACGTCCCCCAGCCCAACGCCATGGCATTGTTTCACATTTGCCAGGAAGCCCTGGCAAACATCGCCAAGCACGCCAACGCCGGCAAGGTCACGGTCGACCTGTGGACGACCAGCGACCGGCTCCTGCTGGAGATCCACGACGATGGCAAGGGCTTCGACATGGAAAAGGCCAACAAGACCGTCGGCCACGGGCTGGCGAACATGCAGACGCGGGTTGCCAACGTCGGCGGCGACCTGGACATCATCTCCGCCCCCGGCGAAGGGACGACCATTCTTGCCTGGGTGCCGCGCCTCTCCCCTCAAGAACCAGCCTGACTGTCCCGGAAGCCCCGGAACGAAACTCCATTTCCTGCGTTTCACAATTCCATCCCCCGCAGCTTATCAGTTTAGCATTTTTTAAGGTGAAAATTCCCCTCACCCAGTGGGTGGATAAGTACTCGAGACTCTCCCCTATATCTGGCGGATGTATTTCCTCCTGCCTGAGCGGTGGGGGGAGTCTGCCCGCCGGGCCGGCGTATCTGGCCTGCCATGTTTCACAACTCGCTTTAACATAGAAATGACCTTAAAAATTCGTAAGTTTTTAAGCTTGCGTAGGTTAGACGTATGGAATGTGGTCCGGATTTCTGCTAGAATGTTGCTACGTGAACGGGATAGCGAACCCTATCCTCCCCAACGAGAAAGTCTGCAAGAAAACTAAATCCAGTACGAGGGGCCGACCCACTGCTTTGGCAGTGGGCTTCTGTCCCTGCATCTTGACGCCGGAATTATTTCGATCCTGGAGGAAGAAGACATGGACGCCACGCAAGCCTGGCAGTCTGCCTTGGGGCAACTCCAGATGGAGATGCCAAAAGCATCCTTTGACACCTGGGTCCGCGATACCCAGCTTACATCCTACGAAGACGGGCTGTTCACCGTTGCCGTACGGAATGCCTATGCCCGGGATTGGCTGGAGAGCCGCCTTTCGAGCACCGTGAAACGTCTCCTGATGGGCATCATGAACCGGCCGGTCGAAGTAGCCTTTTCGGTTCACACCAGCGCGGGCGAGGAAGCCGCTCCCGAGCGGCACGCCGCCGCACCCGCCGGAGATGCCTCTGACGATGAAGAGCTCTCCACGATCGCGCGCCCGAGGAATTCCACCCTCAACCCGCGCTACACCTTTGAGAATTTCGTCGTCGGCCCGAACAACCGGCTTGCCCATGCCGCGGCCCAGGCCGTCGCTGAAAATCCCGCCACTGCCTACAACCCCTTATTCCTGTACGGCGGCGTCGGGCTGGGCAAGACGCACCTGCTGCATGCGATCGGGAATTATTGCCAGGATCACGGCCTGAACGTCCTGTATGTTTCGTCGGAAGAATTCACCAACGACATGATCACCGCCATTCGCCAGCACACCACCCAGGCCTTCCGTGACAAGTACCGCTCGGCGGATGTCATGCTGGTGGACGATATCCAGTTCATCGCCGGGAAAGAGTCCACCCAGGAAGAGTTCTTCCACACCTTCAACACCCTTCACGGGCAGAACAAGCAGATCATCGTCTCCTCGGACCGCCCGCCGAAGTCGCTGGTGACCCTGGAAGAGCGGCTGCGGTCCCGGTTTGAGTGGGGGTTGACCGCCGACATCCAGCTGCCCGACCTGGAGACCCGCCTGGCCATTTTGCGCTCCAAGTCCGAGCGCCTGGGCCGCAGCGTGCCGGCCGAGATCATGGACCTGATCGCCCGGCGCGTCCAGTCCAACATCCGTGAGCTGGAAGGCGCCCTGAACCGGATCGTCGCCTTTGCCGACCTGAGCGGGATGGCCCTGACCGCCCAACTGGCCGACGTGGCATTGGCCGACCTGCTTCCGCAGCGCGGCGACGTCAAGCCAGCGGCCGTCGTGGACGTGGTGGCGCGGGCGTTCAACCTTTCCGTCGACCGCCTGCTTTCCGCAGACCGGTCCCACGACGTGGCCCTGCCTCGCCAGATCGCCATGTACTTGATGCGCGAGACCAACATCTCCCTCCCGCAGATCGGACAGGCGCTGGGCGGCCGCGACCACACCACGGTCATGTACGCCTGCGAGAAAGTGGCCGACCTCCTGGAGCGGGACGACCGCCTGCGCCGCCAGGTGGTCCAGATCCGCCAGCAGTTGTACGCGTAGGCGGTCGAACCCTTCCCCCTGTCATAAAAAAGCGCCTCCTGTGTTTTTTCCACAGGAGGTGTCTGCTATCTCTGGCCGGACCGTTCAGAAGGTGAACTTCCCATCCTTGTAAACCAATTCACCGTCCACGTTGATCTCGGAATCGTCCTTCATCCCGCAGATCATGTCCCAATGGATGATGCTCTTGTTCTTCGAGCCGGTCTCGGGATAGCCTGCCCCGAGGGCCATGTGGAAGGAGCCGCCCAGCTTCTCGTCGAACAGGATGTTGCGGGAGAAGTGGTCGATGTCGTAGTTGGTGCCGATGGCGAACTCGCCGACGTAGAGCGCCCCGGGATCGGATTCGAGCATTTCCAGGAGGAATGGCTGGTTCTTCTCGGCGGTCGCCTTCGTGACCTTGCCGTTGGTGAAGGTCAGTTCCACGCCCTCGACCATCACCCCGTTGTAGATGGCGGGATAGGAGTACCGCACCCAGCCATTGAGCGAGTCTTCCACCGGGCCGGTGTAGACCTCGCCGTCGGGCATGTTGTTGAGCCCGGCGCCGTTGAGGAACTTGCGGCCCTTGATCGAGAGGGTCAGGTCGACGTTCGGGCCGTGCAGGCTGACCTGGTTGTGGCCTTCCAGGCGGTCGATGATCTTACGCTGGTTGGATTCGACCTGGTGCCAGACGGCCACCGGGTCCGCCTCGTCGGCGTGGCAGGCGTGATAGACGAAGTCTTCGAAGGCCTTCTGGCTCATTTCGGCCTCCATGGCCAGGCCTTCGGTGGGGAAGAGGGTGGTGACCCATTTGAAGGAGCGGTCGGCGCCCCGGCGCATCTGGGCGGCCAGGATCGGGGCGAGCGCCTTCTGGCGGCGCTTCTGCTTGACCGGATCGACCGTCGAGAGGGCCCGCGGGTTGGTCGCCGAGTGGATGCGGATGCGGCTCTCGAACTGGTCGTAGGCCAGCTTGCGGAACGTCGGCGGGAAGTCCAGCTGCTCGTCGCCGGCGTGCTCGAAGAGCAGCTCGTCCTGGTCGGGGAGCTCCAGCAGCAGGTGCGGCTGGCCGCCGTGCTCCAGGATTTCCGCGTACAGGGCTCGCACCAGCGGCGCGGCGGCCGTGGTCGCCTCGATCGCCACCCGGTCGCCGGGTTTGATCTCGGTGGAATGCCCTACCAGGATTTGAGCGAGCTTTTCGACGCGCGGGTCAGCCATTGCAATCTCCTTCTCCTGATTTCGATAAAAAAATTATATCATCCCGGCCGGAGAACGGCAGGGATCAATCCTTCCGGTTCAAGGTTTCCAGCAGCCTGGCGTGGATGGCCGGGGAGGCGGCGATCAGCGAGCAGGGCGGGGTGAGGATGTCGGGCCGGCCTTCAAGCGTGGTGACGGTCGCCCCGGCCTCCGTGGCGATCAGGCTGCCGGCCGCCATGTCCCACTGGCGCAGGGACAATTCCCAGTACCCGTCGAAGCGCCCAGCGGCGACATAGCAAAGGTCGAGGGCGGCCGAGCCGAGCCGGCGCACTCCCTGGCTGAGCTTGGCCAGGCGCCCGAAATTATCCAGGTTGTCGTTGGGAGTGGTCCAGAGATCGTAGGCGAAACCGGTCACGAGCAGGCTGCGCTGAAGCTCGGAGGCCTGCGAAACCGAGAGCGGCCGCCCGTTCAGGTGGGAGCCCCGGCCGCGCTCGGCGGTGAACAGCTCGTCGCGCAGGGGATCGTAGACTGCGGCCAGGACGATCTCCCCGTTATGGGCGTAACCGATCGAGACGCAAAAGACCGGGATGCCGTGAGCGTAATTGACCGTCCCGTCCAGTGGGTCGACGAACCACTGGTCGCCCTCCCGGCCGGGGACGACCCCGATCTCCTCGGAGATGATCTGGTGACCGGGAAAGGCCCGCTGGATCTCGCCCAACAGGAGGTCCTCGGATTGCTTGTCCACCTCGGTGACCAGGTCGATGACGCCTTTGTAGCTCACCTGGTGTTTGCCTTCGTAGCCGAGGCGCAATATTTCACCGGCCTGGCGGGCCAGCCGTTCGAGGTCTGCAAGGACAGGCGGCATGTTTAGTTTTTCTTCAATTTCTCGAGGATTTCGTGCACCTGGCGCAATTCGGCCTGGATCTCGTCGCGGTCGTTCTGGGTCTGTTTGAGCAGGGCTTCGAAGGCCGGGCGCTGGACGATCGGCAGAGTCGTCAGCAGGCGCTCGGTGCGGGAGATCTGGGTGTTCTTGTGGCGCAACTTGTGTTCCAGCCGTTCGCGGTAGCCGTTGTAGAATTCGCCGTCGCCCAGGGGCTCCGGGGCCGGCTCCGAGCCCTGGGTGAGCAGCTCGGCGACGGTCAGGAGGAATTCCTCGGTGTCGATGGGTTTTTCGATGAAGCGGACCGCGCCCAGGCTAATGGCAAATTGCTTGTCCTCGGGGGTGACGTAGGTTGCGGAGAGGAAGATGATCGGGATCTGGCGGGTCTGCGAGTCGGTGCGCAGGTGATGGGCCAGGGCATACCCGTCCAGCTTGGGCATCAGGATGTCGGTGATGACGAGGGCAGGGTGTTCGGCAGCGACCTTTTCGAGGGCCTCCTGTCCGTTATGAGCCGTCACAACCGGGTAGCCCTTGAAGCGCAGCGTCACTTCGAGCAGCTCCAGGACGTTGGGGACATCTTCGACGACCAGGATGGGACCGTTCGGTATGTTCATCATGAGGATATTTTAGCCGGAATTATAGCCGGGGACAAGAGCGGGCCTCTCCCCGGCAGAGGTCCGTCGACGCCTGCTAGAAGATCTTGATTACCCTGAAGTAGCTCAGGATCGCCACGATGACCAGGAGGACGAGGAGCACGGCGCAACCCTGCAGGACGAATTTCAGGATGTGTTTGAAGAAGAAGCGTACGAGGAAGACGACGATGACGATCACCAGGATGGCTGCCAGAGCCCAGATGAATGGGGCGAGCTGGGACAGATTAATGGACATTTTCAATCTCCCGAATCGAATAACCGGTTCCCACCTCATAAACCCGGCCGCGCTTGACCACCTGGCGGACGAGGTTGGTCCCGAAACGATACCCCAGCTGGCGATAATCCGCGACCGACAGGATGAGCAGGTCGGCCTGCTTGCCGGGCTCGAGCGAGCCGATCCGGTCGGCGCGGCGGATGGCCTGGGCGGCGTTGATGGTGGCGGCGGCGATCGCCTGGGCGGGGGTCAGCTTGAGGGCCCGGCAGGCCAGGGCGATGACGAACTGCATGGATTCGTTCCAGGCCGTTCCCGGGTTGCAGTCCGTCGCCAGGGCCAGGACCCCGCCGGCGTCCAGGATTTGCCCGGCCGGGGTGAACTCGCTCTCGGCCAGGCCGAAGGGCGTGCAGGGCAGCGAGACGGCGACCGTTTCGCTGCCGCCGAGCGCCAGGATGTCGGCAGCGGAGGTCTTGACCAGGTGGTCGGCGGAGACGGCGCCCAGTTCCACTGCCAGGGGGGCCCCACCCAGGTTGGCGAATTCATCGGCGTGGAGCTTGAGGGGAAAGCCGAGCTCACGCGCTCTTGCCAGGATCTGGCGGGATTGGGCCAGGTCGAAAGCGCCCGCCTCGCAGAAGACGTCGACAAAAGGAAGGGGCTGTCCCCGGGTGGAGGCCAGCCAGCGTTCCTCGACTGCCGGAAGCATCTCGCTGCAGATCAGGTCGGTATATCCCTGCGGGTCGCCCGTGAACTCGGGAGCGACGGCGTGGGCGCCCAGGAAGGTGGGGGCCAGTTCGAGCGGACCCTCGGCGTCCAGGCGCAGCACGGCCTCCAGCATCTTCAGTTCGGATTCGGTCTCGAGCCCGTAGCCGGTCTTGGCTTCGGCGGTGGTGGTTCCGTGGGCGAACATCCGCGCCAGGCGCGGACGGGTCTCGCCGAGGAGCGTCTCGAGGCCGGCGGCCCGGGTCTTTTTGACCGTCGAGAGGATCCCGCCGCCTGCCGCCAGGATTTCCATGTATTTCGCCCCGGCCATCTTCATCTCGAACTCGGCCGCCCGGTCCCCGGCCCAGATGACGTGGGTGTGCGGATCGACGAAGCCGGGCAGGACGGCGCAGCCGGAGGCGTCCAGGAGCGGTTCCTCCGGGTAGGCTCGGCGCAGTTCCCTGGTCCGGCCGACGGCCTGGATGGTCCCATCCCGGACCAGGACGGAGCCATCCTCGAGGATGCCCAGGGCGCCTAGGGCGCGGCCGCGTTGCGGGCCGCCGGTCAGGGTGAGGAGTTGGGAGGCGGAATGGATCAACATGGCGGGATTATTTTACCTCCAAACAAGGACCCGCTCCTCGGAAGGAACGGGTCCGGTCACCCCGCGGTATGGATGCGAATGGATCACTCCATCCCTTTGATCAAGCCCCCGGGCTGGCATGCCCGGCAGAAGTTGGTGATGCGCTGGTTGGCGGAGACGAGCGAGATGGGCGTGCCGCAGCGCGGGCAGGGCTGGCCGGTCTTCATGTGGATGGACATGAACTCACGCGGTTCGAGGTGGATGGCCTCGCCCATCCCGGCGCGGACCTTTTCGGTGGCTTCGGAGAGGGTCGTTCGCATGGCTGCGTAGAGCACATCCACATCCTTGTCGGTCAGGGTGGCGCACTTGCGGTAGGGATGCAGGCGGGCGGCCCACAGGATCTCGTCGGCGTAGGCGTTGCCGATCCCGGCGAGGAAGTCGCCGCGGGTCAAGACGCCCTTGATCTCACCACGGAACGGGCGGAGGCGCTTCCGGAATTGCTCCAGCGTGACCTCGAACGGCTCCGGCCCCAGGCCGGCATACTCCGGGAGGATGCCCGGGTCGGCCGCCAGGTAGAACTGGCCCATCTTCTTCTGGTCGTTGTAGCGCAGCTGGCCCCCGCCGGTGAACGTGATGACGACGTGGGTTTTGGCGAGGCGTTTTTCAGATGGCAGGGCCAGCTGCAGCCGGCCAGTCAGTTTGGGGTTGAGCGCCAGGAACAGGTCCGGCCGGTCGAAGGCGAAGACCAGGAACTTGCCGCGCCGGCGGACCCCGGTAACGGTCCGGCCGGCCAGGCCGGTTTCGAACCCTCTGCCGGTCAGGTCGCGTACGACGATCGGTCCGCCCGGCGGCAGGACCCGCACCTCCGCGATCGTCTGGCCGACGACCTTGCGTTGGAGCACTTCACAAATGGCCTCGAGTTCGGGGAGTTCGGGCATAGAAGGATAGTCCTGGAAATGGGGAAACGGTCGAAAAAGGATGCGGAAGTTGCGTTTGCCGGTCAGCCTTGATTCGGGCGGGTCGTGCGGATCAGGTGCTCGATCAAAACCTGGCTGGTTGGCTCGACCAGTTCATCCTCCTGATGCGCTTGCCCGCGCCGATGAAAGGCTACATATATTTCAACCAGCCGAACAGGCCGGAGAAGAAGTTGATGATCCCGACGATGATCGCACCGGTGAACACCACGTAGGCGACGCCCAGCTGCGAAAAGATCAGGCTGGCGATCACGGTGGCGGCAATGCCTCCCCCGGCCCACAGCAATCCACTCAGCATCCGACCGCGGTACTTGCGTGCCAGGGCCTTACGCATCTCCGGCTTTTGTTTGAAGGCCTTGAGTTTGGCCTTCGTATACTTCACATCCCACTCGTCGATGCAGGCGCGACGGGGATTTTTTGGATGATAACTGACCCATACGCCGGTCCCGACCGGGTAGTTCGCCGCCAGGATCTGTTCGTCGACGGCCGTGACGCTGCCCTTATCCGCCCAGGGATGCCGGATCGTAAAATCCTTCCCATCCACAACGTACAGCGCCACGATCTCGGCGTAGTAGGTTGGCCCATACCGGCTGCGCACGGCCCGCACCCCGGAACGATCCACGACCCCGGCCACGGTCGGCCAATCGGGATACTTTTTAGGGATCGGGAGGTTCGGGGGCGGGGTGCGCGGGGTGGCCCGGGCGAGGGGATCGGGGACCGGCGCGGCCGCAGGCAGCGGCGGGGGTTCCCGGGAGATGTTCCCGGAGGAAATAGCCGGTCCGGGGGTTTCCGGCAGGACCGGCACGGGCGGCTGCGGGAGGGGTTCGGCCGGCAGGCCAGCGCGGGTCCGCAGCACCGCCAGGGCCCGGCTGACTTGCGGCTGGCCCGGGTTGTGTTCCAGGCAGATCTCCATGACCTTGGCCTTGTCGCAGTCGGCGGAAAAGAGCTCGGCCTCCCACATCCAGGCATTGATGTTCTGCGGGTTATCCTGGATGTAAGGCTCCAGGAGCAGTTGGGCCTCCGCCTTGCGGCCGGTCTTGATCAACCGGATCGCCTCGTTCAGCCTGTCGTCATTGGACATATCTACCGCCTCCGAGAGTCCCTGCCCGCCTGCCGGGTTGACAGGTGGAATAGACAACTGCCTGATACTTATTATTGCATATTTTGCACCCCTTTTGCAACTCGCCATTAAGGGTGGAAGGCTGTCATCGGCGGCCCGGCTTGAATTCCGGGATGTTTTACCGCCGCAGGGGAACGGCACTCAGTTTTGGGGACTTGGGAAATTGCGGCTGCTTCTTGCCGGGCATCGCCCCACGCCGGAGCGTGCCCCGGGCGAGGAGCTATGGATCGACACGGCGCAGGGTGGAAAAGAATTCGGAGACCGACCCCGCGGCCTGCCCGACGAAATCTTCCGTCAGGGCGTCCGTGAGATACTGCGGCACGATCCCGGGCTCCTGCATCGTCTCGTCGAACCAATGCAGGGTATGATCGCGCCAGGCGGCGATCTCGCCGGCGCCCAGCAGTGGGGAAAATTCGGGGGCCGAAACCCGGGCCAGCCCCTCCCAGACGCGCGGCCGCCAATCCGCCCGCCGGTAGATGTCGAAATCGACCTGGTCGGTTTCCAGGTAATAGAGCTTGCGCATGGCCTCGGGATCGAGGCGCTCCAGTTTGCGTTTGAATTCCGAGTAGACGAGGACCATCCACAGGCGGTCGGCGATCAGGTGGGCGGCGTAGCCGGCGGTAAAGTCAGCCAGCGGGCCGGACCTGCGGTCCCCCTCGGCCAGCAGCGAGCGGATGCGGTCAAGATCCGGAAGCCCCTCCACGCCTCTCAGGTGGCAGGCGTCCTTGTCCGCCGGCCTCGCCCCGGCCCGCATGTGGATCGCATCCGGCGCCAGGCTACCGAGCAGGAAATCCGGCTCCCCGGCGGCTGGAAAAGAATCCGCCAGCCGGACGGCGATCGCCAGGTGAACCATCGGAAGCGGCATCGCTTGGCCTTTGCCTAGTGATGGTGGTAATGATGGCCCGGACGCATCGGGACGAACATGGCAAAGATGCCCGCGGCGACGAAGACGCCGCAAAACAGGACGGTCAGCGGATTGAGCGGGACTTCCGCCTGGAGGGTCTGCGCGGCGCTGTCTTGCTCGAACCGATTGATCTGGTCGGCGAGGGCCTGTTTGTCGGTTTTCCCGGTGGAATAGAAGTCTGTGACCGCGGTCGTCCCGTTCGCCCCGACCAGTTCGACCCGGTAGGAGCAATTGTCGCCTCCATTGCAGCTATGACCGAGCCGGGCGGATTGCAGGCCCGCGACGGTTGCGCTGCGCAGCGGGACCAGCCCCACGGCGGAAGTTTGCAAGGTGCAGCTGATCGTCCCGCCGTCCTGGCGAGTGCAGGCAAGGCGAACCGTCTGCCCAAACAGGTAGAGGGCGCCCAGGCCAACCAGGACGAAGATCAATCCGAAGACGGGCTGGCCGCGGAAGAACGGCCGCTTGACGGGTGTAGATGGATTTTCCATGTTCCCTCCTCTTGCCTGGCCGAATGGATCGTTCAATGGGAGCGCGGGCCAGCCAGGATGGCCCGGATCCTGCCCAGGATGAGCTCTTTTTCGTCCGGATAGTTCTCGACCTCGAACAGGCGGGCCGCCAGGAGGGGCAGCCGCCAGGCTTCGGTCTCTCCCGGGCCGGCAGGATGGAGCTGCAGGTACCGGCGGAGGTAGATTCTATAGATCCAGGACCGGGAGAGGTTGATGACGACCTTCATGAAAGGCGAGATGCGGGGCGGGAGCCCGCCGGTGCTGAAAAGCAACTCGGTGCGGGCCACGTCGGCCAGCGGATGGCCGCGCGTCCCGGTCATCCAGTCGATGATGATCGGACCGTGGTCGGTCAGGAGGACGTTGTCGGGGTGGAAGTCCCCGTGGCAGACGGATTGCCCCTCGGGCAGGCCGGCAAGGATGGCGCGGATCGCGGACATCTCCGCCTCCGTCAGGTCCTTGGCCCATTCGAGGCCCTTTTCGATCTGCTCGCGCTGGGTATACGTCCCGGGCGGGAGGGTGCAGGCATGCATGTGGGCGTGCAGCTCCCCCAACTGGCGGGCGATGCCGGGGAGCCTCCATGGCTGGCTTTCCAGGACCTTCAACATCGAGACGCCGTGAATCCGCTCGAAAACGATCCCGAGCCGGCCGTCGACCTGGACCAGTTCGTCGGCTGCCGGGACCGGCAGCCCGGCTTCGCGGGCCGCCCGCGTGATGGCGAACTCCCGCTCGATCGGCGGCGCTGCCATCCAATCCTGGTAGAGTTTGAGGATGCGGTCCTGGCCCCAGGCGTAGACTTCCGCCGTCCGGCCCGCACCAATCAGGGGTCCCTTTTCCATGCAATCTTTCGCCTTTCCAGAATTAATGACCGCCACAGGTTGCTTCCCAAGGCAGCCGCAGGCGACTTATTTTCGTTCGAGCTTGAAGGCCATGTCGGCTTTGAAATCCGGCAGGGCGAAGGTGCAGGGCTGGCCGTCTGTGCAGGTCACCTCGAAGGCCGGCAGGTAGCTGCCCTGCCAGGTATCGTAGGGCGTGACCGTGTAGATTCCCGCCGCCAGGCCGGTCACGTCCACCTGGACGCCCGAGCGGACGACCTGACCGGCGCGCACTTCGTCGATGGTCTTCCCTTCCAGGGAGAAATCCTGGACCCAGAACAGGCCGCCGTCCTTACCGGCCACACCCCAGCCGCGCACCTGCGGGTCCCGACTGGCGAGCTGCAGGGGCGAGGGATCCAATTTTGCCAGGGGGATATCCGCCACGAACTTGGCCAGGCGGCCGTTGTCTGCATACAGGGCGGGCGTCATCTCGCCCCAGGCTCCGCCGCTGTTCCATTTCGCCGGGGTCATGGCTGCACCCGACGCCAGGGCGGCCCAGATGGAATTGTGGAACAGTTCCGGGTAGTAGGTGTCGCCGGGGACGCCGAATTCGCCGACCCAGTTGGGCCTGTCGGCCTGGCCCCACATCAGGGAGGTCCAGTGGGCCAGGTCCGCGGCGGCGTGGACCGCGTCGATCTTGAGCGGGCCGTTCGAAAAATCGTACAGATGCACCTGGGGAGCGTCCATCACGGCGTGGCCGGTCGGCCAGTCCACGTCGCCGGACATGCTGGCGGTGGTCGGGTGGCGATAGGGGTCGTTGGCGACGAAATAATCGTTGACCTTCTTGTGCCAGGGATCCGTCTGGGCGTAGGCGTTCGTCCCGTTGATCTCCGAGACGGTCTGCCACATGCCGATGGCCGGGCTGAAGCCCCAGCGGGCGATGATGTAGTGGTAGAGGTTTTCCTGCCAGGCCCAGGCCTCGTCCGATGTGAAGAACGATGAGATGTCGCCCAATTGGCTGAAACCGTTGGCCGACCAGTTCCCGTTGCCCCAAGCGTGCGTACTGTCGCGCAGCTCGGGATGGTCCCAGATCGTGAAGACCAGGAAAATGCCCTTCTTCTGGGCGTCCGCCACGACCGTATCGATGACCTTCATGTTGGCGACGGAGTAGTCCTGATAGCTCGAGCCGATCAGGGAGTTGGTGTACATCGGCCACCAGACCACGTAATTTTCCCCGGCGGCCTTCATGTCGCTGAAGAGCTTGACCCCGGAATCGAGGCTGAATCCGCCGATGAGGATGTTCAAGGCATCGTCGTGACCCACCCCGTAGAAGGGCGTGCCGTCCCGGTAGACCAGGTAGCGGGCGCTATAAGCGGGATCGACCGCATTGCCGGGCTGCAGCCAGCCGTGCAGGTCCGAGGCAGTCACGCTGAACTTGCCGGCATAGGCCTTGCCCGTGCCGCGGCTGTCGGTCACGGTCAGCCGATAGGTCCAGTCGCCGACCTGGGATGGAGTGAAACGCACCTGCCAGGCGGCCTCCCCGTCCCAGAACCCCGGGACCTTCATGGTCGTCTTGCCATCCGGGCTGGTGAAAACGCCGTCCAGGCTGACCTGGCGGGCGTCGTACGGATTGGTGTACTTCGCCTGGAGCAGGACGGTCATATCCAGGGACTGGTAGTTCGGCACCTCGTTCTTGTCGATGCTCACGGCGCTGATCGCCGGGAGGTCCGCCGGAGCAGACGGCTGCGCCTTCGTCCCGGCCCCGCAGGCGGAGGCCATGATCGATGCGGCCAGGATCACGACGGCCTGGATTTTTATGACGGCTTGTTTTTTCTTCATTCTCGCATCTCCTGTGTCTGGTAGCCGGGATTACTTGTTGAGTTTGGCCAGCCGGGCGGCGTAATCCGAGAGGATCGCCAGGGTGGAGCTGTCCGTGTCGTAGACGGAATACCAGCCGGCGGTCTCGTGGGGCGGGTCGCCGATCCACGGGTAGCCCGGACGGGCCTGCCCGGACCAGGCCCAGAAATTCGCTCCCGCGACCGGCTCGCCCATGGCGATGGCCGAGGTAACCTGGTCGAACATGGCGGTGTAGAACTTGTCCCGGTAGGTGGTGGGCGCGGAGGGATTGTAGATGTCGTGCAGCGGATCCCAGTCGCGGGCCAGGCCGAACTCCTCCAGGACGAGCGGCTTGTCCAGGGAGGCGGCTTCCACGGCGTGCTGCTGGAAGTAGGCGATCGCCAGGCGCTCGGCGTTGTCGTAGCTTTCCGGGGAGCTCGGGTCGAACCAGCCCCAGTTCTGCGGCCAGATGTGAATGGTCGCGTAATCGATATCCGGGCTGGAGTGGGTCAGGATGAAGTTCTGGCTTTCGCCTGGCGGGCTGCCTTCCGAGCCGGTGGTAACCATGTGGTTGGGGTCGAGGGATTTGATGTAGGCGGCGGTGTCGTCGATCCAGTTGACCGGGTAGCGGCGCGGCTCGTTGGCCAGCTCCCAGGCGAAGATGGTCGGGTCGTCCCGGTATTTCAATCCGGTGTACGGATTGGTGTGGTCGATGATCGTCTGGATGTGGGCGCGGTACCAGGTCTGGCATTCCGTGCACGCGTAGAATTTTGCCACGTAGGTCATGAAGGTGTTGTAATTGCCCGGGTAGGGGATGGGGGATTTCTCGGCCCAGGAGACGTACTGGCCCATTCCGCCGGACCACTGCCAGTAGTTGTTGAGGACCATGACCGCCTTCATGTTGCGCTTGCCCATCTCGGCGATCAGGTAATCCAGCCCATCTAGGACGGCCGGGTCGTAGACGCCCGGCGAGACCATCAGGGCCGGCACCATGCGGTGCGGTTCGCTGTTCGGTCCCTCGGAACTGGCCATGACCCGCAGGTTGGTCACGCCCAGTTGCTGGAGCGTGTCCAGGTCGCGGACGAGCAGGGCCCGGTTCCCGCTCGGACCGTCCACGCCCAGGTTCATCCCCTGCCAGAAGTTGGCGCCGATGAAGTAATACGGATGCCCGTCCAGGTAGAACTTGCCGTTTGCAGCCGCGACGAATTTGCTGGCGGGGATCGGCTTGGTCGTGGATGATGCAGCCGTGGGGCTGGCGATCCCTCCCGGCCGGCAACTGGAGAGGACCAGGCTGGCGATGACCAGGAGGAACAGGACGGCTTGGCGTTTGAGCTTCATGACTTTACTTTCTCCCGCGCGGGATGGCTGTTCAGAGGACGGGCCGGTAGAGTCTTTCGATGTATTCGTTGGCGGAAGTCGACCAGAGGAAACGCTGCGCGTAGCCGCGCCGCTGCAAGGCTTTGAAATCTTCTCGGTGATCGCGGAAGAGGGCCAGCGCCTCCCGCACCGAATGGATCAGGTTCAGCAGCACTTCCTCCCGGGTATCGCCGTCGAAGCCGAAGCCGGTCCCGTCCGGCTGGGTGTGCGGGATGACCGTGTCCACCAGCCCGCCGGTCCAGCGGACCAGAGGGGGCGTGGCGTTGCTGAGCGATTCCATTTGCGTGATCCCGCAGGGTTCGAAAAGGCTGGGCATCAGGAAGACATCGCTGCCCTTGCTGATCTGTTCGGCCCGGCTTTTGTCGAAGGCGATCGTGATCGAGCAGTTTTCCTGCCCCAGGGCCTTGATCCGGCCCAGGAACTGCTCGTATTCCGGCACGCCGTTGGCGACGATGGCGACGTTGACTCCGGGCAGGTCGAGGATATGCTCGAGCACGCTCCGGCCTTCCAGGTTTTCGGCCAGCAGCTTGAATTTCTGTTCGACGGCCCGCCCGACGAAGCCCAACAGGAAGGCGTCCGGGTCTTTGAAATCCTTTCCCAGGGCCTGCTTCATGGCGGTCTTTTGCTCGAGCGTGCGCTCGAAAGCGGAGGCCTCGCCGCCGGACTTGTATTCGAATCCGTTCAGGATGCCGACCAGCTTGCCTTCCTTCTCGAGCCGGCAGGTGACCGCTTCCAGCCCTTTTCCGCCTTCGAAGTAGCGTTCCGGGTCTTCCGGCTGGAGCATTTCCCGGGAGTAGGTGGGGCTGACCGTGTTGACCCGGTCGGATAGCTCGAGCCCCAGCCGCAGGGCGTTGACGCTGTTCCACTCGACGTGCGGGTCGAGGAACAGCGGCCCGGTCTGCGGATCCTGGATCAGGTCGGCCAGGTTCCAGTCCTTGACCGTTTGGATGCCCAGGTTGCCCTGGTAGCCGATGTTGTGGACCGTCAGCACCCGCTTGGCCGGGAGTCCTTCGCGGACCATCCAGCCGAACAGGGTGCCCAGCGGCCAGTCGTTGATGTGGACGATGTCGGGCTTCCGCTCGCGAATGAGCTGCAGGCAGGCCTGCGAAAAGAAGGAGAAGCGCAGGGCGTCGTCGAAGTAGGGAATGAATTCGCTGACGATATAGGGTTTGGCGTACTTCCCGCCGAAGTAGGTCGGATTGGCGACGAACGAGACCGGCACGCGGAAATCCCGGTCGGGCTTCCAGCGATACAGGTCGACCGTCTCCTCCCGGGTCTCCCCGGCCTGGTCGCGGAACGGCAGCCGGTAACGGGTCTCGTGGATTTGGGCGAGCTTTTCAGCAGAGAGCAAAGCGGAGCCGCCCTCGTAGAGCGGGGTGACGATCTCGATATCCACGCCCTGTTCCTGCAGGGCCAGGGGCAGCTCGCCGGCCACATCCCCGACGCCGCCGACTTTTGAAAATGGCTTGCATTCGGCCGCAATGTACAGGACTTTCATGCCGACCTCCCGGGTGGGCTGGCAGGCGCCAGGAGCCACCCCAGAATTCCCAGGACGAGCAGCGGGATGACGACGTTCAGGATTTCCACCTGCATCAGCGTATCGAAGACCAGCAGGACCAGGACGACGAGGTCGATCCCGAGAAAGAAGCCGGAGACGAGGAGAAAATGGCCTTTCCTGCGGTCCAGCTCCAGGACGATCGCCAGGATCGGGACGAGCAGCAGCACCTGGTCATATGTCCAGGTATACGGGGTGACGAGCATGGTCACACCCACCGCCAGGGCCATGATTTCGAGCGGAGCAAGATTCCTTCGGCGAAAGGCAAACCAGAGGAAACCCAATCCGAGCAGGAGGACAGCCGGTCCGCCGAGGGCGAACATGCAGCCAGACCCGTTGCGGCAGGGCAGGGCGCTCAACCCCCAAATGGTCGGGGCGCCGCCGAAATTCTGGGCCACTTTGAGATTGCCGATCGCCCAGTAATCCGTGACCCAGTGCGGATTTTGGATCAAGCCGA
>DATJPX010000045.1:0-11824 GCA_035506155.1 Anaerolineales bacterium
CTGGATGCGGATGAAGGTGGGCTTCCGGGCGGCCGCATGGGCCTTGTTGTGGAAATTCAAAGCCCTTCCCCGGACCAATCCAACTCCGCTGGAATTCCCTGTCGCTGAGTTCATCGGCGTGCGATTCAACCAAAACCCTGAGGTGTAAAAATGCCGGACCGAACCGATTTCGAACAACATAACCAGGAAACCATCCAGTATTACGACAAGAAAATCAAGAAGACCATGCTGCCGACCGGGAATGCCTATACCCAGCATCACCTGGATGAATTCTTGAGAGTCACCGGGATCAAGCCCGGGGATCGTGTGCTGGATGTCGGTTGCGGGATGGGGCGCTACACGATCCCTCTGGCGGCCCGCGGGATCCGGGTCGAAGGCCTGGATATATCCCCCTTCCTGCTCGACCGCTTGAAGGAATACAATGGCGGCCGTTTCGAGATCCCGCTCTATTGCCTTGATATCATCGACCACCCCGACTCCATGAACGACTCCTACGATGCCGTTGTCGGATTCTTTGCCCTACACCATATGCACGATCTTGCCGCTTGTTTCAAAGCTATGGCGGAGGTGGTCAAACCCGGTGGATTGATCGCGTTCATCGAGCCGAACGCCTATAACATCCTGTATTACCTGCAGATCATCATTACGCCGCGAATGACCTGGAAAGGGGATGGCGGCATGGCCAAGATGCATCCGGGGGTGATCTTCCCGGCCATGCGGGCAGCCGGGTTGGAATCTCCCGACCGGCATCGCTTCGGCTTTTTCCCGCCGTTCCTGACGAATACCCGCTGGGGGTTATGGATCGAAAAGCGGCTGGAAAAGTTTCCCCTTTGGCGACCGCTCCTTCCGGCGGTGATCTTTTCCGGTCGCCGACCAGGATAATCGCCGAAAAACACGAGAACACGCACCTCCTTCCTTGTTTGACACCTCCAAATATTCGCTATACACTGATAACTGGAAAGGAGAGCCAATGCAAATCGAACTGACCCAACCCGGTCCGTTGCTGACCTCGGACGGGCGACTGGCCCAGGTGGGCTGGGCGCGCCAACCTTTGCTGGATTGCAACCTCGAATCGGCGCGTTTCTACGCGATCAAACCCCTCCAGCGCCTGCGGATCAAGCGCTGGGACTATTACGCGGTCTTCACCCCACACAGGTTTTTCTCGGCGACGATCGCCGACCTGGGATATGCCGGCAATATCTTCGTCTACGTCATGGACCTGGAGACCGGCGAACTGCACGAGGAGGGACTGGTCATCCCGTTTGCCAGAGGCGTCAGCCTGCCGCGCAACAGCACCGAAGGGGACAGCCACTTCCAGAACGATGAAGCCCGCCTCGATTTCCGGTTTACCGGGAACCAACGTCAGGTCGTTGTATCCTGGCCGGGCTTTCACGACGGCCGGGGTATCCAGGCCGATTTATGCCTCGACTGTCCGCCCGGATTCGAGTCGATGGCGATCGTCATCCCGATCGGCAGGCGGCGGTTCTACTATAACCGGAAGATCAACTGCATGCCGGCAACGGGATCGCTTCGGTACGGCGATGTGATCGAAAACCTTGACCCGCACACCTGTATCGGTTCCCTGGACTGGGGGCGAGGGGTATGGGAATACCAATCCTATTGGAACTGGGCCAGCAGCTCGGGCTTTTTGCCGGACGGCCGGACGGTGGGATTGAATCTGGGCTGCGGCTTTGGCGACCTTTCGCGGGCCGGAGAGAATGCCCTGGTCCTGGGGAATCGCATCCACAAACTCGACCAGGTCAGGTTCGATTACATTCCCGGGGAATACATGAAGCCCTGGAAGTTCACCGATACCGAGGGCCGACTGGACCTGGTCTTCACACCTTTCAAGGAGCGAATTGCCCGGACGAACCTGGCTGTCATCACTAGCGAAGTCCATCAAATGTTCGGCCGCTACAACGGGAAAGCGATTGGGGAGGATGGCGAGGTCGTCCAGATCAAAGAACTGGTCGGGTTTGCCGAGGAACATCACGCCCGTTGGTAACATCAATATCCAGAATAAAAATTGAGGAGCGAGGACGCCATGCAATCCAAATCATCATTGCCTGCAAAGACCTGGATCGCAATCATCCTGCTGGGCTTTTCCGGACAGCTGGCCTGGGGGGTGGAAAATCAGTACTACAACACCTTCATGTATAACAAGATCACCCCTGACCCGCGGCCGATCTCCTGGATGGTGGCAGCGAGCGCGGTGGCCGCCACCCTGACGACCATCCTGATGGGAACCCTCTCCGACCGGACCCGGTCTGGCTGGGGTCGCCGACGTCCATTCATCGTCTTTGGCTACCTGGCCTGGGGCATCTTTACAGCGATTTATCCGCTGGCCTCCTTTTTCCACCCGGTCATGTTGGCGGTTGGGATGGCCATCCTGTTCGACTGCATCATGACCTTCTTCGGTTCGACCGCCAACGACGCCTCCCTGAACGCATACATCACCGATGTCACTTCCACGGAAAACCGAGGCCGGGTGATGAGCGTGGTCGAACTGCTGACCTGGGTGGCGATCCTGGTCGTTTACGGCGGTTCGGGGCCGATCATCGATAAGCTCGGTTACTTCGTTTTCTTCTACGCCATCGGCGGATTGGTCCTTGTGCTCGGCCTGGTGGGCAGCTTCTTCATTCACGAAGAGCCGATCGCCGAAAAACCCCAGGGCACCTACTGGGGCCAGCTGGCCGACAGTTTCCACTGGAAAACGCTCGTCGAAAACCGGGAATTTTTCCTGGTCCTGCTTGGTATTTCGCTCTGGGCGATCGCCCAGAATATCTTCTTCCCCTATCTCATCATCTACCTCCAGCATTATGTCCAGCTGGATACCACCAGTTCCTCGATCACGATCGCAGCCTGCATCCTGATCGGCGGGATCGCCCTGGCCTATCCGTTCGGCCTGCTGGTGGACCGCTGGGGGCGCAAACCCGTTGCGCTCCTTGCGGTCGCGGCGGAGATGATCGGGCTGATCCTCTTCTCCCTTGTGAAGAGCCTCGTTCCCCTGATCATCACCGGTATTCTCTGGCTCGGCCCCCTGACGGCCTGGACGATTGCCACGGGCACCTGGAGCAAGGATCTTTTCCCCGATGACAAGCGCGGCCAATTCGCCGGTTTCTACCTGTTCTTCTGGGTGATGCTGCCGATGATCCTGGGGCCGTTGACGGGAGGCTGGCTGGGAACGACCTATGGGATCAAGACCGTCATCGACGGGCAGGCGGCCTACATCCCGACCCCGCTGCTCTTCCAAGTGGCGGGAGCGGCAACGCTGCTTGCGGCCATCCCCTTGTTCCTGACGAAAAAACAGAAATCGACTGGAAAGTGATATGGACGACTGGAGACCCGTCCAAGGGGATTTGTTGACGCGCTGGGCAAAGGACGTCACACCAGACAACGTCTGGCCATGGCCTGAATATCCCCGTCCGCAAATGACGCGCCACGAGTGGCTGAACCTGAACGGTTATTGGGAATTCGGGATCGCCTCGATCGACCTGGATCAGAGCGTCGATTTCGGCGGGCGCATCCTCGTGCCTTTCCCGCTCGAATCGGCCCTTTCGGGCGTCAAGCGTGCCCTCGGCCCGGACGAACGCCTGTGGTACCGCCGGACCTTCACATTGCCGAAAAAGTGGGGCGGGAGACGCATCCTGCTCCACTTCGGGGCGGTGGATTGGGAGGCGACCGTCTGGGTCAACGGGCAGCTTCTGGGGACCCACCGAGGCGGTTACCTGCCATTTTCATTCGATATTACGGCTCAAATCACCGACAGCGTGAACGAGCTGGTCGTAGCCGTCTGGGATCCGACCGACTCCTCCTGGCAGCAGCGCGGGAAACAGGTGCTAAAACCGAAGTCGATCTGGTATACCGCTGTCTCGGGGATCTGGCAAACTGTCTGGCTCGAACCCGTCCCGGAGACATACATCAAATGCCTCAGGATCACACCCGACTTGGACGGGGAATCGGTCTCCGTGGGCGTCGCCCTGTCGGACGGGCCGGCCGTTACGGATAGGGTGCACGTCCGGGTCAGCGATGCGGGACGGCCGATCGCGGAGGGGCAATCAAAAGACGGGATTATCACTTTGTCTATCCCGCACCCGAAGCCGTGGAGTCCCGATTCGCCTCATCTTTATGACCTGACTGTCACCGCCGGCCACGACAAAGTGGGCAGTTATTTCGGGATGCGCAAGTTCGGTCTGGGGAAGGACGAAAAAGGACGCACGCGGCTATGCCTGAACAACCGGCCTCTCTTCCAGTTCGGCCCGCTCGATCAGGGCTACTGGCCGGATGGGTTGTACACGCCGCCGACCGATGAGGCCATGCTCAAAGACATCGAGCTGGTCAAGTCGCTGGGCTTCAACATGCTGCGCAAGCACGTCAAGGTGGAGCCGGCTCGTTATTATTACCACTGCGACCGGCTGGGGTTGATCGTCTGGCAGGATATGCCCAACGGTGGTTCGGCGGTCGGGGATGTCACATCGTTCCTGGCGATCCTGTTCGGCTCGCGCAGGCGCGATCGTAATTACCGCTACGCCGGTCGGGCCGAGCCGGGCTCGCGGGAAGACTGCGACGATGAAATCGAAAGGATGGTCGAGCACCTTTACAATTTCCCCTGTATCGGGATGTGGGTTCCCTTCAACGAAGGCTGGGGTCAATATGATGCCAATCGCATCGCCGCCCGCCTCAAGGAAGTCGACCCCACCCGGCCGGTCGATCATGCCAGCGGCTGGTTCGACCAGGGCGGCGGGGATTGCAAGAGCCTGCATGTCTATTTCAAGAAGCTGCCAATCATCAGGCCGGAACAAAACCGGGCGGTCGTCCTTTCCGAATTTGGCGGCTACAGCCTGAAGTTCGATGGTCATTCGTGGGATCCGTCGGCGGAATTCGGGTACAAGAAGTTCACGACCCCAGCCGCGTTGACCGATGCCTATCTTGAATTACTGAAAGGGGAGTTGGAGCCCTGGGTGGAGGCAGGGCTTTCGGCGGCGGTCTACACCCAGACCACGGATGTGGAGATCGAGGTCAATGGCTTCGTCACCTACGACCGGGAAGTGGAAAAAATGGACTTCGAACGCCTGCGGCAGGCACACCTGAAATTGTCCGGCTGATCGGGCCAGGGCGGCCCAACAGTCGATCTTGAGCGAAAATCCGGGCGGAGAATCAATCCGCCCGGAAACTTTTCCCGGCGCCGGAAATCATCGATTTTGCCGGGAAATCACTGCAACCGGTTACACCAAAACAAGGCTGCGCGGTATAATCGGCGGGACTCTACTTCCAGACGATGCAATCATGGTTGTTCAATTCGATCATTTCCCCCAAGACTGCACTTATTTTTTTCAATCGAGGAGACACCTATGAAATTCGGACATTTCGACGATGCTGCCCGAGAATACGTCATCACGCGCCCGGACACGCCTTTGCCCTGGATCAATTACCTGGGGAGCGAGGCGTATTTCGGCCTGATTTCCAACACGGCGGGCGGATATTCTTTTTACAAGGACGCCCGCCTTCGTCGCCTGACGCGCTATCGCTACAACAACGCTCCCAATGATATGGGCGGGCGGTATATCTATTTGCGGGACAATGCCGAGGGGAAATTCTGGTCGCCTTCCTGGATGCCGGTCCGCAGCACGCTCGACGAATACAGCTGCCGGCACGGCATGGGCTATACGATCATCCGCTCGGCAGCTCGCCAGATCGAAGCCGAGACGCGCTATTTCGTCCCGTTGGGCGAAAGCCTGGAGGTCTGGGAACTGACCCTGACCAATCGCCGCAAACAGCCGGCCGACCTTTCGATCTTTTCGGCGGTCGAATTCTGCCTGTGGGACGCCAACGACGATGCCACCAATTTCCAGCGTAACTTTTCGACCGGGCAAATGGAGCTGGTCGACGAAGTGATCTACCACAAAACCGAATACCGCGAGCGGCGCGACCACTTCGCCTATTTCGCCTGCTCCGAGAAGCTGGCCGGTTACGACACCCAGCGGGAGGCTTTCCTCGGTCCGTACCGAGGCTGGGACGATCCCGCCGTGGTTGAGCAGGGCAAATCGGCCGATTCGGTTGCCTACGGATGGCAGCCGATCGGCTCGCACCATGTCAAGGTTCAGCTCAAGGCCGGGGAGACGAAGAAGATCGTCTTCCTTCTCGGGTATCACGAGAACCCGAAGGATGCCAAGTTCGACCCCTCCGGTTCGCAGACCATCAACAAGAAGACCGTCAAACCGGTCATCGCCAAGTACCTGCAACCGAAAAACGTCGAAACGGCCTTCGTCGCCCTGCGCGAGTACTGGACCGGGCTGCTGGGCAAGCTCCAGGTGACCACCCCCGACGAACATACCGACCGGATGGTCAACATCTGGAATGCCTACCAGTGCATGATCACCTTCAACATGTCCCGCTCGGCTTCGTACTACGAGTCGGGGATCGGGCGCGGGATGGGTTTCCGCGACTCCAACCAGGACCTGCTTGGTTTCGTCCACATGATCCCGGAACGCGCCCGCGAGCGCATCCTGGACATTTCGGCGACGCAGCTGAAGAACGGCGGCGCCTTCCACCAGTACCAGCCCCTGACCAAGCGCGGCAACAACGATGTCGGCTCCGGATTCAACGACGACCCGGCCTGGCTGGTGCTGGCTGTTGCGGCTTACCTGAAGGAGACCGGGGATTGGGCCATCCTGGATGTGCCAGTTCAGTACGAAAACGAAGCCGGGACCGAATCGCCGCTTTACGAGCACCTGCAGCGTGCTCTCCAGTACACCCTCGAGCGCCTCGGACCGAACGACCTGCCCCTGATCGGCCGGGCGGACTGGAACGACTGCCTCAACCTGAACTGTTTTTCGGATACGCCCGGCCAGTCCTTCCAGACCACGACCAACAAGGATGGCAAGGTGGCCGAATCGGTCTTCATCGCCGGATTGTTCGTGCTGGCTGCCAAGGAGATGATCGCGATCGCCGGCCAGCGCGGCGACCAAGCCCAGGCAGCCAAAATGCAGACTGCCGCGGCGAAGATGGAAGAAACGGTCTGGAAAGTCGGCTGGGATGGCGAATGGTTCCGGCGTGCTTATGACGATTTCGGCCATGTCCTTGGATCGAAGGAAAATAAGGAAGGCCAGATCTTCATCGAGCCCCAGGGCATCTGCATCTGGGCCGGGCTGGGGGTCGAGGACGGCCGGGCGGAGAAGGCTCTCGATTCAGTGGCGAAGCACCTGGCCACGCCGCACGGCATCGTCTTGCAGCAACCCGCCTTCAGCCAGTATTACCTCCACCTGGGCGAGATTTCATCCTACCCACCGGGATACAAGGAGAACGCCGGCATCTTCTGCCACACCAATCCCTGGATCATGATCGCCGAAACGTTGATCGGCCGCGGCGACCAGGCTTTCGATTACTATACGCGCATCAATCCTTCCAAGCGGGAGGGGATCAGCGAACTGCACAAATGCGAGCCTTACGTCTACGCCCAGATGATCGCTGGCAAGGACGCCCCCACCCATGGGGAAGCCAAGAATTCCTGGCTCTCGGGGACGGCGGCGATGAATTATGTCGCCATCTCCCAGGCCATCCTGGGCATCCAGCCAACGTATGGCGGCCTGGAGATCAAACCGGTCATCCCCCAGGACTGGAAGGGCTTCGAGGCCGTCCGCCAGTTCCGGGGCGTCCGCTATGAGATCACCGTCCAGCGAATCGGACCCGGCAACCAGGTCCGGCTCGAAGTGGACGGAAAAGCCGTCGCCGGGTCGGTGATCCCGCTGCCGGCGAAGAATGTCGGAAGTTCGAAGGTCGTTGCCAAGATCGGCATGGAGTAAACAATGAAGAAGAAAATACTGATATCCCTTTTCTCCCTGGTCGCGGCTTTGTCCGTGCTCCTGGCTGGCTGCGGATCCACGTCCAGCCTCGTGACGCCGACGCCTTACCCGACTGCGGAACGCAAGTCCTACACCGTCGCCCGGGGGGATATCGTGATCAACGTGGAACTCTTCGGCCAGGTCCAGCCCCGCACGCTGAAAACCGTCTATTTCCAAATGGATGGGCACGTCGGGGATGTGTTCGTCCAGGTCAACGATCATGTGAAAAAAGGGGATCTGCTGGCTAATTTGGTGGAATTGAACGACTTGCTGATCAGCGCGACTTCGACACAGGACGCCATCCAGAGGGCGGAAGATAATTTGAAGATCGCCCAGTTGACCTTGGAAAAATACAAGGCGACAGGCGCCTCTCCTTACGATATCCAAATCCAGGCCCTCAACATCGACCTGGCTCAGCTCGATTACAACGAAGCCCTGGTGAAGTATGGGATCGACCCCAAGAGCCCCGATCCGTTCGGCCAGCTTCAGGCGCAGGTCGACAAGGCCCGCGTCTATGCGCCCCTGGACGGGATCATCATCTCGGGCGTCAATCCCGGCCGGTCCGTCACGGACACGACCCCGGCGTTCGCCATCGGGGATGGCACGCAGATGGAAATCGTCGCCAATGTGGATGCCTCCAAAGCCGACGACGAGTTCAAGAGCATGTACGAAGGCATGCCGGTCACCGTCTTGCCGAACGACAAGCCTGACTTGAAATGGACCGGGAAGATCACCCAGCTCCCTTCGCCTTATGGAACCGGCGATCAGAATGACAAGACTGTGCACATTACCCTCGACACGGCACCGGCTACCAGCGATTTCAAATCCGGCGACACCGTGACGGTCGACGTGCAGCTCGCCAACAAGATCGGCATCCTCTGGCTGCCCCCGGATGCCATCCGGACGGTCGGCGGACGGACGTTCGTCATCATCAACGGCGATAACGGCCCCAAGCGCGTGGATGTCGAGATCGGCCTGAAGACGACCGATAAAATCGAAATCATCTCCGGCTTGACTGAAGGACAGGTGGTCGTCGGACCATGAAGAAGCTATTCCTTAAGTTGGAACCATTTTTCAAACAGGTTCGAATCACCGTCGGAGTTGCGGTCAAGCGCCTCCTGACCCAACGATTCCTGAGCATCGCCGCGATCGTCGGCCTGATGATCGCATCCGGTTTCATTCTCAGCATCCCGATGTACGCCGATGCGACGTATTTCCGCCTGTTCCGCGAAGAGCTGTTTGCCGGGCATGTCGCCGACCTCGTCCATCATCCGGTCGATTATGCCCCGATGAAGTTCACTTTCGAAGTCAACGTGGCTGGCGAGACTGCCCCGCAGTGGCAGGACATCCTCCCGCTGGACGAATACCTGACCGGCAAGGGATTGCGCGAGTTGCGTTTCCCCATCATGCAGGAAGTACGCCGCGTTCATTCGGATGATTATTTTCTGTACCCGCCTTTCGATCCCAAGGTGCCCGGGAGCCAGTATTTCCTGACTTCCGCCGACGTGGCCTTCGTCAGCCCGATCCAGCAGACCGTCCTGGCCGTCCACGGGAATTATCCCCAGCCGTTCACCTCCATGCTCGACCTGGACTCGGTCCAGGCGATGGTGAGCGAATCGATGGCGGACCAGTACGGGATCCAGATCGGCGATGAATATTATCTCCGCCGCGACAATATCGAGATCCCGGTGACGATCGTTGGGATCTGGCGGGCGACCGATCCGACCGCACCATACTGGGATCAGAGCTCGGCGAACTGGATCGTCGTCAACGAGGAGAGTTATACCAATGCGATCAGTGAAGCCATCCCTGACGAGCTTCGCTACTCGATGTGGTATATCGTCGCGGACGGCTCGCATCTGCACGTCAACGATATCGCCGGCTTCGATAAGCGCATCCAGGACGTTCAAAGCTATGCCGGAACCCTCCTCGGGGATGTCAAACTGACCAGCTCGCCGCTGGAGGCGTTGAAACGCTACCAGACGAATGCGCCTTTCCTCACCTACCTTCTGTATGCTTTCAGCGTACCGATCTTGGGCCTGATCCTGGCTTTCATCGGCTTGGTGACGGGCTTGTTCGTCGGACAGCAGCGCGGAGAGATGGCCATCCTACGCAGCCGGGGCGCCAGTTCGCTCCAGGTGGTCGGGATATCCATGCTCCAGGGAGTCCTGCTCGGACTCGTCGCCCTCCCGGGCGGGATCCTGATCGGCTACTGGATCGCCCACGCCATCGGGCGGGCGCGCAGCTTCCTGGATTTCACCGCCAACATCGGTTTGCGCGTCAACCTGACCACTTCCGTTCTCGCCTACGGCATCCTTGGGATCGGAACGATCCTGCTCGTCCAGGTTTTGATTCCCACCCTGAGCGGCGCTTCGAAGACGATCGTCACGTATAAACAGGAACGGGCGCGCTTTTTGCACGCGCCCTGGTGGCAGCGGTACTGGGTCGATATCATCATGTTGATCCCGGCGGGGTATGGGTTGTGGCAGCTCGAAGTTCAGAGCCGCCAGGCTTTGAACGGGACCGGGAATGCCCCCAACCCGCTTCAAAACCCGCTGCTCCTGATCGCTCCGGCCATCGGGATCTTCGCCGTGGCCCTTTTCACCCTGCGACTGGTTCCGCACCTGATGAATTTCATCAGCTGGCTCCTGGAAAAGACGAAGAGCGTGGGAGTGGTGATGGCGGCGCGTTTCCTTGCCCGCTCACCGGCGTTCTACAGCGCCCCGTTGGTGTTGCTCTTGCTCACCCTCGGCCTGTCGGCCTTTACGGCCTCGCTGGCGAAAACCCTGGACGGGCAGCTGGTCAAGCAGTCTTCCTACCAGGTCGGTTCCGACATGAACCTCCTGGAAATGGGCACGACTGTCAATCTGGATAACAGCTCCCCGACGTATACTTTCGATCCGGTCGAAGAACATCTCAGGATCAAGGGAGTGACCGCGGCGACGCGGGTCGGCAGGTATTCCGCCTCCGTCCTCACGCCCACCGCCACGGTCACGGGCACATTCCTTGGGATCGATCGGGCGACGTTCGGCAAGGCAGCTTACTGGCAGTACAATTTTGCGAGCCTGCCCCTGGGATTTTTGATGAATTCCCTGGGCGCCAATCCGGATGGCGTCCTGGTCTCGACCGATTTGATGAAGAGCCAGCATCTCAAATTGGGGGACAAATTGATCTTCGGCATCCAGACCGGGGTGGCGGGCGAATCGATCCCGATGGAATTGACCGTCGTCGGGACCGTCAACCTGTTCCCGACCTGGTATCCGAAGGATGGCCCGCTGTTCGTCGGCAACCTGGATAACTTTTTCCTGCATGCCGGGACCGAATATCCCCACGAGGTCTGGCTGCGGACCACCCGCAACGCCGACCCGGAAGGGATCGTCTACGCGGTGCGCGGCTACAGCATCACCCTCGATCAGACTGCCGACCAAAGCAAGCTGGTGGAGAATGGCCTGAATACGCTCGTGCAAAGCTGGTCTTCGACCAGGGTCGACATCCTGGCAGAGCAAAGCCGTCCGGAACGGCAGGGCTTGTTCGGGTTGCTTTCTGTCGGTTTCATCGCCTCGGCATTGTTGACGGTCCTGGGCTTCATGCTCTATGCCTTGTTCTCCTTCCGCCGGCGGTTCATCGAGATGGGTATGCTGCGGGCGATTGGCCTGTCCATTCGCCAGATGCGGGTCTTCCTTGCGGCCGAGCTGGCTTCGCTGATCCTGCTCGGCATCCTGGCCGGGACCTTCGTGGGCATATTGGCAAGTGAATTGTTCGTCCCGTTCCTGCAGATCGGCTCGACGGCCCAGGCGCAATACCCGCCTTTCCAGATTGAAATCGCCTGGTTCTCGATCATCCAGATCTATGGCTTGTTCATCATCCTGTTCGTGGCGGCCCTGGCTGTCCTCTCGGCGGTCCTGCTGCGGATGAAGATCTTCCAGGCCATCAAGCTCGGAGAGACAAGCTGATGACCACTCAACCTTTTATTCAGTGCGACA